>CAZQHJ010000017.1:0-25376 GCA_964593225.1 uncultured Thiotrichales bacterium
AGCTATTTTTCAACATCGATCCAACTGTTGCACTTGCGACTTGAATTCGCGAACTCATTAAACCCGTGCATGTTATGCACGGCAGTTCAACCATAAAATGCCTTCATTCGGTTGCACTGCCAAAATTATTCAGGTGATAGAATGACCCAGATACAATCAGAATCCTCGCAATCGAAACCGGCCGTTACCGTCGCCCGATTCACCGACCTCATCGAACAATGCCGCCAATCCGTCGCGGAAATATTCCCCTGGGACCTGGTGGAAAAGATGGAAAAAGGCGAATCGCCCATGCTCCTGGATGTCCGTGAACCCTACGAATTTCAAGCCATGCGCATCGAGGGCTCACTCAATGTCCCGAGAGGCATATTGGAGACCGCCGTGGAATGGGGCTTTGAGGAGACGGTCCCGGAGCTCGTCCGGGCCAGAGACAAGGAGATTATCATCATCTGTCGCGCCGGTAATCGAAGTCTTCTGGCCGGCAGGACGATGCAATCCATGGGATATACCCGGGTTTGCTCCTTGCAGACCGGCCTTCGGGGTTGGAATGACTTCGAGCAGCCATTGGTCGACCATGCCGGCAATGGGGTAACCCTCGACGCGTCGGACGACTACTTCACCTCGCGGGTATCCGAGGCGCAGCTTGGACCCTAATCTTTCAAGCCAACTGCCTTCGACCGTCGGTTCGACGACCGTTGGTTTGAAAAATTATCGAAAATGATAAAGATACCCAACGACTGACGTGACTTTCCGTATGCAACGCCTTCCGGCTCGATTATCTTCGGTTCGTTGAAGGTCGCAGACGGGCCCGACGTCTTATTTACGTATCGGAAAAACAAAAATCCCGGAAAACCCGGCGCCGGAATCCGAGCCCATCCCATTCGGGTTCCGGCGCAAAGCGTTAACAAATAAAAGACATATCCGAACGCGCGGCGTTCGGATTTATGTCCTTCAAGCAGGTCATTTCCCGCGTCGAGCTAAGAGCGTGTCTAAAGCGCTCGAATTCGGGAAATGACAAGGAGTTCCAACCATGCAACGTTTTCTGCATATCCAACCCCAAAAATGCACCGGTTGTCTGCAGTGTGAGATGGCATGCTCTTTAGACAATGAAGGGATGTTCAATCCGGCAAAATCCCGCATCAAGGTCTTTGTCTTCCATGGCGAGGGGCAGTTCGCGCCATTTACCTGCACCCAATGTGCCGATGCCTGGTGCATGAACGTCTGTCCCGTGGGCGCCATCGAAATCGATGGAAACACCGGGGCCAAGGTGGTCATCAATGCCCGGTGCGTCGGTTGCAAGGTGTGCACCATCGCGTGCCCCTTCGGCACCATCAACTACAACCGGGACACCGGCAAGGTCATCAAGTGCGACCTGTGCGGCGGAGAACCGGAATGCGTCAAGGCCTGTCCCACCGAGGCCATGACCTATATCGATTCCGATTGGACGGGCTTCCAGCGGATGCGGGCCTCCGCCGAGAAGAGTCTCGCGAATGCTGCCCATTCATAGTGCTGTGTAAGGAGAAAAAGCAATGGCATGGCAAAGAAAAATCTTACGTATCGATCTCACCAAGGGCGTGTGCAAAAGCGAGCCGCTCAACATGGAATGGGCGATGCAATACCTGGGACAGCGAGGGCTCGCCACCAAGTATCTCACCCAGGAGATCCAGCCCACCGTCGATCCCCTTTCCCCTGAAAACAAACTCATCATGGCCACCGGCCCATTGACGGGCACCATGGCCTCCACCGGCGGGCGCTATTCCGTGATCACCAAAAGCCCCCTCACCGGCGCCGTGGCCTGTTCCAATTCCGGCGGGTTCCTCGGGGCCGAGATGAAAAATGCCGGCTGGGACATGTTCATCTTCGAGGGCAAGGCCCCGCAACCGGTCTATCTCTACGTGGAAAACGACACGGCGGAACTCTTGCCCGCCGACGATCTCTGGGGCAAATCGGTGTGGGAGACCGATGAACTGCTGCACCAAAAACACCAGGACCCGCTGCTGCGCATCGCCGCCATCGGGCAATCGGCGGAAAGCGGCTGTCTCTTCGCCTGCGTGGTCAATGACCTCCATCGGGCCGCCGGGCGTTCCGGCGTCGGCACCGTCATGGGCAGCAAGAACCTCAAGGCGGTGGCCATCCGCGGCACCCGGGGCGTCGGCAATATCCGGGACCCCAAGGCGTTCATGAATGCCGTCCATGCCGGCAAAAAGGTCCTGGCGGAAAACGCGGTGACGGGCCAGGGGTTGCCCACCTACGGCACCCAGGTCCTGATGAACGTCATCAACGAAATGGGCGCGCTGCCCACGAGAAACTGGCGCGAATCCCAGTTCGAAGGGGCCGGCAAGATCTCCGGCGAGGCCATGCTTGAGGCCCGCGCCACCGATGGCAAGGCCAATCTGGTCACCAATGCCGCCTGTTTCGGCTGCACCATCGCCTGCGGCCGGATCTCCCGCATCGACAAGGAGCACTTCTCCGTCAAGACCAGTCCCAAGTACTGGGGGGCCTCCGGTGGTCTGGAATATGAAGCCGCCTGGGCGTTGGGGACCGATACGGGCGTGGACGACCTCGACGCCGTCACCTACGCCAACTATCTCTGCAACGAGTACGGCATGGACTCCATCTCCTTCGGGGCCACCGTGGCCGCCGCCATGGAGCTCTTCGAAGCGGGCGCCATCACCACGGACGACACCGGCGGCATCGAACTTCGGTTCGGCAGCGCCGAGGCCCTCTGCGCCATCGCCGAACAGACCGGCAAGGGCGAAGGGTTCGGACGGGAGGTCGGTCAGGGCTCCAAGCGCCTGTGCGAAAAGTACCGGCGGCCCGATCTTTCCATGACCGTCAAGGGACAGGAGTTCCCCGCCTACGACGCCCGGGGCATCCAGGGCATGGGCCTCACCTACGCCACCAGCAATCGCGGCGCCTGCCATCTGCGCAGCTACACCGTGTCCTCCGAGGTGCTGGGTATCCCCGAAAAGACCGATCCTTTGGTCACCGAGGGCAAACCCGCCCTCGTCAAGGCCTTCCAGGACCTCACCGCCGCGGTGGATTCCTCCGGGCTCTGCGTATTCTCCACCTTCGCCTGGAGCCTGGACGACATTCAGCCCCAGATCGATGCCGCTTGCGAAGGCGGTTGGACCGCCGAAAGACTGGTCGAGGCCGGCGAGCGCATCTGGAATCTCGAGCGCAAATTCAATCTCGACGCCGGGTTCACCGCCGAAGACGATACCCTGCCGGAACGGGTGCTCAAAACCCCGGTAGGCAGTGGGCCCGCCAAGGGCAGGGTCAGCGATCTGGCCGCTATGCTGCCGGAGTACTACGAGATCCGTGGTTGGACGCCCCAGGGCGAGCCGACCCGGGAGACGCTGGCGCGGTTGGGGGTTTGAGCGTCATTTCTCGCTGACCGCTTCCCGCAGTCAGCGAGAAATCACCTACGCGTACAAGGATGATGCCATTCGTCTGCGGCACATGTTGGATGCCGCTCGCGAGGCTATTACAGCCGCGCCCCAGACCGATGAAGATGATTCTGTATTAGTAAACCACTATTAAGATTCGATTAATTTGTAAAGCCGAGTGGGAAATAAACACACTATCGAAGGGGGGGGAAGTTTTGGGGAAACCACCCATTCCAAAACCACCAATTCTATATGATTGTAGGATTGCAGGTATAAGTGGGGGGAGAAAGATCTATAAAAATCTTGAGGAAAATATTTTTTATGTCTGGGACTCTCTTCATGGTGAGATTGAGGTCTTCAATAAGCGTGGAATACATATCGGTGTAGCTGATCCACAAACGGGTATAATGATAAAGCCTGCTGTTCCGGGCCGCAAAATAAGAAAGCCTAATTAATTTGTTTATTCCCCGCTCGGCTTTACAAATGAATCAAATTTTAAGAGTGCATTTACTAATGCAGATTCATGCTTCTATTGGTCTGAGATGAAGCCTCGCTAGGTGGTGATATCATGAATTTTATAGAAAAATGTTTGAACGGCGATGTCCTTATGGATGAAATTGACGACTATGTCGAGCGTTGGTCGGATGGCGAAGAAGGAAAAGGAATGACGCTACATGATTTCCTTGGCATGACATGGGAAGAATACTCGATATGGGGTACAAAGCCATCAATACTTCCAGTGATTCTACGCAGCAAGAGAAATGGTATATCTCTTGATGATGAGCTTGGCGCGGAAAGGCTTTCACTAGCTGCAAGGGCTGGCAGCGCGGAAGAGGCGGAAAAAATGACTAACTGGCTTAGGCGGATTGAAAAAATATAATCCGCCCGGAAGAAAAAATGGCGCAAAGGCTCTTAGCCAGGCATGCTCTGGAACCACCTTTTGATTTAGATGGTTTGGTTGAAAAGTATGCCGTGATAGATAGACGCAGGATACCGTTTTCAGCAGATGGAATATCTATTAGCATCGACGGTACGAAAAAACCAGAGATCATTATTAATACTATACACCCTAAAACCAGACAAAAGTTCACATTAGCACACGAGTTAGGTCACATAATAATTCCTTGGCATACCGGAACAATCCTCTCACATACAACCTACTTGGGTGCGGATGTAAGATGGGAATATCGGGAGATGGAAAGTGAAGCAAATAGGTTTGCAGCAGAGTTGCTGCTTCCCACACGCTGGATAGGTGGAAAGTTTCGCGAAGCAGATAGTATTAGTGAGTTTCTACATTCCATTCTGAGTGATTCAGGCGCCTCTAAAGAAGCAGCATTCATCAAAGTATTCGATACTCTGGAGTCCAGGATCGTGCTGGCTGAACTTGATGAGAATAATGAATGTGTTAAACCTTTCGCAACAAGGAATGCTCCCTATACACAGACCTTATATGGCATCGATCTTATTAACGATCCACCCTTTGCAACTGAAAGCAAGATTGAGGAGTTTAATTTATATGGGAAGCATTATATTTCTTGGGAATTTATAGACTCGGAAATAGAGCTAACGGACCACAGACCTTGGCGTGATGTTTTAGATCAAATAATGATGGACTGTGATGCAAAAAACATTCAGCCAAGCATAAATGCGGTTTTACCTGCGGTTTATCAAATGAATAAAGAGAAACCCATCAGAGAAATATGCTCGAAAGTTATTATGGCATATGAAGGAAGGGATAAATTCAAGTATATTATCAACCATGCATTGTTTTCCCAATATGTAATAAAAAGAGTAAATGAGCTATCCGAGAAGAACAAAATCTAACAAAACAAACCAATCTGGCTCGTTTTCCGTTCGCGCTACTCACAAATAAGTCCGGTTATTTGTGATGTTAACCACATCAGAAAAACCACTATGCACCTTGCCATTAGCTGGTGGGGGCGGCGCAGTAGACAGACAAATTTCAAGACACGCTCTTAGCTCGGAGATTTCATGAACGGGCAACATTTTCCATAGTAATGAATCGATGAATCAAGAGGAGAATTCCGATGGATTTAGGCATCCATGGCAAAGTTGCCCTCGTAACCGGCGGTAATCGAGGCATTGGTCTCGCGAGCGCCCTGGAGATGGCCAGGGAGGGTTGCAACCTGGTCATTACCGGCAGAAACGAGGCCGATCCGGCCAAGGCCGAAGAACGCATCCAGGCCCTGGGGGTCGAAACCCTCACCGTCGCTGCCGACCTGGAAGAGGCAGGCGGGGTCGATAAGGTGGTTTCCGCCGCCTTCGACTGGTTCGGGCACGTGGATATCCTCTTCAACAACGCGGGGCACATTCATTCTTGTTCAGCCCTCGGCGCGACCGACGAGGGGTGGGCGTCACAGACTTTCGAAGCCGCGTCGATACGGGTTTCAGTTCTATAAACCACATTCCATGGAGCTATACTTTTAACGTCAGGATTTTGAACTTTCCCTAGAACAAGCGCCGATAGTATCTGTATCTATAACACATTTAATGATAAGAGTTATCTCGGATGCAATCCGGCGTTTCGGCTGTTTCGGAAATTAAACAAATGGCCCGTGCGAAGTATAAATAGGAATTCATGCCATGACCGGCCTAACGACTGAAGAAGAAATAATCGGTTCCGTTCGTAACCGGCTTCCGCATCTACTGCGTAGTGATCCACCGCTGCGCGATTCCATTTTGACGGTTGTCCAGGAGCGATTTCCAACCAAGGAGGAAACCGAAGACCGGTTCACGCGGATGCTCGATGAACTGCGTCGGGATCGGGAAGAGCAAAGCCGCAAATGGGAAGACTCGAACCGGCGCTTCCATGCGATGCATCAGGAGATTATGGCGCAAGCCAAAAAACACGATCGTTCCATTGGCGCGTTGGGCGCGCGTTGGGGCATACAATCCGAGAAGGCCTTTCGCGATGCGCTGGCGGCCATCCTGGTGGAGAGCTTCGGCGTGGAGGTGGTCAATGTGAATGAGTTCGACGATGCGGGTGAGGTATTTCCCGGACGCCCGGATCAGGTGGAACTCGACGTAATCATCAAAAACGGCCTGCTGATTATCTGTGAACTGAAATCGTCCATGAGCAAATCGGACATGTGGATCTTCAAGCGCAAGGCACTTTTTTATGAGAAGCGCCATCAACGCCAGGCAAACCGACTCATCGTGGTTTCACCCATGATCGATGATCGGGCGCGCCGGCTGGGCCAGGAGCTGGGTATCGAGATGTATTCCGATTCCCTGGATGTGCCGGTAGACGTCTGATGCTCATCCGTTGGGCGCCTGGCGGCTCGCTTTCCCGGTGATCGGGCTCGTTTTCCGGGATATCCGGTAGACAAGCCGGATTGTTGGGTTCGCGTTCCGATGACCGGGAACACAGGTACTGTTGCCGGTCTCGCATTCCCGATGGTTGGGTGCATGAAACCGCTTATCCGACCGGCGTTCCCGGTGGCGGGGAAATCGATCCGGGTGATCCGGTTCGTTTTCCTGGCGACAGGGCATGCGAGACCGGCGATCGGTCAAGTGAGACAGGCGACTCGGCTCGCCTACGCAATGATTCGTCAGGCGAGCCCAATCGTTGGGAAAGCCTTCCCGGTCATGGGGAAGGCGAGTCCGATTGGCAGGCTGGCGTTCCTTGTGACGGGGCCGTCTTTACGATTGAACCTGAAAGACGCGGAATGTTGGGAAAGTGTGGACTTTTTCAGGCGGCGCATTCAGGAAAGGACATGACTGTGAAATTTCTAACGATTATTGCCACGCTTGCTACTGTAGTGGGGACAATAGTAGCTGTGCTTACTTATATAAAAACACCTATAGAAAATACAGAATTAGCCGCCAGGGAAACATCGAAATCCGGACAAACCTCTCAACCACAAGAAGCCGCATCCAACGGGGAGCAAAAATCTGAAATGGAGCATCTTTTTGACCTTTTGAAGGAAGCGGATACCTTTTTCAAGGTTGGACTCTTCGAAAAGGCGGCTTCCGAGTACGAAAAGGCAACCCATTTTATTCCGGACTGGGCGTGGGAGCATGTCGATTCGCAAATCCTGGAGGCGGCTCGTGAGGATAAAAATAAAGAACCGCAAAGAGCCAGTAGAAAATATCAAAACTTTTTCTCTCCTCTGAGAGAGAAATAAACCTCAAGAAAGCGCGATTGATTTCAACGCAAATCCGAAAAATAGCGCCATGTGACAAATATGATAAAAATGTTAAGGAGAAATCGAATGAAGAGATTCTATTCAAGAATGGCATTTTTTGTCCTCATGTCTTTTATTTTTACCATGGCATCCGCCGAATCCGTGAACACGGTCAATATAGTCTCACCAACCGATGGCCAGGAAGTCGGTGCGCGGGTAGTTGTCAAAGGTACATCGGAGATGGCTGACTACGAAAGCAACGTTTGGGTGTTGGTCCACTTGAAGCTGCTCGGCGATCAATGGTGGCCTCAAAACAAGCCGGTCAGAGATATAAAAACGGGGGATTGGGAGACGCTCGCCTACATAGGTGGAGAACAGGACATTGGACTTGAATTCGAGATCGCCGCTGCCACCTTCGGCAAAGACGCCGAAAAAGAAATACTGAAATACCACGAAACCGGTAGAAGAACGGGGCACTACCCGCCCATGTCTTTTCCTGAAACCACATCCGCTATCGACATCGTTACTGTCAAGAAGGTCTCTCACTAACAAAATCGACCGGGTTGTTCATGTATGGGGAAAACAAAACGCCTGAGTTTCCCTTGACAACCCTTCGTTCCGCGAAGCAGGGCTATATCATTTTGTCAAGCAAAATGATTTTTGCAGTGGAAGAACAAATACACCTGGAGGGGCGCTCTAAAAAGTGAGGGAGAAAATATGCGTCATACAAAAACCGGTGCGGGACGGTCCGCCTCGCCCACCTTTACCGCCGACGCCTCCGCCGCCAAAATCCATGAGCTGGAGATCGAGTGGGACATTGCCCTCAATTACATGGAAAAGCGCGCCAACGCGCTCCGAGTGATCCACAAGGTCATCATGTTTGCCGTGGTCCTTGCCAGCAGCGGACTTGCGGCAATCGTCGGAGATATCGTAAAAGGCGATACTATCCTCTCGGCATTGATCCTTGCCGCCGCCTTTTTCGGTTTGCTCGATTCGTTTTTCGACCTCTCGGACCGGGCGCGGGAATATAAGATGACCGCCTTCAAGCTCAATATGCTGGGTCGAAAAATGCGCGCGGGAGAGGCAACCTATGCGGAGATTAAAAATGAATACGATACGATATTGAGCGAGATCGATTTCAAATGGATAAAGGCCCTCTATGCCGAGACCTGTAACGAGGCATCTTCCGAGGGCTATCACTACAAAATACCCCTTGTCGCCCGTCTGTTGAAAAATGTTTGTAATGTGCCGTTCAAGCAAGAAACGATAAGGGTGTAAAAGCCTTCCTCTCCACGAGATATAAAAAATGCACTACGTCATCATTGGCGCCGGCCCGGCCGGCGTAATCGCGGCGGAAACGCTGCGCAAAACCGATCGGGACAGCCAAATCACCCTACTCGGCGATGAATCCGGGATGCCCTATTCCCGGATGGCCATCCCGTATTTCATCGCCGATGAAATCAATGCTGGGGGTACGCATCTGCGCAAGGAAGACCATTACGCCAAACACGGCCTCGAGTTCCGCAACGAGCGGGTCGCCTACATCGGAACACAAGATAAAACGCTCGATCTGGAAAGCGGCAGTCAGCTCCCCTACGATCGCCTGTTACTCGCCACCGGATCCCGTCCTATCACCCTCCCCATCCCCGGCGTGGAACTGCCGGGCGTTCACCCCTGCTGGACGCTGGATCAGGCCCGGCAAATCCGGGAACTGGCAAGACCCGGCGCCCGGGTGGTGCTGATTGGGGCGGGATTCATCGGCTGCATCGTCATGGGGGCGTTACTCGGACGCGGGGCAACGCTGACGGTGCTGGAGCGCGAGGGGCAGATGCTCCCGCGCACGATGGATGAAACCGGCGCGGGAATGATAAAGCGTTGGTGCGCCGAAAAGGGCGTGACCGTTCGCACGGCAACCCGCGTCACCGGCATCGAAAGGGGCGGTTACACCCCCAATTCCCGCGCCAGATTATCCACCGGTTTGACCGTTCACACGGAAACGGGAGAACCCTTGGTGGCCGATCTGGTCGTGCTCGCCGCCGGGGTGCGTCCGAATCTCGATATCATCTCGGGAACCGGCATCCATGTTCGGGATGGCATCCTGGTGGACGAATACCTTCGCACCAGTCAACCCGATATCTATGCCGCGGGAGATGTTGCCCAGGGAAAAGATTGGTCCACCGGGGAGCGGATGGTGCACGCCATTCAGCCGACTGCCGTCGAGCACGGGCGGGTCGGCGCGTTGAATATGGCGGGGGTTCCAACGGTCTACCCCGGAAGTTTGAGCATGAATGTGTTGGACACCATGGGCCTTGTTTCGACCTCCTTGGGTCTTTGGGACGAGGAAGAATGGCGGAATCGTGGGATATTGATGGACCGGGATCGTTACCGGTACATACGGTTGGCCTTCTATGAGGATCGATTGGTCGGCGCCCTCACCATTGGCGAAATGGCGGGCTGGACGGGGACGAGCGGCGTATTGCGCGGGCTCATTCAGAGCAAGACTCCACTCGGGAAGTGGAAACAGCGGTTACGAAGCGATCCCACGCGGGTGATGGAGGCCTATCATTTCCTGACGACCGCTGGAGGCGGTGCGCGGTAGTACTGCCGGCCGCAACGCCCTTCGATGATAAGAGCGCTAGTGGATGCGGCCTTCGGCCTTATCCGCCAACGCGAGATTGGCGGCGAGAGGCGGTGGGTGAAAAACCATGAAAATCGAACTCAAGCTTTTTGCCAGCCTCGGGCAGTATCTCCCGCCGGGTGCCAGGCAAAATACCGTCGATCTGGATGTGCCCGAAGGGACGACCATCGCGGCGGTCCTGACCGGGATCGGGGTCCCCCGCGAATTGGTGAAACTGGTTTTTATCGATGGGGTACACCAGTTTCCCCATGACCTGGATCGCCGAACCCTCGCATCCGGCGAAACGCTGGCGGTTTGGCCGCCGGTCGCCGGCGGGTAGGGTCATTCCCGCAAACACGAAGAATACGTCAAGCCCCCGTGCCCTTTTGATTCATGCGAGGGATTCATACCCGGATTTCTTCAATCATTCAGCGCATCCGCCACCAGCGCCTGTTGTTCCGCCAAATGCCGGCCGTGGCTCCCCGTGGCCGGGGAAGCGGCGTACGGCCTGCCGGCATAGAACAAGTTCTGTTCCGGTCTCAAAAGCCCCCCCAAATGATGCCGGGAGTTGATGAAATCCCACGCCCCCTGGTTTCGCGGTTCCTCCTGCGCCCAAACGATCTCCTGCGCGCTGGGATAGCGAGCAAGCGCCTTGGCGACCTCTTCCCGGGGAAAAGGATAGAGTTGTTCCAGGCGCACAAGGGCGATGTGTCCGTTCTTTTCCTTGCGCCGTTGTTCCAGCAGGTCGTAATAGACCTTGCCGGCACAGAATACGACCCGAATGACGGTTTCGGGGGTCAGTCCATCCACCTCGTCGATCATGACCTGAAAACCACCCCGCGCCAACTCTTCCCGGGTGGCGGTGGAGAGGCGATGGCGAAGTAGGCTCTTGGGGCTCATGACGACGAGAGGCTTGCGGTAGGGTCTGAGCATTTGGCGCCTCAACAGGTGGAATATCTGCGCGGGGGTGGTGGGCGCGCAGACCTGTAGGTTGTCCTGGGCCGCCAGCTGTAGGAAGCGTTCCAGCCGGGCCGAGGAATGTTCCGGGCCCTGACCGTCGTAACCGTGGGGCAGGAGCAGAACCAAGCCGCACAGATGGTCCCATTTGGCCTCGGAGGAACTCAGGAACTGGTCGATGACTACCTGCGCCCCGTTGGCAAAATCGCCGAATTGGGCCTCCCAAATCACCAGGGACTCCGGTTCGGCGCTGCCGTATCCGTATTCGAAACCCAGCACCGCTTCCTCGGACAGGACGGAGTTGACGATCCAGCAGGTAGGTTGCCCGTCGAACAGGTGCTCCAAGGTCCGGTAAGCGCCGCGGCCTTCCTGATCGTGGAGCACGGCGTGGCGGTGGAAAAACGTGCCGCGCTCGCTGTCCTGGCCGGAGAGGCGCATGGAATAGCCCTCCTCGATGAGGGTGGCGAAGGCCAGCATTTCGGCGAACCCCCAATCCATGGGCTCCTCGCCCAGGGCCATTTTCCGGCGCGCGGCCAGGATTCGGGCAACGCTTCGGTGGAGGACGAAGTCGGCGGGGTATTCGGCAACCTTGAGGCCCAGTTTCTCGATCCGCTCCATGGCCACGGCCGTATCCGCGGGGGTATCCCATCGGGTCTCCCTGTAGGGTTTCCAGTTGGCCAGATAGCGCGCTTTATGTCTTTCCACCAGGGGGCGGGAGACGATCCGGCCGCTTTCCAGGGCCGAGAGGTATTCCTCGGATACCCGCGCCGCGTCCGCTTCCCCCAGCACCCCCTCGGCGATCAGTCCATCGGCGTACAGCCGCCGCGCATCCGGTTTCCGCGCGATCTCCCGATACATCTCCGGCTGGGTGGCCAGCGGTTCATCGCTCTCATTGTGGCCGTGGCGCCGGTAGCAGACCATGTCGATGACCACGTCCTTTTTGAACCGCATCCGGTAATCCAGGGCGATGCCGGCAACGAGCAGCACGGCCTCCGGGTCATCTCCATTGACGTGGAAGATGGGGACCTGGACCATCTTGGCCACATCGGTGCAATATAGGGTGGAGCGGACGTCGCTCGGGTCGCTGGTGGTGAATCCGATCTGGTTGTTGATGATGATATGGATCGTGCCGCCGGTGCCGTAACCCCGCGTCTCGGAGAGGTTGAGGGTCTCCATGACCACGCCTTGGCCGGCAAAGGCGGCGTCGCCGTGGATCAGGACCGGCAATACCCGGCTGTGTTCCTCGTCACTGCGCCGGTCCTGCCGCGCGCGGGCCGATCCCTCTACAACCGGACCGATGATCTCCAGGTGGGAGGGATTGAAGGCCAATGCCGCATGGATGTGGCCGCGTTCCGTGACGATCTCCGATGAGAATCCCAGGTGGTATTTCACGTCCCCGGATATCCCCGGCAGGTTTTTTGCGGTCTTTCCCTCGAATTCGCCGAACAGGGCCTCGGGACTCTTCCCGAAGATGTTCACCAATACATTGAGCCTGCCCCGATGGGCCATGCCGATGGCCACCTCCCGCGCGTCGTGCCGTACGCTGGCGGACTGGATCAATTCGTCCAGCAGGGGGATCAGGCTCTCGCCACCCTCCAGGGAAAAACGTTTTTGTCCGACGTATTTCCTGTGGAGATAGGTCTCGAATTCGTTGGCGGCCGTCAGCCACTTCAGGATATCGCGCTTCTTTTCCGCCGGGAAATCCGGCCGTCCGCGCGCCCCTTCCAGCCGCTCCCGGATCCACTGTTTTTGCTCCGTGGCGGTGAGATACATGTATTCGGCGCCCACGGATCCGCAATAGATGGCGCGCAATCGCCCGAGGATTTCCCTCAGGGTAGCCTGTGGGGCGTCACTGAACAGTTCTTCGGCATGGAAACGCGTATCCAGGTCCGACTCGGTAAGGCCGTGGAAGGGGATCCCCAAGTCCGCTGGGGCGGGGGATTGTTTATCGAACGCCAACGGGTCCAGGCGGGCGTGACGATGGCCGCGGAAACGATAGGCCCTGATGAGATGGGACACAGCGGCCTGTTTTTCGACGGAGGCGGTGTCTTGTTTTTTTTGGATATTATCGCCCGACGGCTGGAGCGTGGATCTGTCCAGTTCCCGGAACCAGTCGCGCCATTGCGGGCCGACACTGCCAGGGTCTTTCAGGAAGGCCGCGTGGAGTGTATCGAGGAATGCCCCATTACCGGGGGCGAGTAGGCTGATTATCATGATTGGTCTCTCGAGAGCCTGTCCGAGTTATGGGAAATCGGCTGGGAAAGCGGGATTTTTCCATCGTTCGGCTGCCGTCCCCGCGCGGTGCTTTGTTCTTCGTGAATCATTATTTTTTATGGACAACCTTTCGATTTCCGAAATGGACAGGTCGATTCCTGAAATCGACGCGTCGATTTTCGGATTTAACGGGTCGATTTCTAAAATCCACCAGTCGATTTCTAAAATCGACCGGTTGATTTCGAAAATCGACTGGTGGATTTTCGGATTTAACGGATAGTTTTTCGAATTTAATCGATGATTCTATGGAATCGACGCGTCTTTCTGCAAAATCCAAATGACGGGCAGCCGTAGAGAAAGCCGAACCGCAATTCACCTTCCCCCAGGTGGAAGATGCGTCCCCCGCTTTCTTTGTATAAAGACGCCTCATCCGTATCTTTAGGATTTCTCTCTACGATTACTGGTTAGGACATTGATGAAAATGACGATGAACAAAAGTTCGATCACATTGAGGACTGTTGTAAAGAATTTGATGGCGTCCGAGCCGGGCGCTATGTCGCCATAGCCTGTCGTTGTAATCGTGTAGTACGCAAAGTATAGGGAATCGAGAAGGCGGGACTGAACGTTCTTTTCGCGGTCGCTTGAACTGCCATTCATAGATGGCAGTGGCGTCAACTCAACGCGGGTAAGTCTGGTATTTCTTTGATGGGATTGAGCTACCATCACCTTTAATTTAGCGCTTTCCTCTGCAACGTCGGCCTCCCCAACTCGATAAGCCCGCCATGGCCCTCCCTGAAATACCCCTCCCAAAAGGCGGCAACCGATTGTGTTCCCGTGAACGACTTGAGCAGGCTGCTTCCCAAACCGAGACCGATCCCAAAGACCTTGGCCCCGTGAAAATCCGGAATCAGCCCGACCTGATTGGCGTATTCCAGGGCGGCCTCATCATCGATCGCGAAGGTATCGCCCCCCTGATAAAAAGACATGATGCTGGAATTCTCCAGGAGGTCCGACGCAACCAGGATCGTGATCTCGGCATCGGTCTGTTGTTGCAGACGTGTGGTGGCGAAGCGGTGCAGGGATTGCAGTATTTCCGATCGCCCGATGGAACTATCCGCTTGTTCGAGGATATGCCGCGTCCCCCGCTTGATGGCTATCCGGGCCTTGAGGCTCTGGTTGCGGAAACAGGCCTTGAAGGCGCGGATCTGGGACTGACGCCAGTGGTTTTCCACCGATTCAGGCGGTAAACCATCCGTCCGCACCGAAAACGCCTCGGCGACATCCCTGCCCTCGGAGATGGCCGAGAAGGTAATCACATACACCATATCGCTATGTTGGGGCCAACCGGAAACGAGCCGGGATATGTGTTCGGCCATGCGCTCGGAGATGGGATCGGTGCCTTTCTCTGTCTCGTTACTATCCCGTTTTATCCAGGGCGTGGTTTGATCGATGAGGACATATAAGACCCTTTCCGGCGCCGGGCGATCCGAAGCGGCTGAGATTCGATCGTAGCAACTCTCGACAGTTATCAGCTCGGCATTGACGGGGGTCGCCAGCCACAGCGTGGCTGCTATGAACAGGGTTTTTAGGAGTGTTCTCGAAGAAAACATGGGTCATTTTTCCTTACGTGCTTCGGTGTTTTCGTGCCGCCCGATAGGTTTCGAACCGCAGGGCCTTGCGGGATTCGAGGGCCTGGTGCAATGGTAGAGTGTGTGTGTCCCGCTCTGTCTTCTGGAGGGCGATTTTATGATATCCGGCAAGGACGGTATCGACGCGTCGACAAAGCGCCTCGAACCGCGCTCGATCGCGCTTTTTCAGGGCGTCTTCGGTCAAAATACGGGAGGATTTTTCGTATGCCTGCCGGTGGGGATAGTAGGTGACGGCGTTCTCGCCGAAGTCGAAGCCATCCGAATAGCCGATGAGGGTCGTGATGATCTGTAGGCCGATGAAGGTGATGGCGATGATGAATATGCCGGCCCGGGCGGCCACCATTTCATCGGATGCGAACTCGTCGGCCCGGTATTCCTGGGCAGCACTAAGCTCTCCCATGATGTCCTGGGGAGCAATAGCTTTCTCTTCCATCATGCTGAGCTCCTCCCGCAGTGTCGTCTCCTCCATCTGTTGGCGTTTCAGCATGTCGTTGATATTGGCCTGGATGCTGTCTCGGACAAACAAAACCGGCCACGGCGATGCTGGAGACCAGGATGAAGGTGAGTATCGGTATCCCCCCTGTCCTCCGGAACGGGAGTTTTTTTCCATCGAATTGGATGGGTCCGAAGGCCTGTTTGATCTTGCGGAAGGTCTCCGACTGTTCGATGACAGGCACGCTGTAAGGTGTCTCCGTTTCGAGGAATTGCCTCGCCTCCCGTTTGACGGCCTCGGTCAGCGCCGAACGGTGGTGGGCAATATAGATGGCCTTGCCTGCCTTATGGGTCATGACGGTGAGCACGATGGCCAGAATGGTGCCGAACGCAAATCCCGCGATGAAATTCTGGGTATTGGTGAAATCCCCCACATAGGAGAGCATCAGGGAGCCGAAGATGCCCACCTCGAAGACGACGATGATGAAAAGCAGCAGATTTTGCCATCCGGGGGTGGGTCGGCGGCCTGCCTCGCCCGATACCCGCAGATTCTCGGCGGCCTCCGTCGCTTCCTCTTTCATCACCCGCAAGGGCAAGGCTTCGTTCGCGGCGAAAAAGGTGATGATCAGGACGGTGATGCCCAGTCCGCCAATGATCCCAAACACAATGTCCATATATCCAAGGGTCTGCGGGGAGAAAAGGGCGATGAGTTGGGGCGTAATGTCGGTGGCGCGAAAGATCAGCCAGATGAACGCGATCAGGATCAACAGCATACCCAGCGTGATCCACTTGAAATGGTCGATATCGCTGCCTTCCAGTTGCTCGAAGTCCCGGCAGATCCCTTCTTCCGACGGGGTGATCAAATCTTTCGAGTAATGGGTCTTCTCACTGGTCAATGCCTCGATGTCCCTGGATACGCGATGGGACATGCCAAACCGGTATTTCCAGCGTAACCCAATCCACGTAAACCACTTGACCAGGATTGTCATATTCATCGGATGCCTTTTCCCAAGAGTAGCGTCGCCGCCAGCCGGCGCAGGCGCGCGTCATACCGATAGAGGGCGCCGTCGTGCCGATAGTACATGATCACCTTGCCATTTTTGCCCGGATTCTTCAAGGATACCCGGGCGTCCATGCACAGAATCGGGGTGCCGGGCGCGTTGGTCGGGTAGGCGCGAAAGACGATATCCGATCCCAACACGTAGATTTCGGTGTCGGTGTCGAACCTGAACAGGGGTTTTGCCTGCTTTTGGCGCGCATCGTAACCGGAGACGCGGATGCGCTCGGCGAGTGATGGTCTGTCGTCATCGAGCCAGATGTTGCTCAGATAGATCGTGTGGTGGTTGCCGGAAAGGAAATAGATGGCCCCGCTGAAACCGGCACGGAAATCATCCCGTTGGACGAGGGCCGATGGCGTCGAACGTCCGTCGATGCAACGTTTGGGGGCACGGGAGCCGGTCGCCCGGGCCTTTTTGACGATACCGACATCGCCCGCGTCCGGTGAGGAACCGGAAAAAGGTATCTCCAGGTCGGGCCTTTTGGCGACGATGTACCCGCCGAAATAAATGGTTTCCGGCAGGGGGGGCGTGGAATCAGCGATGGGTTTGGGGAGGCTTCCTTGGCCGGGTTTTTTCGGCGGCTTACCGGGGCGGCGGCGAGGGATAAACGGTCCCGCGTTTCCTTGCTTTCGGGAAACGCCACTCTTGGACGGACCCTTTGCTATCCGGGTTTGTTTGGAATGCTTGTCCGGTTTCGGTATGAAAGGACCGGCATCCGGTTTCCGGTGTCGGATTGGCGAATCCGGCGGGACCGCCGGCGAGGGCGAATCGGCGGCGTGTTGCGCGCCCTTCCCTTTATCGGATTTGTTCCTGCCGCCTGGTCTCCGAACACCGGACTCCTGAGCAAGATGGCCCTTTTGGTTCCGGCTGTGCTCGGTCCGGGGCTCGCTTGGCGACGGTTTCGCGGTGTCCGGCGTGGATGGTTTCCGCTGACCGGTCTCTTCCGAAGGCTGAGGCTTCGGAGTAACACCGGAAGTGGTTTTCGGGACGCTCGCCAACTCGACGCGACCCGGATGGGGCACATTCTCATCCCGTTCAAGGTTCATATTGATGTCGCCAGCAGCAATGCCATGCTCCGTGATGAGTCGCTCCTGCATCCGGAACATAGAATCCTGTAACACTGCCCGATCCGCATCCGTCGCATTATGAGGCAACCTGCCGATGACCTCGACCCGAGACGGTCGGCTTTCTTCCTTGTCGTCCTTGTATTCGGAGACGACAGACCGGATGACCCGCCTGGAAGGGTGCAATGCGACCGCGCGGAAAACCGATTCCGAAACCTGAGTGCCCGAAACGCTCGGTCCGGCCGGTTTCGAATCCGTGTGCGGTGGGGTTCGAACAGAAGGCGCGGTTCCCTCGCACCCGAAAAGCATGAATCCCGCCGCTATCAGTAAAGCGACTCGTTGCATAAAACCCAGTGCCCCATTCCAGCTTATTTTGGGGTTCGGGGCCAACCGGGCGCGCCAAGGCAAGATACGGCCCGCGGGCAATAGTGAACCATTGGCAAGGGTCGTATCCCTTTGGGCTTTGCCACCGCCTTGACGCGTTTGATTGGCGCCCTTCGGACGAGGTGAAAGGCCGCCATTCGGCACATTACGCAATCTTGACATAGTTGCCATGAAAGTACGGGCCGTAGGGTGGATAAGGCCGAAGGCCGCATCCACCGGAAACATCGGTGGATGCGCACCGGGAGCGCTCATCCACCCTACATGGGGCGCATCTTTCATCTTCGGGGGTGGTGGGTTCCCCAACATGACCGTTCACGATGCCTGCGCTTGCATCCGGGCGCTTTTCGCCTCTCTGAACCTCGGAATAAGGCGGAACGAGGCACCGGCCAAGCGCACCGGTGGGGACCGAACATCCCGGATTTTCCTACCGCATTGTCGATCCTTAAAGCGGCGGCAAGCCCTCCAGGATCATTGTCTTCCGGAACCCGGCTCGGATATTCATTCCGCTATATCCGTATCGCTCGCGAGGTATTGTGCCATATCGAATTCAGGCAGATCGCTGACTTTAACTTTGTTATTCATCTTGATCTACTCCAAAATGCACCGACAATCGCCACATCACCCGGCGAGCCGCGCTGGGGCCTTCTCAAGCGGCGTAACGGCCGTAACCATGCCAAGGGGTCCCGCGGCCTGTCGAGGCAGCCATCCAATTCAGGCATGCGCTTGATGGTAAACATCAACGGGATTGTAATCGAACGATTACAATAAATCCGATGTCCAACAAACGAACGTCGATTTTTCACCGGCGGCTATGAAAAACCCGCCCCGAACGCCCCATGCAACACCGCCCCGGCAACGTGGCAAAATTAGGGTCGGGATTTATTGTAGTATTGGATTGGTAAGAAATTTTACTTTGAAATTTACCTGAGAGGCTGTGACGATACCCATGGATTTCCTACCTGTATTTCTGGATATAAAACAACGGCCCTGTCTGGTCATCGGAGGTGGCGAGGTGGCTGCCCGCAAGGCGGCGTTGCTACTGCAGGCCGGCGCCTTTGTCACCGTGGTTGCGCCCGATCTGGGCGCAACCCTTGCCAAGTTGCATGATGAAGGGCGAATCGGGCATCGGGCGCGGGTATTTTCCGCCGATGACCTGGACGATCACCGTCTCGTCATTGCCGCAACCGACGATCACGAACTCAATCAGCGAGTGGCGCATCTTGCCAATGCGCGCGCGTTGCCTGTCAATGTGGTGGATAAACCGGCATTATGCAGTTTTGTCATACCCTCCGTTATCGATCGATCACCGGTTGTTGTGGCCGTTTCCACGGGCGGGGCATCACCGGTCCTGGCCCGTTTGATCCGCGCCCGGCTGGAGACCCTGATTCCCGCCTCGTTCGGCAGATTGGCGCTATTGGCCGCCAGCTTTCGGGAAAGGGTCAAACAGCATTTTTCATCCCCGCCGGACCGCCGTATTTTTTGGGAAAAAATCCTGCAAGGTCCCATCGCGGAGATGGTCTTTGCCGGCAAGGAGACCGCTGCCCGGAATGCCCTGGAGGAGACGCTGAACGCGGAATCGGGTACGCCCCATGAAATGGGGGAGGTCTATCTGGTGGGCGGAGGGCCCGGCGATCCGGATCTCCTGACTTTCCGGGCGCTGCGTTTGATGCAACAAGCGGATGTCGTGGTCCACGATCGGTTGGTATCGGAGGCGGTGGTCGATCTGACCCGGCGCGATGCTCAGCGGATCTATGTGGGGAAGGAACGGGATAACCACGCATTGCCCCAGGAGGATATCAACCAACTCCTCGTGCGTCTTGCCAGGGAAGGTAAAAGGGTCCTTCGGCTGAAGGGCGGCGATCCGTTTATTTTTGGCCGTGGCGGAGAGGAGATCGATACCCTGGCCGAGAAAGGGATACCTTTTCAAGTCGTGCCGGGTATCACGGCGGCATCCGGTTGCGCCGCCTACGCGGGTATTCCCTTGACGCATCGGGATTTTGCCCAGTCCTGCGTATTTGTTACCGGTCACCTGCGAAATGGGGCAGTGAACCTGAACTGGGATAGCCTGATTCATCCCGAACAGACCATCGTTTTCTATATGGGGCTCAAGGGGTTATCGTTGATTTGCGAGGGTCTTGTTCGCCGAGGTCTCGCCGATACAACCCCCGCGGCCCTGATCCAGGAGGGAACAACGCCTAAACAACGGGTATTTGTCGGTACCTTGCGCACGCTCCCGGATATCATTAGCCACACTGAAATCAAACCGCCTACGTTGTTGATTGTCGGTGGTGTGGTAACCCTGCATGAGAAGTTGAGCTGGTTTTCGCAATAAGCAACGTGTCTAATGGAAACCCGGTTCCCGGACTGCGGAGTAAAACCATGGAAGAACTGAGCACTGGCTGGGATTTTGTCCGCTGGGGTGCGAGCCGGTTCAATGAAGCAGGCGTTTTTTTTGGTCACGGCACCGATAATGCCGTGGATGAGGCCTTGGTATTGGTGCGTCACGCGCTGTATCTGCCACCGGATATCCCTGGGGAGCTGCTCCAGGGAAGACTCACCAAGGAAGAAAAAAATGCGATCCTGACATTGTTTTCCCGGCGGGTGGATGAACGGATACCCGCACCCTACCTGACTCGCGAGGCATGGTTTGCGGGTCTTAGGCTATACGTGGATGAGCGGGTGTTGATTCCCCGCTCGCCAATGGCGGAATGGATCGAACGGGGCTTTGCACCTTGGATAAATCAGGACGTGGACTCGGAAGGCTCTGGTCGTATCCCTGGACGCATTCTTGATTTGGGTACCGGTAGTGGTTGCCTTGCCATTGCATTGGCGTTGGCTTTTCCCGAATCCCGGGTCGATGCGGTGGATATCTCTCGGGATGCCCTCGAAATTGCCCGCTACAATATTCGAGACTATGGACTGGAAAGTCGCGTATGCACTATGGAATCGGATCTTTTCTCGGCGCTGGGTGCGACACTGGCGATCGAGGGACTCTATGATCTTATTGTCAGCAATCCCCCTTATGTGGATGCTGATGAGCTTGCCGCCATGCCCGCTGAATACCACCATGAACCGTTGATGGGCCTTTCAGGCGGTGATGACGGTCTTACGACTATTAGCGCTATTCTTCGGGAGGCAGGCCGGTTTCTTGCACCAGGGGGTATACTGGTCGTCGAGGTGGGTAGCAGTCGCCCGGCACTGGAAAGGGCGTTTCCCGACGCGCCGTTGATATGGCTTGACCTGGCGTCGGGTGGTGAGAACGTTTTTCTGATCCCTGCGGAGGAATTATCGTGATGGAAAGAAAAAAACCGACGACTGTAGAACAATTTATCGCCCTTGTGGATGAGGCTCTGTTCGAGATCGAGGAATTGCGCGCGAGCATGGCCTATGACGATGAAGATATAACGGATGACTTCAGTGGTTTTATCCAACCCCTCCAATCCGGCGTGCGGGATCTGCGGCAACAGTTGGCGAACGGTAGCCATGAATTCGTGGATTGCGATCTTGCCTTTATGGCAGTTGTTGCCGCCGTTCCTCACCACTTGCTTCCCTTTGGGGATCTCCTCTCATTCCTGAATCAGGTCCATCGGGAAGGATTAGGGGTTGACGCGTCGCTTTCGTGAGAGGCCGTGACTGTACGCGGTATAATTCGTGAGTCATTGGATAAGTCGTCGTTAGTTTTGCCTGGAGCGTGTTACTTAAGTAGAATTCCTGCTGACGCGGGTGTAGTTCAATGGTAGAACCTCAGCTTCCCAAGCTGATGGCGTGGGTTCGATTCCCATCACCCGCTCCAAATAAGGCATCCAATTGCCTCGAAGGGGCATCATGTACGCGTATCGGGAAAACCAAAGCTTCTGAGCCATATGCAAATGGTCCGTTCTGAACTCTCCAGCTGTGTTGGGATAGGTATAGCTGCGGACGCTTAAAATGCTCGTTTACTCTTGTAAACCCTGCTTTTTGTCTCCAATTTTCCATCTATAGCAGCCTTGCCGGAGAGCAAGGCCCGGATTTTTGAATATGAGGTTCTTCTGAAATATTTTCCCAATATGCGTAAATTATATCATTTTCGCCCCGCGCAGCGGGGCCATATGTTTTTACATAGCAAAATCATTATGTTAGATGATTTTGTAAGGGGGAAGAGGATTGATGAATATTTTGATCACGGGAGGCACGAGTCTTTTAGGTCGGAATTTTCTATTTGAGGCCTTTCGTGCGTATGAAAAGGGAGAGAACATAAAGCTTTTCCTGCTTGGCAGATCATCGGGCGATCAAACCTTCAAACAGCGCGTAATATCCATCCTCTCGGATGAATGTCCGGTATCCCTTCGCGACGCTCTGTCTGACATTTTGGTGTATTTTAATGATGATGAGTTTGTAAACTATTTCGAATACGACCTCGGGGAAGATGAACTGTTCGATGTGTCGACCCGGGCGCAAATTATGCGTATTCGTTTTAGTCATTTCCTGCATATTGCCTCAGTGAGCGACTTTAGGGCGGATGAAGTTGTCGTACGAAAGTTGAATCAGGTCAACGTAAAGGGAACGGACCAGATGCTGACTTTGTGCAAGGATCTGAATGCAAAGAAATTTATCTATGTAAGCTCTGCCTATGTTTGTGGCGAGACATTCGGAGAAATATCACCGGATTATGTGAATCTGGAAGCGAGCTTTAGAAATTCCTACGAGCGAACCAAGTTGCAGGCTGAGGTAAACGTTCGGCAATTTTGTAAGGAAAATAGAATCAATTATCTGATTTATCGACCATCCATCGTATCTGGAAGACTCATTGAACCCGTTCTCGGGCTAACATATAAGTTTGACATATTTTATTCATGCGCTGCCCTTCTTCTTTATGCCAAAAATGTTATCCATAGCGATTTGAGCATTGAGGAGTTGCTCGAAATCCATTTAAACATACCGATGAGAGCCTATTACTCGAACGATAGCGGCTTGAATATCGTCCCTGTAGATTATGTAGCAAAGGTGATGATGCACACGATCTTGGAGGACATCTACAATCGATCCATACATTTGGTCAATGATGAAGAAACGCCGCATAGTCTCTATATTCCATTGATAGAAAAGGCAGTTAATTGCTCTGGGGTCATACGCGTTGATGGAGACCCCAGCAATAAAACGATTATCGAAAAGATGTACTATCGTTCCTTTGGGAAGATGTTTACCCCATACATCACGGGTAAACCGATGCTTTTCGATAAATCGAATATCGAGTATGTAAGGCTGAATTGCCCAAAAGTCGATGAGGAACGCTTCAATACATTAATGGAATATGCCAAAAGTAGGAAGTTCGGATTGAGTCGATCACCGGATGAGGCGGATATTGTTACGATGCCGGAACCCCCACTATCCGCCATTAAAGCCATGGCATACCGACTCGGGTTTAAAGTCAAAAACCTATTCGATAAACGAGTTCTCTTGGACTCGGAGGGGAAATAATAGTCAGAGACTGAGAAAAATCTCTGGTCCGTGAAAGCAAAAAGAGGCATGGTAGGTCCTCTAGCGAGCTACATGACGCGCGGCCTTCCGTAACGCGCCCCGCCCAGCGCAATTATGGACCGTTGCAATATAGGGTGGGGACTCTTTCGCAGTCTCCTCAGTTTTCAGTTGTTTCCAGGGTAACCGAGTCCTCCTACTTGCCAAGAATGCGATGTTCCCTTCCCCATACTTGATTAATAACCGACAATGAAAAGGCATAATCTCGCCGATTGACAGGAAAACACTATGGTATACGTTGGCTAGCCAACCAATTCAGCTAATTTCTCAGATTCATTGGTCAGAGTAACCCCCTGAAAGAAGTTCGGGGACGGGGTACGTGGCACTCTTGAGAAAGAAGAAACCACCCATATTCGGGGTCATTCAACGTGGTGGAAGCCCATGTCCAAATGTTGGAGAACGTACACAAAAAAGTATTTTCCTTGAAGTTACCTCGACGATTGTACCTGGAACCTTGGTATATACGGACGAATATGACATTTGCAATCGTTTATTCGGAGTGGGATTACGGTCATAAGACGGTCTGTTACAGCGGGGATGAATATGCCCGGGACATCGTGATGTCTCTCAGGAATTATTGCCAAATTATCTTGTGTTCTTCGAATTTGTACACAACCCAAAGCAGCGTCGCAAAAGACTCTTGAAGATCTCTAACTCCAGCTCTTTTTTAACGTTCAACCTGGAATCCAATAAGAGCCTTTTAGGCTGTGTTGACATTTGGCGAGAATCCCTTATTTTTCAATTTGTTATACAAAAACGTCGATTTGCGGGAAATCATTGTATATCAATGGGTTGAACAAATCCTGAAATCAAATGTCAACAGAGCCTAATAACATATCCAGGAAATTTACGTAATGCCTATAAAAGGACCTGAAAAGGCGAACTCGGCGCCATTACAAGAACTATCGGAACCGACTACCGAGGGTGGTGCTGCGCCTGTCCCCCAGGCACCTGGAGAGATGGTGCATTTGGAGCGCTTTGCAAAGACCTTCGAGGCGAGCGCCAGGCGCTGGGAAATGATTGTTTATCCCTCGATGTTCGCCTTTATCATCCTGGCCGTGTATGGATTTTACTTGGTCTATAGTTTAACGCGGGATATGCATACACTCGCCGATAGCATGGATCCGGAAATGCAACCGCATATGGATATCCTTGCAACAAATATCGCCAAACTCTCGAAAAGCGTTGATAGTATGAGCGAGCAGGTTACCCGAATGGCGCAAAGTGTCCGGAACATGGATGGGACGATGACGGCCATGAATATTAACCTTACCGCTATGCGGGGGGATGTGTCCAATATATCGAAAAATATGAATACTATGGGACCAGTGTTGGTCAACCTGTCTGAAATGAATACGACCATGCATAGAATGAATCAATCTATCGTCTCTATGACAGTGACCATGGGCAAAATGAGCCGCGATGTGGGGGCTGCAACGCACCAGTTCGTTCGGCCGATGTCGGTTATCAACTCCTTTTTCCCCTGGTAGTAAATTTCCAGTGCCTCCTTATTTTTAGGGTTCGGAGCCAACCAGGCATGCCGAGGGAAGACGGTCCTGCTCGCAGGCAAGAGTGAAACTATCGATAAGGGCCGTAACGTCGCTTTGGTTCGGCGATCGGTTTCCTTCGAGCGAGACAAAAAGCAATCATTTGCTGCTTGCGCAGTCTCGGCATATTCACGTCTGAGCTTGTACGCAATTACTTTGTGCTTCGCAGCACCTCTAAAATAAGCCGGAACAAAGCACCAGTGCCTCATTCCACTCTATTTTGCACGTTCAGCAAACGTATAGGGGCCATTTGCCGCGTTGCGCATACTTGCCATCAGTCACTAATAGGGTTCACTATTCCCGCGCATACGCGTCTTGCAACTGACCACTCGCCGAACCCGAAAAATAAAATGGAATGAGGCACTAGTGGTTCGTCAATCTGATAATTTAGGATACTGGAGTTTGT
>CAZQHJ010000018.1:0-25261 GCA_964593225.1 uncultured Thiotrichales bacterium
TTCTCTAAAACCAAAACTTCATTGACCGTTGCACTTCGAAGTTGAATCCGCGAGATATAAAGAAGAACCGGAACTTGAGTTTATGCCGAGGTTTATCGGTCCATGGATGGCGCGATGTGGAAACGGGTCGGTTCCGGATTCGATAGCCGGTTCACACATTCCCATCTCACCTTGCCCGAAGGCACAATCCGGACTTTTGCATAAAAGCGTGAATCCATGGAAAACGAAACCCTCGAACGCCTGATGACCGACACCGAATCCGATCGCGTGGAGCGCAAATCGGTATTCAAGGGAAAAGAACGCGAGATCAGGCAGGCGGTCTGCGCCTTTGCCAATGATATGCCCACATCATCGGGCGCCCGGCGTCATCTTCATCGGCGTGGATGATGCGGGAACACCGACAGATCTCCCCATCACGGACGCCCTTTTGCTGGCGCTCTCGGACATCCGCTCGGATGGGAACATCCTTCCCCTGCCCGCGCTCACGGTGGAAAAACGCCATCTGGCCGGACGGGATGTCGCGGTTATTCTGGTCCGGCCCGTCGACTCCCCACCCGTTCGATACAAAGGGCTCGTTTGGATTCGGGTCGGACCGCGTCGGGCACTCGCCAGCGAACAGGAAGAACGCACTCTGGCGGAACGCCGTCGCTCACACGACACCTTTCCCGACATCCGTCCGGTGTACGAAGCGGCGTTGGACGATCTGGATAGGCAGTCGATCCGAGATACCTATTTGCCGAGAGTCATGGATACCGAAACCCTTGCCGCCAACAATCGCGATTTCGAGATGCAATTGGCATCCCTGCGCCTCGTTCATCCCGGAATGGCCCCCGGCATACCCCGAGTCCCAACCGTCTTGGGCCTGCTTGTTGCCGGTTACCGACCAACGGCCTACCTGCCCATGGCCTGGTTGAGCTTCATTCGTTTTGCCGGAGAGACTGTCACCGACCCGATCATCACCAGTCACGAACTGCGATCCCCCATCCCCCGGCTCGTTTCCCAGGTCGATGAACTTATCCATCTGCGTGTGATGACCCGTGTCGACATCACTTCCGCCGCCACGGAACTGCGCCAGCCGGACTATCCGATCCCGGCCATACAGCAAATCGCGCGCAACGCCATCATGCATCGCGTCTACGAAGGGACCAATTCACCCGTCCGGATCTACTGGTATGCCGACCGCATCGAGATGATCAGCCCGGGTGGGTCCTATGGTATCGTCACGCCCGAAAACTTCGGTGAACCGGGCATCAACGACTATCGGAATCCCCATCTGGCCGAGGCCATGCACAACCTGGGATATGTACAGCGATTCGGCGTCGGGATTCGGATCGCCCAAGAGGCCCTGCGGCGGAACGGCAATCCCCCCCTGGCCTTCCGTGTCGAACCCCACGCCGTTATGGCCACCATTCACAAAAAGCGCGAATAACCACATCGCCACTACCCGTTTCAAGCGTTTGCAACGGGGCCCGGATGAATGGATGATGTATTACAATGCGCAACGCATCCGGGGAAAATGTGCTGTGGCCATACGCGATGGTCACGTTGGAAGAGGCAAAACAAGTTTGGAAGGAAGAATTCGTAGGCTGAGTCCGATCTGACATTAGACACGCTCTTATACCGTTGAAAGGGGTCCATCGTCATGATGCGTCTGAAAAACAAATCCTCCGAATCTTCCCCCGGGCGGCGGGGCCGTCCCCGGAAACGCCGCTTTGGGGCCATATGGATTGCCCTCCTTCTCATGAGCTCGCCGTGCCGGGCCTGGGACTATTCTCTCGGACAGGGCACCATGGACATCATGCTCCCCGATATGGGCGACCCCTCCGGGACGGTCCTCTCCAGCGCCGATGAAGCGCGTTTGGGCGAGGCCTTCATGCGCGAGGTCCGCGCCCGGATCACCGTGGTCGATGAACCTCAAATCTCCGCTTACCTGCACACTCTGGGCTATCGTTTGGCCTCCAGCGGGGGGGGAAACACCAAGGGGGGAACCCCCGATGCATCGAGAACGCGCTTTACCTTCTTTGTCGTCAAAGACCCCGCGATCAATGCCTTCGCCGTGCCGGGCGGCTTCATCGGCGTCAACACCGGCCTTATCCTGACCACGGAATCGGAAAGCGAACTCGCCGCGGTGCTCGCCCATGAAATCGCACATATCGATCAGCATCATGTGGCGCGCGCCATCCAACTTGCCGATAAGATGCATCCATTGGCAATGGCCGGGATGTTGGCCGCGATCCTTGTCGGGACCCAAAGCAGTCAGGCCGGTCAGGCCGCCATGACAGCGGTGGCCGCCGGTACCGCGCAAAAGCAGATCGATTTCACCCGCGCCCATGAAGAAGAGGCCGATCGCTTGGGGATAGGGACCCTGGTCGCGGCCGGTTTCGACCCCAGGGCCATGCCGAGTTTCTTCGAGCGCCTGCAAACCGCCCATCGATACTACAGCGAGCCCCCGGAGTTTCTCTCCACCCATCCGGTGACGGTGTCGCGCATCGCCGATTCGCGCAACCGGGCCGAGCAGTATCCCTACCGCCAGTACAGCGACTCCCTGACCTACCACCTGGTCCGGGCGCATCTGACCGTCATGATGGAAAAAGACCCGCGGAAATCCGTCGAATATTTCGACGATGCCCTCCGAAGCGGCAAATACCGAAACCGGACCGGCGCTCGCTACGGGCTCACGCTGGCATCCATGGCCGCGGGTGATTGGAAGCGGGCGAAGACGGGAATCCGCCGGTTGCTGAAGGAAGAGCCGGATAACCTGGTATTCCAGGCCCGGCTGGCCGATATCGAGCTTGCCGCTGGGCGTACCCGGGCGGCGATCCGCCTCTATGCCGATGCCATCGAACTCTATCCGGGGAACAAGCTCCTGACCCTGGGGTATGCCCGGGCGTTGCTGGAAGGCAACCGGCCCGAAAAGGTCGTCGCGTTGCTGGATCGGCGCGAAGGTGCGCTATCCCGGGATTCGGCCTTGCAAAAACTATTGGCCAACGCCTTCTCGCGGCTCGGCAGGGCGGTGGAGGCGAACGCCGCCCTCGCCGAGCATTATTATCTGGAGGGTGATTTGGATAGCGCGATCCGCCAGTTGCGGATCGCCTTGAATATGCCCGATGAGGATTATTACCGGAGTTCGCGAATCCAAGCCCGGTTGGAGCAGTTCGAGGAAGAGCAGCGGCTTCGGTAGCTTACGAATTTAGGGGGCCAACCTTGCGCAAAAGTTGGGATTGCGCACCCTCGGGATAGGTAGACTTTTGCGGGCGAAATCACCCCCAGCGCGGAACCAGCTCATGGGTCACCCCCAAATGATCCAGGATACGCGCCACCACGAAATCCACCATATCATCGATGGTCCCGGGTCCATGATAAAAACCGGGACAGGCCGGCATGATGACTGCGCCAAGGCGCGCGAGTTTCAACATGTTCTCCAGATGAATGGCCGACAGGGGCATCTCCCGGGGCACCAGGATCAACTGCCGCCGCTCCTTGAGCGCCACATCCGCCGCCCGTTCCAGCAGATCGCGGCTGGTCCCCGTTGCAATCGCTGCCAGGGTCGCGCCGCTGCACGGGCAGATGACGAACCTGTCGGGTGCATTGGAGCCGCTGGCCACCGGGGCGGTCCATTCATCCAGGCCAAAGACCGCCAGTTGCCCCGGAGAGTGCCCCCGCTGTTCGCCGTGACGTTCCGCCAGGATGGCCCGGATGGTCTCCGGGTGTTCAGGCAGTTTCAGCCCCGTCTCCGTCTCGATGACGATCCGGGCCGGATTCGAGACCAGCAGGGAGACATCTTCCCCCGCCGCCAGCAGCACCGCCAGCAGGCGCAATCCGTAGCAGGCCCCGGAAGCGCCCGTGATGGCGAGTCCAATCGCGCGGTTATTCATCTTTCGGGATCATCGGCACACATACAACAACTGTACCTCCCCAATATCCGCCTCTTTGCCAGTGGCCCGTCGAAACGCCTCCGACAGGGCGCGCATCTCCCCCTCGTTCCCGGCGACGGTGACAGGCAACACCACCTCCACATGGATCTTGCCGCTCAGGTAATGCAGGTTGATCCGCCGAATATGGTGGGCGCCCTCCAGGGAAGACCAACAGCGGTGTAGCCGCTCGATAATCTCGCTCCGTAGAGCAAGCCCGTCATTGGGAGGGGTGAGTTCGTCGTCTTCCGGGTCTATGTGCACCGTGACGTCGGTGACTTCTTCCAGGTTATCGATGAGCGTCGCCGTGACCGCCTCGCTCACCTGATGACCTTCCGAAACGCTGACCCGGGCGTCGGCCAGGGTGATGTGCACATCCACCAGGACATTCCCCCCCATGCGGCGGGTGCGGAGCATGTGGAGGGCATCGACGCCATCTACCGCGAGAATGACCTGGCGGATATCCAGCAGCTTCTTTTCATCGACGCCCGTGTCGATGAGCTCCCCCACGGCGCCCCAACCCAGTTCGATCCCGATTTTTGCAATCATGCCCGCCACCAACACGGCGGCAATGGCGTCCACATAGGCCAATCCCGCCATGGAACCGGCGACCCCGATGATGACGACAATGGAGGAGATGGCGTCGCCGCGGCTGTGCCAGGCATTGGCCTTGAGCAGCTCGGATCGCAACTTGCGCCCGATGTGCATCGTATAACGATAGAGGCCTTCCTTCGCCAGGACGGAAATGGCCGCCACCACCAACGCCCAAGCGCCGGGTTGCAGCAACCGTTCCGGTTCGAACAACCGGCGGATGGCATCGATCCCGATACCCATGGCCACCAGCACCAACACCGCGCCGAGTCCCACCGTTGCGATGGATTCGATTCGACCGTGGCCGTAGGGATGTTCCTTATCCGCCTCCCGGTGCGCCTCTTTGGCCGCGAGCAGGACCACGAAGTTCGTCAACAGATCGGACAGGGAATGGACGCCATCGGCGATCAACGCCTGGGATTGGGCCAGCCAGCCGACGCTTATCTTGAGAGCGGCAAGGACCACGTCTACGCCGGACCCGATGTGGGTCACCCGGCGGATCGCCCGATAGCGTTCTTCCCGATGGAGGATGGGGGCAGGTATGTGGGTGGTATGGGCGGTCACGGCGAAGGCTATTATTTTTCCGGGAGGTCCTTTTCCCTCTGTATTTCTTCCGGTTTGTTGTGCTCGATGACTTCGATAACGTCGTATTCCATGCGGGTCTTCCCGCCGTCGCTCGACTCCCTGGCGCGTAACCGGACCCCGATGGTGTCTCCCGCCGAGATTGGAAGCGAACCCATGCCTTTCCGTTCCAGCGGTCCGGTCATCGCCCTTTCCGGTCCTTCCCCCATTGCCTCATCTGGGTCATTGTCCGAGTCGTCATCATTGGAAGAGGCGCGCGTATTATCCTCATCCATGGCCTCTTCGTCCCTTGTCGGACGCCCCCTCAGCCGATTCATGAACTGGACCACACCGGGCATGGCGCCGATGACACTGGCGGTCAGACCGAGGTATTTCAGCAGGGGCGATAAAAGCATGACGGGTTTCGGATTGAAATCGGGCCCATGGAACGACGCGAAATCATCGGCGCGCAATCATCACAAATACCAGGCGTCCGGGATCTCTTGGGGCCGCATGGGCGTCACGACCACGGAGTGCGTTGCGCCGTCCCGCTCCGTTATCCGCACGGTGACGCCTTCGGCGTCCCGTCCCTTGCCGAAACGCGCCGTCAGGCGCGCGGCCAAGTGGAGATCGTCCTGATTCGGCGCCCCGTCCACGAGGGTTATCGGGCCGGGGTGACTGAGGGTGTCCAGGTGGGTAAAACGGCGACGGTACCCTTCCAGAAACCGGCTTTCCCCTTCCTCCCGGGCCACGATGAGCTTGAAGTGCGGCTTTGGCCGGATGTGCCGTCCCACCTTCAGCAGCATGATGTCATCCATATCGTAGGCGCGTTCTCCCCTGGAGGCCCAAAGGTCGGCGAGCTTGGCCGAATATTGCGCGTCGGTGAGGAAACAACAGCCCCCCGAGGGTTGGGCGTAGTCGGTCAATCCGAACCGCTCCGCCAGTGCCATCTGGGGCTTGCGGGAGCGCCCGTTGAAATCGTGCAACCCCTCGCGGTTTACCCAGCCCCGCTCCTCAGGCAGCGTGGGCGGCAGGTTCTTCGCGCACAATGGCCGCAGCAGGCGCCCCCCGGCCCCGGATTCCCGGGCCACCACCGGCATGGTATCCCGCCGTTGGGATTTGGGCCGTTGCCCCACCACCTCGCCGGTAATGATAAAGTCGAAATCGTGGGCCAGCATCCACTCATGGGCCTTTCGCACCATGAAACACTTGCAATCCAGGCACGGGTTCATGTGGGCGCCATAGCCGTGGCGGGGATTGATGAGGATGTCTTTGTATTCCTCCGAGACGTCCATGATGTGGAGTTCGATGTCCAGTTGTGCCGCGACCCACAGGGCGCTGTTGCGTTTCGGGGCCTTGTGTTTCCGTTGACGGATGGCGTGGGTATGTTGCTCGATACAAAAGCCCGTGTAGAAATTGATCCCTTCCACATGACAGTCCTGGGCGAGGACGACCTTGGCGGCAAGCAGGGAGTCCAGCCCGCCGGAGATGAGGGCGATGGCCTTGGGTTGGGCGCGGAGGGGAGGGGTAGCGATATCCGGTTCCATCTTTATACGACTATCCCTCCGTTTCCGGTTTTTGGTGTACGTTTTGCATAACGGGAAGCTCTGTTCGCGCGCTCGATTACGATACTCAAAACAATTGCTCCGTCACCCGCCGGGCGCGACCGGCGGACGAGCCCGGCGTCATGTAACTGGGGATATTCTCCGCCCGGAAGGTCTCGAACAGGGTATTGGCGCGGCCCGATGGGGCGCGTTCACCGGTTTCCGAGTCGATGCGCACGGTCACCAATCCGTCCGGTTGTTCCGGCGGCGCCTCCGGTACGCCCTCCAGGGCCTTACCCATGAACGCCATCCACATGGGCAAGGCGGCCCGCCCGCCGGTCTCCCCATGCCCCAGGGAATGATACCGGTCGAACCCCACCCAGGCCGTGGCTACGAGATTCGGCGTGAATCCGCAAAACCAGGCGTCTTTCTGGTCGTTGGTGGTCCCGGTTTTTCCCGCGAGATCTGTGCGTTCGAGCGCTTTTGCCCGCCTGCCGGTCCCTCGTTGGATAACGTCCCCGAGCATCGAATCCACGAGCCAGGCGCCTTGGGCGCTGATGATCCGGGGCGCGATGGGGGCGGGGGAGGGCGACGTGTCGGCCTCTCCCGCCCGGGCCTCGACGGCGAGTGCCTTTTCCGAGTAAAGTTCCGATGCCTGTTCCTGTTCGCAGTCGCGACAGACCCGCGGCGGTTCGGCCTCGAACACCACCCCATCGGGTCCGACGGCCCGATCCACGAAATAGGACGCCACCCGATAGCCGCCATTGGCGAACAGGCTGTAGGCCGTGGCCAGTTCCAGGGGGGTCAGCGTCCCGCTGCCCAAGGCCAGGGAAAGGTCCGGGGGTAGGCGTTCCGGGTCGAAACCGAATTGCACCAACGCCTCCAAAACAGGCTTGATCCCCATGGTTCGGAACAGGCGACGCAACAGGCGAACGGAGACCAGATTACGGGAATGCACCAGGGCCTCCCGAAGCCGCGTGGGCCCGTAAAACTTCCCACTGTAGTTCTCCGGTCGCCAGTCCCGCTCCTGATCCGGGTCCTCATCCACGATGGGCGCGTCATTGATGGTGGTGGCCGGCGTGAATCCCCCCGTCTCCAGCGCCACGGCATACACGAACGGCTTGAAGCTCGATCCCGGCTGGCGCTTGGCCTGGGTGGCCCGGTTGAACTTGCTGTGATAGAAATTGAACCCCCCCACCAGCGCGCGAACCGCGCCGTCCATGGGGTCCATGGCCACCAACGCGCCCTGGGCCTCCGGCACCTGGGCCAGCCGCCACCCCGATTCGGTCTTCTCCAACCAAATCACGTCTCCCGGCTTGACGATCTGCCCGGCCCTCTTCGGTTTCGGGCCCTGTTTGTCCCTACTCACATAGCGCCGCGCCCAGGAGAGGGCCTTCCAGGGGAGTTCCAGCTCCCCGGTTCCTTTCACCACCACCCGAACCCGCTTCTTGGCCACCGTCTTCACCACCGCCGGGACCAACCGCCCCATGGGCGCCATATCCGGGGGGAGCTCCCATTCGGACCCGGCCAGGCGGCGCGCCGGTCCCCGGTAACCATGACGCCGATCGTAGGCCAACAGGGCCTCGTGCAGGGCCTCGTTGGCGTATCTCTGGTACCGGCTGTCTATGGAGGTATAGAGGCGATAGCCGTGGGTGTACGCCTTGTCCCCGAAGGCCTCTTCCGCCCACGCCCGGGCCATCTCGGCCACATAGGGCGCCTCGACCCGTGGGCTGTACCCGTGCAGCCTGGCGGTGATGGGGGCCTCGATGGCCGCTGTATACGCCGCATCATCGATAAACGCCAGCTCCCGCATACGGCGCAGCACGTAATTGCGCCGCATCTTCGCCTGGACCGGGTCGGCAATGGGATTGAAGCGGGAAGGGGCCTTGGGGAGCCCCGCGATCATCGCCACCTGAGGGAGCGTCAATTCACCCAGCTCGGCCCCGTAATACACCCGGGCCGCCGCCCCCACCCCGTAGGCGCGCTGTCCGAAGAAGATCTTGTTCAGATAGAGCGAGAGGATCTCGTCCTTCGTGAACTCCCTCTCGATCCGCAGCGCCAGCAGGATCTCGTTGGCCTTGCGCAGGTAGGTCTTCTCCCGGCCCAGGAAAAAGTTCCGGGCCACCTGCATGGTGATGGTGCTCCCGCCCGGCCCCTTCTTCCCCGTGCGCGCCAGGTGGATCACCGCCCGGGTCAGGCCTTCCCAGTCCACCCCCGGATGTTCGTAAAAATGCTTATCCTCCGCCGCCAGCACGGCCTTGATCAGGCTATCCGGGATGTCCTCGAAGGCCAACGGAATCCGCCGCTTCCCGCCGAATTGCCCGATCAACTGTTCATCCCGGGTATACACCCGGAGGGGCACCTGCAAGTGGGTGTCCTTCAATTCCGCCGGGGAGGGCTGGTGGGCGAACAGATACCACGTCCCCCCCGCCACGGTCAGGGCGGCCATGAGCACGATGAAGGCGATGCCGAGTCCCAGGATGCGCGCGAACATGGGTGCTCAGCGGCTCTCTTTCGAAACCATGATATCGTAAGGGTGCTCACCCATACGCGACCCCCGTCCCCCCCAGCCCGCAATACCCCTTCGGGTTCTTCGCCAGATACTGCTGGTGATAGCCCTCCGCGTAATAGAATTCCGGGGCCCGGAGCACCTCCGTCGTAATGGCCCCAAGACCCGCCGCCGACAGGGTCTTCCGGTAGGCCGACAACGACGCCAGGGCCAGGGCATATTGCCCATCGTCGTAGGCATAGATCCCCGAACGATACTGGGTCCCCACATCGTTCCCCTGGCGCATGCCCTGGGTCGGGTCGTGGGCCTCCCAGAACACCTTCAGCAGCCCCTCGTAACCCACCACCTCCGGGTCGAAGACCACGCGCGCCACCTCATTGTGCCCCGTCATCCCCGTGCGGACCTCCTCGTAGGTGGGGTTCGGCGTCACCCCTCCCGCATAGCCCACCGCCGTCGAGAACACCCCATTCACCCGCCACAGCCGGCGCTCGGCTCCCCAAAAGCAGCCCATCCCGAACATCGCCATCCGCATCCCCGCCGGAAAGGGCGGGGCCAATGGATTCCCGTTCACGAAATGCGCCTCGGGCGTGGTCATCTTCTCTTGGCGGCCCGGCAACGTTTGCTTCCGGAACATTCGAGACCCCCTCATACGGAAACTTCCCCAAGGAACCTGAGTCGTATCATAAGATAAAGATTGTAAGGTAAAGATTACACAGGCGGATCGGTTTTGTACATGGCAAGAGCGCCCAAGGGGGCTCCGAAATGCCGAATCCAAGGCCCGGTTTTCCGTTCTACTTCGTCCCATTGTGCGTGGAAGCGTCCTTTTTCGGTGAGGGTCTCGGAATGGCTTCGGGGGGCGGGCATCCCTATCCCGTGGTCCCTCACCGAGCCCGAACTGCTTTCGCCGATTCCATGCCCCCAAGGCTACATTACGTAGCCCCTTGGGGGCATGGAACAATGTAAATTTCAAACCGGGCCACTACCGAAAAGATATCGACCCGGAAATCAAGATGGAATGGAGCACTTGGTAATGTATATAGTTCCCATTTTATTCATCATTACATGTGACAACACGTGAAGACCGGAAGGAAAGATGGGGTTTCGGTCCACCGGAATTCAGGCGAGGCTCCACTGAATTCTGTTTTGCCCCACCTGAATTCGGTTTTATCCCACCTGAATTCGGTTTTGCCCCACCTGAATTCGGTTCAGGCTCACCTGAATTCGGATTAGGATGGACTGAATTCAGGTGAGGCTCGATTGAATTCGGTTTTGGCCCGGTGAAATTCAGGCAGGGAGCACTCCACCGTAGGGGGCTCTCTTACGGATCGACGCGGATCCCCCATGTATCCTATCCTACCGAACCGATGGCGCATGCCCCAATGATGTGAATAAAAACAGGGCGCTCCATGCATTACCGGTGGGTAGGGGGCCGCGCTTCGAGAAGTGTGAAGTGCGAAGTCTAAAGCGTGACGTTTGAAACGAAGCGTGGGATGGCCTGTCGCGCCTCCCGCCTTTACACTTCCCGCTTCCCTTGGGCGCGCCGGTCGCCAGGGCGGCATAACCCCTTCGCGCGCGCCTTTCGAACTTCGAACTTCACACGTCATAAGTGCCTCGTGCCGTCTTATTTTTCCGGTTGTCGTTTCCAGCGAAGGGAGAAATCCCGTGACCACGTGTCTGTCTTTCGGCCAAGGATCTCTCCATTGGGTAGTCGGTTGGCCTATTGCCATGTTCATCCCGACCCGCCATCGATTGCGGCGGATTCTTGTACGACGAAATGGCCGGATAAACCGAAACAGACCCACTGACCCCTCGATAACGCCCCGCTGACACTTAAAGTACCGAATCCCTACCGCCCGCCGCGAAGCTCCGCAATCGGACGGTCCTTTTCCGCCAACTCCCGTTCTTTCTCCTCGAGGGCCTTCGCGTTCTCCCGCGGAGTCTTTTCCATCCCGGCCATCCGACGTTCCATATCCTCGAATTCGGCCAGGACCTCATCCTCCACCTCCATGGTCTTTCTGATCCCCGGCTCCGAAACCGCGCCGTTCAGCCAGCGGGCGACCTTCCAGTACTCTTCGGGATATGCTTTCTCATCGATCTCCAGCAGGTGCCCGTCTTTTTCCACCTTACGATGCTGATCGAAGATCGCCAGCAGCCTTTCCGTGGCGTTTCGGCGCTCGGGGCCAAGGTTCGGAATTCGGATCACGACGCTATCGTGGGTAAGGCCTTCCATGAATTCTTCCCGCTCTTCCAACTCTTCCCCCGTAGCGCGATCCCGGTGGGTTCGATAGACATCGATGATCGGACACGTTGCGTGTTCGAGTTCGTACCCGAGGAAATAGATGCCGATGATGGGGATGGGTTTCGGGGATTTCTCGCCTTCCACCGGAAAGCCTTTTCCGTATTGCTCTCCCGGGTAGCGCCGGAAACGCATGATATCGGCGGCGAACTTGGCCTTCTGAATTTCGATGATGATGTGTTTTTCCCCACCGCCGGCTGTCCTTATCCGAGCGGAAAAGTCCAGCCGGTAAACGGTGAAGGAACGATTCTCCAGCGCCACCGCCGTTTCCTGGGGCGGGAGATCGAGGGCGATAATTTCCTCCTCGAGGATGGTGGAGAGAATAAGAATGGCGAGCTCGTTGTTTTGCATCGGATACTTGAACACGACATCATAGATGGGGTTGGCTATTTGCATGGCCGATCACCTGAAACGCATGGGAGACGGAAATTGGAGATTTGCCCGCCGATTATTGCCGGTTGTCGAACCGGCCTCGATGCCCCTCGCGCCCGTGTCGCCCGTGTTTTGATACCCCCGTGTTTTGATACCATGGGTCATGCCTTTCCGGTCAGGGCCTCCGCCGCCGACAGCCATGGCAAGGAGACCCGCCGCAATACCCAACGCCCCATGCCCAATTCGTCATTCATCATTCCCATGAACAGTCCCCCCATCCGCCCCCCCCGCCGCGCCGCCGCGCGGCTCTTGGTTTGCCTCGCCGTCCTGACCGCCCTCGCCGTCCCGCCCCTGCCGGGCGCGGCGGCCCCCGGCGGCCCGCCCACGGATCCCATCCTCCGGCTGGAGAACGGCCGTCACACGGCCCAGATTCGCCGCATCGCCAGCGACGCCCGGGGGCGCTGGATCGCCAGCGCCTCCGATGACAAGACCCTGCGCCTGTGGGACGCCGGAGGCGGCGCGCTGCTGCGCACCTTTCGCTTGCCGATTGGCGATGGCGACGAAGGCAAGCTCTACGCCGTCGCCATGGACCCCCAGGGGGACTGGATCGCGGCGGGGGGATGGACGGATGTTTGGGGTGGTAACACAGCGGCCATCTACCTCCTCGACCGCGGTTCCGGCCGCCTGCTCCAGCGCCTCGATGGCCTCCCGAATGTCATCTATCGTCTTTGCGCCTCGCCGGACGGGCGCTGGCTGGGGGCCATGTTGGGGGGCGCGAACGGCGCGCGGGTGTTCGATGCCAAAGCGGGCTTCCGGGAGGCCTTCGCCGACCGGGCGTATGGAGACGACAGCTACGGCTGCGCCTTCTCCCCCGACGGCCGGCGGCTGGTCACCACCAGCTTCGACGGGAAGCTCCGCCTCTACCGGCGCCAGGACGGGGCATTCCAACGCATCAAAGAGGCCCGTCCCGATGGCGGCAAGCGGCCCTTTGCCATCGCCTTCCATCCCCATTCCAATGGCGGCGGGCGCATCGCCGTAGGCTTTCATGACACCACGGCCGTCCAGGTCTTGGATGGCAATGACCTCTCGCCCCGCTATACGCCCGACACGAGCGGCATCGGCAACGGCAGTCTCTCTAGCGTCGCCTGGTCGGCGGAAGGCGGGACGCTGTTTGCCGGGGGGCGGTATGAGGATGACACCGGCAACAGCCCGGTGCTCGCCTGGCGCGACGGGGGGCGCGGGGCGCGGACGAGCTGGCGGGCGGCGGACAACACCGTGATGGATCTCGCGCCCCTGCCGGGGGGCGGGCTGGCGGCGGGGACCACCGATCCGGCCCTGGTGATCTTCGATGCCCGGGGCAAAAAATCGGTGGATATCCGCCCGCGCATTGCCGATCTGCGGAACAAGCTGGGCGGGCGTTTTCGCCTCTCGGCCGATGGCGGCCAGTTGGCCTTCGGGCTGGGATACGGGGGCAAGGAACCGGTCCGGTTCGATCTGGCGGGCCGCCGCCTGTTGCGGGGCCTAGGGAATAACCAACTCAATATCGTCGCCCAAATCCAGCAACGCCTCGCGGCCCTGGGCTACGACCCCGGCGCCATGGATGGCGAGTGGGGACCCCGGACCCGGGCCGCCGCCGCGGAATTCCGCCGGGACAACGGACTCGGGGAACCGAACCGCCTGGAATTGGACCACCCGGAATTGGACCATGCCCTGCAACAGGCCCTCGGCATCGCGCCCCTCGCCGCCCCCCGCACCGAGGCCCCCGGTCTCGCCATCCGGGACTGGGAAGATGAATACAATCCCACCCTGAATGGCGAGCCCCTGGAACTGAGGCCATACGAGCGTTCCCGCAGCCTCGCCATCGCCCCGGATGGCGAGCGTTTCCTGTTGGGGACCAGTTGGTATTTACGCCTCTTCGACGGCGCGGGCCGGGAACTCTGGCAACGGGCAGTACCGGGTGTCGCCTGGGGCGTCAACATCAGCGGAGACGGGCGCCTCGCGGTGGCGGCCTTCGGGGATGGCACCATCCGCTGGTATCGCCTCAAGGACGGGGCGCCGCTCTTGTCCCTGTTCGTCACCCGCGACGGGAAAGACTGGGTGGCCTGGACCCCCAGCGGCTACTACGACGCCAGCCCCGGCGGGGACCGCTTGATCGGTTTGCATGTAAACAACGGCAAGGATGCCCTAGCGGACTTCTACCCCGCCAGCGAACTGCGCGGGCGCTTCTACCGTCCCGAAGTGGTGGCCCTGGTCCTCACCGAGCTGGACGAGGGCATCGCTATCCATAGGGCCCTGGCCAAGACGGGCCAGTGATCCGCCGCTATATCAGTGAACGGGTCAAGAAACTCACCGGCAACCGCCAGACCCCCACCACCGCGAAACCCCGAACCATCGCCGACTTTCCCATCGTGGTGGCGCGGTGAGGGGGGAGGGGGTTTTGGCGGGGTAGCGCTTGCATGGGGCCCTGAATCCCAATACCCTTGCGTGACGAAATCCTTAGCGGAGGACCTATCATGACAGTACAAGTACAAGAAAAGATCCCGGCCCGCGCCGAGGCCCCGCCGGAAAACGGGCAGTGGGAGGTCCGGGCCCCGCGGCACGCCTTCGGTTCGCCGCCGGAATCCGCCCCATCCGCTCCCATCTCGGCCCTGGATCCGGCCCTGGCCCATGGCGTTGTCGGTTGCGTGAAAGAGACCCCGGCGGATTTATCCGCCAATCCTGCCTACATGCGGGGATATGGTGAGTGAGGGAGCGGATTAAAGATCCCTTTGAAGTCTGCAGCGAGGCGCAACCCATGATCGATAGGCAAAGAATTACGATTGAACCGGGCAGGCGTGGCGGCAAACCCTGTATCCGCAACATGCGAATGACGGTTTATGACGTGCTGCAATTCATGGCGAGCGGGATGTCCATCGAACAGATACTCGATGAGTACCCTGAACTGGAACGCGAGGATATCCTGGCTTCTCTCGCCTTTGCCGCCGACCGCGAACGTCGGGTCACGAGTCTGCGCGCGGCGTGAAGCTCCTTCTGGATCAGAATATCTCGCGTCGAATCGCGCCGGGATTACAAGCAGACTATCCCGGTTCAAGTCAGGCGGCGTTGCTTGGCCTGGAGCTGGCTTCCGATGCGGCTATATGGCAATTCGCATTGGAAAACGATTTTGTTATCGTGACTAAGGATTCGGATTTCGAGGAGATGGGCCTAATCCGGGGAAGTCCCCCAAAGGTGATATGGGTAAAGTTGGGCAACGTTACTAATCAAGTGATTCTTTCCGCTTTGATCGAAAACCGATCACGGATTGAGATACTGTTCCAACAAGATATTGTTGATTGTATCGAGATCTACGCCGCCAGAGGTGTGAGGGCGGACGAATGGTTGGGATGGTTGAAGCAACACACGGCGTAGGAACCCCATGACACACATCACAGCCCTCTCCAGCTTTACCGATAACTATATTTGGCGGATCGCGGAATCGGGTGGAAAGGTCGCGGCCTTCGTGGATCCGGGGGACGCGGCGCCTGTCCTTCGCGCCTTGGAGCAGGCGGACATCACCCCTGTCGCGATCCTGCTCACCCATCACCATGCCGATCACGTGGGGGGCGTTGCACATCTGGTAGCCCGTTATCCCGATATCCCGGTATTCGGTCCGGCAAAAGAGGCGATCCCTGCCGTGACGCAGCCGGTGGGGGAAGGGGATGTGGTGGAAATCCCCGGTACGGGGCTGGCGTTTCGGGTCATGGAGGTCCCCGGTCATACGAAGGGGCATATCGCCTTCCATGGGCACGACGCCTTATTCTGCGGCGATACCCTGTTTTCCGTGGGGTGCGGCAGGCTGTTCGAGGGCACGCCGGAGGCGATGCAGGCCTCCCTCGGGAAGATCGCGGCCCTGCCGGGGAAGACCCTGGTCTACTGCGCCCACGAATACACCCTGGATAATATCCGGTTCGCCAAGTGGGTCGAACCGGGGAATCTGGATCTGCTGATTCGCGAGACCCAGGCCTTTGCCAGGATCGATCGGGATACGCCGACGGTTCCCTCGACCCTGGCCGAGGAGCTGGCCACGAATCCGTTTCTGCGCTGGGAGGCGCCGGCGGTGATCGCCGCCGCCGAGAAACATGCCGGACGAAGGCTGTCGAGCGGGGCGGCGGTGTTTGGGGCGCTCCGGCGCTGGAAGGACGATATGTATCGATAAGGGGTCTGCCATCGTGCGCGCTGCTATCCCCGGTCACGAATACCTCGCTCGGCAACCGACAACAAATCATTGATTTATCCGTGGAGAGTCATCGAAGGAATTTAGCGTGCGCAGCACTACCCGTTCCCCTGCCGTTGCCGGCCTCTTTTACCCCGACGATCCCGCCGCGTTGCGGGAGATGGTCGCGGGGTTCTTGAAGGAATCCGGAGAAAGAAACGATCCGCCGCCCGGGGCACCAGCCCCCAAGGCGATCATTGTGCCCCATGCCGGGTTCGTCTACTCCGGGGCCATTGCCGCTTCCGCTTACGGGCGGCTTGCGCGGGTCCGGTCACGGATCCGAAGGGTTGTCTTGCTGGGCCCCGCCCATCGGGTGGGATTTCGAGGCATCGCCACCACGAGCGCCGACCTTTTCCGGACGCCCCTGGGCGATATCCCTGTGGACCGGGCGGCCATCGCCGCCATTGCGGACCTCCCCCAGGTGATTGTCCTCGATGAGGCCCATGCCGAGGAGCACAGCCTGGAGGTGCATCTGCCTTTCCTGAAAGAGGTCCTGGACGACTTCGGGCTCGCGCCCCTGGTGGTGGGCGATGCCCGCCCGGAGGCGGTCAGCCAGGTGCTGGCCAGGCTCTGGGGCGGCCCGGAGTCGCTGATTGTGGTCAGCTCCGATCTCAGCCACTATCTGCCCTACGAACAGGCAAGGCGGAAAGATAACGCCACGGCCCGGGCCATAGAGACCCTGGATATCGCGGCCATCCATTCCCAGGACGCCTGTGGCCGGCATCCCATCGGCGGTCTGCTCCATTTGGCCAAACAACGCTCGATGACGGTGCACCGGCTCGACCTTCGCAATTCCGGCGATACGGCCGGGGACAAGCGGCGAGTGGTGGGATATGGGGCATGGGCCTTTTTCGAGTCGGGAGAGACAGAGACGATGAAACGGACGAAAGAACACAATGGGGATGAACGGGGTGATAAAGGGGCGCCATCGAGGGTGGGTCCTGCGGGACTGTCCCCGGCGGATCGACAAACCTTGCTTGAGATTGCCGCCGACGCCATCGACTATGGCTTGAACCACAAGAAACCGCCATCGGTGGATCCGACGGCGTTCCCGTCCCTGTTGCGGGAAAAATGCGCGACCTTTGTCACTCTCGAGAAGGACGGCAATCTGCGGGGTTGCATCGGATCGCTCGAGGCGGCGCATCCCTTGGTGGAAGATATCGCCCATAATGCCTTTCAAGCCGCTTTCCGCGACCCCCGGTTCCCGCTCCTGACCCGGGAAGAACGCGGGCAGGTGGCCATCAAACTCTCTTTGCTGACGCCGGCCGAACCCATGACCTTCGATTCCGAGGCCGATCTCATCGGGCAACTGCGCCCCGGCGTGGATGGTTTGATTCTAACGACAGGTCCCCACCGGGGCACCTTTCTTCCCTCCGTGTGGGAATCGCTCCCCGAACCCGCGCAGTTTCTTCGTCACCTCAAAATGAAGGCGGGATTGGCCCCGGACGCCTGGCCTTCGGACCTGACGGTTTCCCGTTACACGGCGGAAGTCATTTCTTGATTAACGGACACGATGGGGCCGGGGGGGCGCTCGGGATTGCATTGGGGCTGAAAATAATCAGCGCGGTTCCTCCGAATGAATCAGCCAACCATCGAGGCATCGCTGAAGCGCTTCGATGCCCTCTCCCCGGCTGGCAGAAAAGAGCATGACATCCACATGACGATTCACCTCGCCATCCCCCGATTCCGCCAGTAGGCGAAGCGTCTCGCGGCGCGCGCCTTGGGCGCGAGCGTGGGAGAGCTTGTCACACTTGGTCAATACCACGCAAAACGGCACCTCGGCGGCTCGGCACCAGTGGACCAATTGCCAATCCAACGCCGTTAACGGACGGCGCGTGTCCATCAACAGAACGACGCCCCGTAACGACTGTCGCCCTCGCAGGTAATTCTCTACCATCGGTGCCCACGTCCGACGAACCGCTTCGGGTACCTTCGCGTACCCGTAACCGGGCAAGTCCACCAAGCGCCGCGCCTCGGGTGCCGCGTGGGGCAATGTCCTTCGATTATCCGTTTCCGTGGAGCCGATATCTTGCTGTCGGTTGTCGAGCGGCGTATTCGTGGCGCGGGGGACCAGTTGAAAAAAATTGATCTGCTGGGTTCTGCCGGGGGTCTTGCTGGTGCGGGCAAGGGATCGGCTGCCGGTAATGGTATTGATCGCGCTGGATTTGCCCACATTGGATCGGCCCGCAAAGGCAACTTCGCCCCCTTCGTCGGGCGGGAATTGCGCCCCGCGCGTGGCACCACACAGGAAGGTTGCCTGCCCGTATAGGGGATGCGGCCGATTGGTGCGCGAAGGGGTGTTTCGTACCCCCTGGCCGGGTTGGGAAGGGGGGGCTTGTGCGCCCCGGTTTTTAGGATGGTGCATGGATTTTCGAGGATCCCGGTGTCTTCGTCCCTCGTCGCTTATGGTTTTCGACCTTCTTTATGCCTTCTTTGAAAGTCCGTTTTATGCATTCCCTTGGGCTGTCGAGATCCCTGACATGACTGTTTATACTATCAAAGCGTATAAGCGGCAAGAGACTTTATTCGAACCGCTTCATTATCGTCCATCGCCATGTTGAAACCCATCGAAATTGCCATTGGACTGCGCTATACGCGCGCCAAGAGGCGAAACCATTTCATCTCTTTTATCAGCCTCAGCTCCATCCTCGGGGTTGCCGTTGGCGTCATGGCGCTGATCACGGTTTTATCCGTGATGAACGGCTTTGAAAAGGAATTGCGCGAGAAGATCCTGGGGATGGTCTCTCACGCGACCATCGCCGGCTTCGATGGTGCCCTGGGGAACTGGCGCGCCCTGCGCGACAAGGCGCGGGAACATGAACAGGTGCTGGGTGTCGCCCCCTACGTGGAAGGACAGGGCATGCTTACCCGGAGTTCCGCCATGCAGGGTATCGTTGTTCGTGGCGTTCTGCCGGAAGAGGAACCGGCGGTTTCGAAGGTCGATCGTTACCTGGTGTCGGGGCGTTTCGGTGACCTCGAGGATGGCGCCTTCCGCGTCCTGGTGGGTAGAACCCTGGCGCGAACCCTGGGGGTCGGGATCGGCGACAAGGTCACGATGGTGGTCCCCCACGCCAACGTCACCCCCGCCGGGATAGTACCACGGATGCGCAGGTTTACCGTCACGGGGATCTTCGAGGTCGCCCATGCCCAGTATGACAGCGGATTGGCGCTCATCCATCTTGCCGATGCCGCCCGGCTCTTTCGGCTGGGCGAGGGCGTCAGCGGCCTGCGGATCAGGGTGCCGGATCTGATGGATGCCCCACGCATCAGCCGTGAATTGGCCGGGGATCTGGGCGGGCGTTTCTGGGTCCGTGACTGGACCGCCTATCACGCAAACTTCTTTCGTGCCGTCAGGACGGAAAAGACCGTCATGTTCATTATCCTGACCCTCATCGTGGCGGTGGCGGCCTTCAACATCGTCTCGGCGCTGGTGATGGTGGTGACCGACAAAAAGGCCGATATCGCCATCCTGCGCACATTGGGTTCGTCGTCGGCCTCCGTCATGGGGATCTTCATCGTCCAGGGGACGCTCATCGGCTTTGTCGGCACCTTGCTGGGGGCGCTGGGCGGCGTTGGGATTGCCGCCAATATCGAGACCGTCGTCCCCGCCATCGAGGCCTTTTTTCAGGTCAAGTTTCTGTCTCCGGATGTGTATTACATCAGCGATATCCCGTCCGATATGCGCTGGGCGGATGTGGGCGCCATCACGCTGGTGGCGTTTGTCCTCTGCGTCGTCGCGACCCTGTACCCGGCCTGGCGCGCAGCGAGGGTCCAGCCGGCCGAGGCCTTGCGGTATGAGTGAGAATCGTTTGGCTTGTACCGCATTCCCCAGTGTAATACTATCCAAGTTTACAGTATTGCCGGGAACACACCATGAGCGCTGCCGACCAACCCCCTTCCTCAAACCCCGATCCACAAACCGACCTTGCCGGCCGGATACTGCCCGCGCGCATCAAGAAGGTGCGCCTCGACAGTTGTGACCTGGAGCTTCTGGACGGCGGGACCGGTTCGGTCATCGCCCAGGGGCGGCTCTATCAGGCCGAGAGCTTGGCCTGGCAAGATCACCGACTCCTGAAAGATATCCCCGATTACCCGCCGAATAAGATTCTTGAGGCCGTTTATATCCGTCGCCTGCGCTACGAGGAAGGCCGTGCGCTGTGGTATGTGCACGAGCGCTGGGGGAAAAGCGACCCCTGGACCGGTTTGGAATTGCGGGAAGAGGATATCGTCACGGGAACCGTTGCACGCAGTCTCGTGTCCGGGAAAAGCGGGGAACATGCCGGTTATCTGGTGCAACTGGATGTGGAGGCACCGATCCGGATCAGTGAATCGGGGATTATAGAGCCCTCCGATCGTGTTCAACCCGATATCGAGGTCTTCTTGCCCGACGGGGAATTGCCCTGGGCCGATGGTAGTTTGGGTAGGGTCCCGGTAAACGACAAGATCGAACGCCTGTCCCTGGCGATTGGCGATCCGATACAGGCCATTGTTCGAGAGATCCGAATCCCGCCGATGAATCCAAACGTGAGTCTGATCCGTCTGATCAATCACCAGGATGCCATCGCGGAGAAGACCTTCAAACACAGAGGCAATCTGGCCCGCTGGCGTTTCTGGCGGTTGCTCGGAAATACGAAAACGGAAGATACCCCTAAAGAATCGGCCCCGGAATTCACGCCGGGCGACAGGCCCTATACCGGCAAGCGTTTCCTATTGGTCGATGATAATCCCGACACATTGATCGCCCAGTCCGAGCTGTTGTCGTTGATGGGGGCTGATGTCCACATCGTCGAGGGACGCCCCCGTGGTTTTCACGATGTGATGACAAAACTGGAAGGGGATGATTTCGACATCGCCCTGATCGATAACAACCTGCCCGGGAAGAATCTGGGACAGCGTCTGATCAATCAGGTATACGCGCGACTCGAAAATAAATACCCGGCGCGCTTTGTGTTGATTACGGCGGATAATATGCAGATACCCGAAGGCGACACCCGCGCGGCGCTGGAAGCCAGAGGCGTGAAGGGTTTTTTGCAGCGCCCCCTGAAACACGATGCCCTGCAACGGCTTCTGGCCGGTGAAGCGGTATGGGAAGAGGCAAACCCCCATATCCGTGCCGACCAACCTACCCGGTACCTGCCTGAAACCACGGCATCCCCGACCATCCGGGAGATGTTGGAGACCATCGTCCAACAAACAGACATCCATTTCGCGCTGCTAATCCGGGCGAGTCGACAGATCGAGGCGCAAGACCTATTCGCGGCGGGCAATGCGCCGTTTAGGTGGGATGGTTTCCGGGAAGTCCTGGCCAGGACCGATCTGCGCTTGCTGATCGACGAACGGATCGGGAAATTGAACATCCTGACCCAGGAAGGCGGCAACGAACACCTATGCTTTGGTCGCGATGGTCGTTCCCATTGGCAAGCATTGGAATTGGGTGCCACGCGTTGGATCTTTGGCGTGGGATACACTTCTGATAAGGATATTCAAGTGCAATTACCCCTGTGGTACGCCGCCCTCAGTGCCACAGTAGATGCCCAGGGCTGGCGGGCCTGGGGGCGGCATGTCTCTAGCTTCGTGCAGTTGGGGCTGGCCCACCAGGGCCTGAGTCACGAGGTCATCCACCTGCAAAGTGAATTTCATGATCTGTTGTTCACGCTGCGCAAGCGCTTCGAGAAACTCCAATCCGGCGCAGTATTGAAAGAAGAGGAAAGGAAATATTTTTCCGATAATATAGCGGCGCTCACTACAAGCAATGAGAACCTGCTGGCATTCTCCAAGCATCAACTCTATGAACAGGCCCTGCGTCACCGGGAGGTCTTCCTGCCCGATGCGGTTGCCGCCATCAAGCGCATTGCCACCTACGAGTTCTATGAAGCGGAGGTGGGCTTGCATATCGTCGACCCGCCACCCCTGGCCCTGCCCCTGCCCAACGCCGCCCTCGTCCTGCCCGTTATCAACCTGCTGCTGAATGCCGCCAAGCACCATTACCGCCAGGAAAACCGCCGGGTGGAACTGCTGTTCGATCTGCTCGAACAGGATAGCGAGCCATTCCTGGTGATCGATGTTCGGGACAATGGCCCGGGTCTCACGCAAACCGCCCTGGAACGGCTCTGGCAACCGGGCTTCTCCAGTGCCGCCCATCTGGAAGAGCGCCATGGCATCGGTCTCTGGCTCTCCCGTCAGTTGGTGGCGGAGGCCGGCGGCACGCTGACACTGCACGAGCACTGGCGGGGCATCGGCGCGTGTTTTCGTCTCCGTTTTCCCATCCACCTGGGATAATAAGTTATGGCAATGAAACAACTGCTGGTCATCGACGATAGCTCCACATTCCGCGAGGCCATTGAACTGGCTGGGAAAGCACACGGCTGGGAAGTCTGTGCCGAGGACAAGCTGGATAAGATTACGGGTTGGCTTATTAATCACTCGCCAAGTGTGGTGTTACTGGATTGGCAGCTGCCGGGCCAACAACGCCAGAGGTATGTGGAATTGCTCCAGATGCAAGAATTGACCGAATGTACTCTGTTGCTGTCCGGTGCCATGGATGATGCCCGCAAGCGTTTTGTCAAAGATTACGGTTTGGCTGGCATACGGCTCAAACCCCTGGATCTGGAACGTTTTGATAGGGAAATTCAACTACCGCTAAGTCAACCTACAAAAGAAGCTAGATTGTCTTCTCAATCGGAGAGGACTCTAACACTTGAAGAATTCGCTGATGAAAGCCCGGTAGCCATTGATATGCTGAATCGGGATCTCGTTCATGTGACTTGGGGTAACAAAAAGGCGCAAGAGGAGCCATTGGGATCTGAGGAGCACCTGATCATCAAGTGGCTCCACGCGGAGATCGAAGCTAGTAGGCGTGGTAATGTTCGGCGCATCGACTGGGATGGAGAAAAAGGGTGTTTTTTCGAGTCCACGTTATACCGAAGCGGAGATAATTATGCGCTTACCAGGGATTGGCGTGATAAGAATGAACGCCCCCGCGACCATGAATTCCTTAACCTGGAAGAGGAAAATCCCACCCTGGAAAATTGGCTACAGGCGGTAGCCGGGTTCTTGGCAAAGCGCTACGCCATCAGTCGTTTTCGGGTATACAAGATTGCCCCCTTGCCCCACACGGAGGGCTTGGAGGACGAACATCTACCACTGGTTGTGCCGGAATTCCAAAGTGGGAGTGGCATCGAGCCGGATACGAACGATTGGCTTCGAACGGGGTTTCAACAGAATGAGATCCCCGATATCGACAGTGCCTTGCAAAAAGGTTACACGCCGACACCGGAACCCGTTCATGGCGCCATGCAGGGTGTCAGGAATCCCCATATCCCCCGGGTTCAGTATGGGGAAAGCGGGACCTTTCGCGTGTTGTTTCCGGTAGACTTGGACGATGGACAAACCGTTGCCCTGCTCGCCATGGATCGACGCCTGGACCATATCGGAGCACTACGCGGGTTCGACCGAGCGGTGGTCGATCTTGCCACGCGCATGGCCAGTGATGAGGCCGGCGTGTTGAACGAAAGACAATGGAACCTGATGAAAGGCCTGGTGGAGGACATCGGAAGGCGCATCGCGGCTTGGCTGGAGAACGATGAAAAGGACCGTGTGGTGGAATGGCACAAGGCCATCTCCAAGATGCTTATTTCTACCTTCGCCGATACCGCAAGCTCGCCGGAAATGATCTACGACGGCATCTCCCAAGTCTGCACCGCGCTCGCCGATAAGTGGAATGAAGAAAAAAAGGATGGGAAGAGAAAGATTAGCGGACACGTTCGGGGCATCACACCCTGGCCGGAACAGGACGAAAAAGGTCCCCCAGTATCCGCCTGGTGTATCGCCATTGTCGACGATCGACAAGGCTGGCAGGTGGTGGCCGTTTCGGGCATGGCTTATGAGAGCTGCCGCAGCAACGGCGGGTGGGTAGGCATTCCCCACGCCATTGCTGCGCAGGGCGAGCCCTGGAAGGCGGCGGTCATCCAGGCGTTTCAGGCCTGGTCGAAAACAGAAGAAGGCGCTCCCTGTGAATGTCTGGGCGATGACATGCGCCACCAAATCGGCAGCTGGCTGGGGGTGCCCATGCGGGTGGAAGGAAAAACACAGGCGCTGATGGTGGTCCATTCCCCCCATGCCTGTTACTTCACCCAATTTCATAGCCAACTCATGGAATATGCCGCCGAGCGGCTGCTGCCCCTGCTGGCCGCCGCGTTGCGCGAGACCCGCGCCCGCAATGCCTTTACCGCCGCCGTGATGCACGAGGTCAAAAACGAGTCCCACGCTGCCCGGCAGCTAATGGATCAGGTGCAATGCGAGGCCGGAGAAACGGAATGGGCAAAGAACCTGATCGAGATCCGCTGTTACCTGGATGAACTCAATGCCCTGGGTCAGGATACCCTGGACATCTTCCGGGTGGGTGGTGGCGGCCGAATTCAGGCATCGGGGAATAAAAAGGATGAGGGCGCGACTACCACCACTCTGAATAGGTTGCTCGAAAACGCCACCCTGGGCTGGCGCATCCTGTACGAGGACACGAAGTTCGACATCCAATGCCCGGATGAACTGGCGACGCGCGGCATCGCGATACCCCATGCCCTGGATTTCCAACGGGCGCTGCGGGTTCTGTTGCACAACGCCTTCCGGCATGGTCGGGATTGGGTGCGCGTTGCTGCTCGGCTGGGTGACAAAACCGGTGGTAACCATCGATTGGAACTGACGATTACCAATACCGCATACCGAGATATGGTTGCCAGTCTTGCCCAGACATCCGATTCGGCGGTAGATCAACCGAGCGCCTCCCCCATGATTCGTGGGCGCCTGGGCCTGGTGGTCGCCAGGCAACTCGCCACCGAGGCGGGGGGCGTCCTGGGGACGCTGCAATACAAAGAAGGGGAGGGGGATTCGGGCCGGGCCGAGATTACCCTATCTTGGCCGGTGGATGTTCGCCCGGCCATCGACGGATAGCCATCGGTCCGCCCGTGGCCTACAAGGTCGCAATCACCGTATTGCTCATCTCGCCTTCCCCGGCCTTATTCATGGCCACCACACCGTATTCCAGCTCCTTGCCTTGGGGCTGTCCCGTCAGGGTGAGCTCCGGGGACAAGGCCGTGCCTTCGTTGTTCCAATCGGAACTCTCCACGGCCCGCTCCCGGAATACCACCTTGTAGGCCGTCACCTTACCGCCAGTCGTATGGGACCCTTGATGGCGTTCGGATTCAATCATGGCAACGCTTTGTAATC
>CAZQHJ010000019.1:0-24881 GCA_964593225.1 uncultured Thiotrichales bacterium
TTCCCTTTCCCAAGGGCGTAAATCCGGTATCGTTGCTGTTGGGTAAGCTGCGTGTCACTCATCCGTGCTCCTCTTACTTTGGTCGGTATGAGAAAGCCACGATGCTACCGCGGCTTGCCTCTTTACCAACACTGTAAGGTTGCACTTACGAGTTGAATCCAAGGTATGTTTCAAGGGGCGCAAATCGCTTTATATCATTCGCTTGGCGCTCTTCCGGAACCAGGGGTGCAACCCGTCTTCCGCGCTCGTAACGCGTTGATTTTTCGTTCTCGTGGCACCACTATCTACACCGCGCCAGTTGAATATTTGCGCTTTCTACCAGCACGAATCCGCCGGGCCGAACTTTACTCCAAAAAAGCGAACAATTCCGCTTAACGATGGGTATTGGTTTTCAGTGTATGAATCATAACTCACTGATTTTACGTAAACGTATCGGATAGGCTGGAGGCGCGGGGGAGGGGTTGCACCCTACTCTTGGAAATAGCCTGCAAACGGGGAGGTTCAGTGGCAAACCTAATTAAAGCCTTTGGTCGGCGAATTATAGCTGGCGAACAAAAGCACCTTGATATAACGTTTCCAAGACTTCCATACGGTGCTAGACCACGCGTGTTGCTTGCGACACAGCCTAAAGCAGGCACTTACCTTTTGTCTGAAATTCTATCCAAAATTGGATTCGATCAAACCTATTTGCATTTAGGTTTAGCCAGATTAGAGGCATATGATCCCGTCTTGCTTGAAATGGGTGCGGCGAACCCGAAGGCCTTTAGTTGCGCAATTCCCATTAATGAAAGTCTCCGGCTCATTAGGTCAGGTCAGTTCGCTGCATCGCATTTGGTTCCGACCGGAACACTGGATGCTCTGATTGGTGACTCTTTCAAGGTTCTTGTTTGCGTTCGTGAATTGAGATCTTCACTGACATCATTGAGTAATTTTTTTGCTTCGTTGCCGAGAGGTGGGGACTTGGGTTCGGAAGTCGCCGAAAGAGGAATCACACATTTTTTGAAAAAGAAAGGCGCAAAGACAATAAAACAAGCGGAATTGATATGGCAGTGGAAGGAGCGGGAATACGCCAGAATTATTCGATTTGAAGATATTGTAAATGGAAACGAAAGTGTGATCGAAGATATTGGCTGTCACATAGGTCTTAATGTCAAAAACGCTGCGTCAATAGTCCATTCTGCTCTGGAGGCTCAAACGCTTACGAAATCAATAGGTTTTACCAAACTGGAGTGGGGCGAGCAGGAAGAAAGACAATTCATCAGACTCGGTGGAGATAGAGTCAATAAATTGATGGGATACAATGGGTAATTTTTTGGTTGGGGAGGATGCATGATTTCGGTTAAGGCCAGTGGCCGAGCTAAGAAACTGCTCAAAGAGCGTGTGGCGTTTTTTTTACAGCGTATAACACGTTATCTGCTCAAACCTGATTGGGATAATTTTCAACCGGGCTATGCTGATCGCCGAATCTATGTGGGTTGCGGCAAGAAGCGGCTTGGGGGCTATGTCCACTGCGATGTGCGCAGTTTGCCCGGAGTCGAGATCGTATGTCAGGCATGGGATCTCGATAGATACGTCCAAGGTGCTCAAGAAGTATATTCAAGGCATATGCTTGAACATTTGCAATTCGCAAAAGTGGAGGAATTTCTATCTGCGGCCTATCGAAGCCTTAAAATGGGTGGAAGTGTCAAGGTCATTGTTCCCGACATGGATTACCATATAAACCAGTGGCAAGCAGCGGTATGGCGCAGCAAGCAGCTTAATAATAATAGATCAAATGCCAGACATGCCTGTGCGGGCTTTTGGGGGTGGCAAGGAGAAAAGCCAGATGATGCACCGTTTTGGGATACCCACAAATCCGGATTCAATGCGGCCTCACTGAGGTATTTCTTGGGAAAAGCAGGCTTTTCTAAAATCGTTACCAATGCTCAGGATGGTCATTTAACGGCGACAGCCATTAAGTTTGTTGGATGCGGGCGGCAGGTCGTTGCTCACCAAGACGATGCCCGTGGAGATCACCAAGGCAGATATTTATGGGCTGCAAGGGAAATGGGCAAAAGAAAGCGCGTACTGGACCTAGCTTGTGGCGTTGGGTACGGATCGGCAATTCTCAGAGAGCATGGCGACGTGGAGTATATCCTTGGTGTCGATCTGGATCATCAGGCTATAGAGCATGCACGGGAGTTCTTCGCTGCTGAGGGTGTCGAGTTTCGTTGTGGTGACATAGCCAAGATCACAGAGACCGCCGATGCAATTATTTCTTTCGAAACGATTGAGCACTTGGTTGCTCCTAAGCCTTTTTTGCGTCGTTCACGGGAGTTGCTCGACGAGACCGACAGTATGCTTTTGGTTTCCACTCCCAATCAGCTAAGCATGCCATTTATCCCCGAGCGCTATCCTTTTCATCAAAGGCATTACACCCCGGATGAATTTCGATCACTGCTCGCTGAGTGCGGATTCAAGGTTTTGGATATTTGCAGCCAGCCCGACCGATTTGACGAGCGGGTCGAGAATAACGAAGAAGGGTTATTTTTATTGGCCAAGGCTGTACCTCAGCCTTTTCTGCCCGAAAACGACCTACTGGGCGTGCAGAAAGAAATTCCATGCCCAAGAATGAAAAATAAAATTGACGCGATAACTGCATATGGGAAGGCACCAACTGCATATGGGAAGGCACCATACTTCGAGGTTGCTGCGCAAAATCTTCAAACTGTCAGTTTAGAACGCATAAGAAAAGACCTTGGTGCCTCCTTCAGGCTTAGAGATGTATTCGATGTGGGGCTAAAGCAGGTAGATGAGGCTATTTCCTATTATATGGCAAAATATAAGGAAGACCACCATTATCTAATGGCAACGCTGAAAATATTGAATTTCAGAATGAAGGCGGCGATTAAAATATCAAAATTTATCAACTACCTAAAGATTAGAAATCCAGATCTTATTATTTTATGGAACGGACTCAGGCTCAATGAGCAGTGTGTTTCTCAAGCAGCAAAGAAGTTAAATATACCAGTTTTATACATGGAGAACGGGCTATTGCCGAATACCACTACCCTAGACCCAAGAGGGGTGAACTATCTTAACTCTGTCCCGAGGGAAAAATCGTTTTTCGAAAGTATCCAAGAGCAAGAGGATAGAGCAGAATTTCCAGAATTAGTCCCACGAGCTCCACTCGAAGGTAAAAAGGCTGGTAATGAAATTGAACTACCGAGTCAATATATATTCGTTCCATTTCAGGTGGAGGACGATTCACAAATTGTACTTTTTTCCCCATTGGTGAAAAAAATGGATGAGTTGGTTGATATTACGGTTGAATGCGTCGAGCCGAATCAGTCTTTAGCCTTAGTATTCAAAGAACATCCAACCTCGCCTATCGATTATACCCAATTAAGAGAGCGATATAGAGGAAACGATTATGTAATCTTTGCTAATGGAAACTCGACACAATCACTGATAGACGGGGCAAGGGCAGTTATTACGATTAACTCAACGGTTGGATTAGAGGCCGCATTATTGGGGAAACCGGTGATTACTCTAGGCCAGGCCTTTTACAGTATACCCGGCATTGCGCACCACGTTGAGAACAAAAGCGAACTGAAAAACATATTGGATTGTGATTTAAAATCACTGGTTGATGATTCTTTGAGAAGTAAGTTCTTTCACTATCTCCACAGTGAGTATTCTGTTCAAGGAATGTGGAGAAAACCAACTATCGAACACTGGAAGTCACTTGAACAGAAAATTGTGGAACTCTATGAATCTGCGAGTTCGCAGAGCTAGGATCCTCCTCGATGTAAGGTATTGATGTTGTAGGAGATATCCCCCGGATTTCGGCAAGGATAGCGTTTCCTATGACAGGCCGCAACCTATCGAACAGGAATCGGATCGCGGTGCGTATCCATACCGACCTGCTTTAAATGCGGCGTTGCGTGTCTTGAGAACCTTACCCGGTTACGGTTACCTCCGCGCCCGCCCCGCTTCGATACCGATGGCCGCCTTGGTCAGCAAGGTAAAGATCAGGATGCCGAAGGCCAGGATGCCCGTGGAAACCGCGACCTCGATGAATGTGGGCGTGTACTCGAACACCTCGCCCAGGGGGGTGGGTATGAAGCCCGGGACCACCAACCCCAGGCCCTTTTCCATCCAGATCCCCAGAACCCCCAGGACACAGGCGATGTCGAGGAACCACCGCCGTCGCCGGAGCGGATGGAGGGTCAGGATGGCGGTGGCGACGCCGTTCATGACGATGGCGGCCCAGATCCACCCCCGGAGCGCGTCCAGGCCATTCAAACCGAAGTACAGGTAACGGGCGGAGAGGGCGTGGGTCCCCTCGTGATAGAAATCCGTAAAGAGCCCCACGCCGATGAAGAAGAGATTGATCTGCATAGTGACCGTCAGTATCCGGCCCAGGGTGGTGATCACCCCATCGCCCACCCGGAAGTCGGTCAGGCGACGGATGGCCCGCAACGCCAGGATAATCAAGGCCGGTCCCGAGGCGAAGGCCGTGACGATGAAGTGGGGGGCGAGGGCGGCGTGGTGCCAGAAGGGCCGGGCGGGATTGGCGGAAAACACGAAGGCGGTCACGGTGTGGAGGGCGATGGCCCAGACTATGGCGAGGACGATGAAGGGGAAATAGACGGAAGGGTTCGGGCCCCTGCCTTCGAAGCGCCGATAGAGCACATAAAAGGGCGTGGCGATATTGAGGAGCAGGTAGCCCATGAGGACGATGACGTCCCAGGCCAGCAGGGAGGCGGGAAAGTTGAGGCGCCCCAGCAACGGGATCCCATGCCATATGCGATCGGGCCGACCGAGATCCACGAGGACGAACAGCAGGGCCATGGATACGGCCGCCACCGCCATCCCCTCCCCCAAGATCACGACCCGCCGAAAATCCCCGCGATGGAAGAGATAGGCCGGGATGACCAACAACACCGCCGAGGCGGCGATGCCCACCATGAAGGCGAAATTCCCGATATACAGTCCCCAGGAGACCTGATCGCTCAGCCCGGTGACCACCAGGCCCTCTTGCAGTTGCCTCCGGTAGCCCCAGGCCCCGAACAGGAAGAGGACAACGAGACAGGCGATCCAGGCCCGGTAACGGGTCCCGCCGCGAAACATCTCCCCAAGGGCCGACAGGATGAAATGCCGCATGACGGGCCTACCTTTACGCCTTCCCGGCGGAGCGCCAATGGAAGAACAGGATCACCGCGGCGAGGAAGAGATACCCCCCCGCGTGAAGGGGCGCGGCGGAAAGACCGAAACCGGCGGCATGGATAATGCCGAAGAAGGCCAATAGCGCGCCCATGAAGGCGCAGACCGCCGCCCGGATGAAGTCCCGATCGATCAGAAAGGCGGTCATGGCCCCCAGCAGGAGCCCGGTGAGGATCGCGCCGTTCGCCAGGAAGGCCAACCCCTCGTAATGCACGCCGTGCTGAAGCAGTTTCTCCATCCCCAGGGATTCGGCGGATGCCCCGGCGGCCATGAGGGCCTGATCGAGGGTGGCCTTCACATAACCGGCGATGTGGGGCAGGAAGGCGACGATAACGGCGGGGGCGTACCGCTTGGGGACCTCCGTGAACGCCTGGGCGCCCATGACCAGGCCGATATAGAGGAGGATGCAAAAGGCCACCTCCTTGGGGATGATGGCCCCGGCCATGGCCACCAGGCCGAAGATACCCATGAGAAACAACGCAACGCCGTTCAATAGGGTATAACCCTGTCTCGCGCCCACGGCCTTCCAGCCGGGATGACCGATATACACGGTGGTGGGGAAACAGCTCCCCAGGAGCGCGCCGACGACGGTGCCCGTCCCGTCCGCCATCATCACCCGCCGGGTGTCGTACTCGTCCCCGGCCGCCGAGGCGCTCTCCACGTTCTGCAGGGTCTCCAACAGATTATAGACGCCCATGGGGATGATCACCGCCAGATAAGGCGCCATGGCCGCAACCCCCCCCATGATCTCCGAGACGGTGGGCAGGGGAATATGAAGGCCCACCTGTCCCATGGCCCGCTCCACCGACGCCCCTTCCATGAAACCCGTCGTCCAGGCAATGGCGGTCCCCACCACGACCGCCACCAGACCCACCGGGATATTCAAAGGCATGGCCACCCTGGCCACGAACCCTATCAGGATGATGGTCATGGGGACGAAGCCGATCACCGGGTTCTCCCAGATCCCCAATGTGGGCTTCATGGCGATGAAGGTGATCGCAATCCCGGCCAGGGTCCCCAGCATGGCCGCCCGGGGGGTAATCTTCCGGATATGGCCGCCGAAGAACGACCCCAGGCACTCCACGACGCCCCCCAGGAGGGCCGAGGCCATGCCCACCTTCCAGGCGAGCGACCCGTCGCCGCTGGCCCAATAGACCGGCCCGATGATCAGAAAGAGATACACGAACAGGATGGGCGTGCTGATGCCATAGGGCAGGGCCGTCACATCGTCCCGCCCCGTCTCGGCCGCCAGCTTCCTCGCCAGAAAGGTGTAGTAGAGATTGCCAATCAGGATGGAGACCACCGCCCCGGGCAATATCCTGCCGTGGACGATGGCGGGATCCATTTGGAACAGGCCGGTCAGGGTCGCCTCGATGATCAACAGATTGACCAGATTGTCGATGAAAAGGCCGAGGAAACCGTCTATGTCTCTTCTGACGAAGCGTTTCAGTAATCCTGTCATCATTGTCGGTGCCTCCGGGGGCGCGTCTCACGCCCCCTATTCGACTTGTTTCATTTGCCGCGCAAGGCCCAAGGTTCGTATTGCATCCATTCCTTAGGATGACCGGAAAAAACGCCAACTATCGTGAATCGCTCACGAGCCCAAGGAAAATCCCGGCGTTCTTTCCGGGAATCCCGCTTCGAAATAAGAATAAAGGCGACCTGAAGGGATCTGTTCGCCGTAGGGTAGTGAATCCTCGCGTTTTTGGAAAGCAAAAGGCCGGAGCCGAGGTGGGGAATTCCATGATTTCCCTCGTTCGTTCGTCCTTGGCGCGGAGGACTCGAGAAAATGCCCGCCCGTTGTGGAAGCCGTTGGGGGGCGTCGAAATTGACCTTTCCCGTTTGCCTTCTTATGCTTCGCTGATGTTGAATTCTCTGATGTTATGTAACTGCCTACCATATCCGGAATTGATGGAAGAGAGATCGTTTGGTTACCATCCGTGGCCCTGGAGCCCGGGCAATTTGTTTGTTGCCCTCCCTGGCTGCCGGGACCCAGTTGCCAGGGAGGGCAAAGAAAACCTCGGATAAGCCTGCCGCGAACACAGAGGAATAATCTGCCGGTCCATAAAGGGATGCGACGGAATTCGGTTTGGCCCCGACCGAATTCCGTTCCGCCTCGACCCTACTTCTACTTTGTCGGATTGACCGGATAGCCCCTCGTCGGTTCCAGGCGAAGCCTCGCCGGATATATACTTCGATTGAAAGTATAAAATGCCAAAAAACAGCAGCCTACTCGCAAGAAAGCCCGTTTCCCCCATCCCTCGGCAGGCCCCCCGAACCCCTTGTATGGCCCTACCAATGACGGGGTAGGCCATGCGGACCATCCGGCCGGCCTTACGGATGGCCTGTCCGGTCTTACAAGCGATCCGGCCGGCCAGCCGAATCATCGGGTAGGCCATGGGGGTGAAGGATGAGGCCATACAGGTCACGGGGCCGGCCCTACGAGCGGCATCTCCGGCGCGCCCCGGGAACCGTTCCACACGCCGGGGGGCACCTCGATGGGCCCATCCCGCAAGGGCAACACCGCCGATTTCCGGTTTCCCATTCCCGCATTCCCCGCGGGCGTGATACATTAATCTTGCCATTCAATATTCCAGCGGTCCGCCCTGTCCGCGCTATCCTGTCATTCAACCATGAGGAGGACTTATCGCCATGGCCAGTTTCCCAAGAGCCGAAACCAAGATCCAATCCCTTGCCCACGAAATGGTCGCCGGACTCACGGCCCACGCCGACCTCTATCCCAGCCCACCCATCACCGTCCAGGCCCTCGGCGAGGCGCTTAGCGCCTACACCGGCGCCTTCGATGCCGCCATGGATCTCCAGGCCCAGGCCGAACACGCCACCGCCACCAAGGATGAAGCCCTGCAAACCTTGGTGGACGACATGAAGATGATCCTGAGATACGCGGAAAACGTCACCCATTACGACGACGCCAGCCTCAAATTCCTCGGCTGGGGCGGGCGCAAAAGCCGAACCTCCCTGGAAGTCCCCGGCCAAACCCGTTCCCTGGAAGCCCCCCGCCAAGGCGAGGGCTGGATCACCCTGGACTGGAAGGAACCCGACGACGGCGGCAAGGTCGCCGCCTACAAGGTCCAGCGCCGGGAGGAAGGATCGGAGACCCGGGTGGATGTGGGAACGGCCATCGAAACCGAGATCACCCTCTCCGGCCAGCCCAGCGGCCAGCGGTTCGAATTTCGCGTGGTGGCCATCAACAAGGCCGGTGAAGGCGAGGCGAGTAATGGGGTGTTGGCGGTGTTGTAAGGGTATGTCCATGCCAAAGAGAGGTTCCCAATGAATTTCCGGAAAATCGAAAACGAGGCGCTTCATCTGCCGGAAAGAGACCGCGCGGAATTAGTCCGGAGGCTGCTAAACGAGCCGAATCGGGTTCCGACGGACCGGCTTCCGGAGGCTCAACGCAGGGCCGGAGAACTCCATGGAGTTATCTTCCGGCCGGTTCCCTCGGAGGAAGTAGCGCGCAGGGCGCAACCCATGGATGTTGCCTTCTTGCGAAGCCTGGAAGGGACGCTGAATGAGTGGATATCGGAAGCCGACGAGGAAGCTTGGCGTGACCTTTGATGCGTTCGCCTTCGAAGCGTTCGATATCGTCGTAGTGCCCTTTCCCTCACGGTAAAACTGGAAAGAAACTGTCTTCCATCGTCAAGGCATACGACCCGCCCTATTCCAGCAGCAAGTACGTTTACGACCACATTAAAGAAAACCTGGCAGACTGGATTGAAGAAGCCATCTCTATCCGAAACAGCCATTGAGACATCAATGCCATGACTACCTGGAAACCGACCCGCGGCGGATGGCTGGGGTCGAACGAAGCGAGCCCCCGGTTTGTCGGTCGCGCGATCCGCAACAACATCGGAGAACATATGTCGAAACCGGATCTTGCCAAAGAGAAAATTGCCTACTTGAAACCATGGCTTGGCATGGTGTTTGCCGTGGGCGTCACGCTGATCGGTTGGCTGCTCTCGAATTTCCGGTCGGCCCATTGGCTTCTCGTTCTTATACGGGACTTTTCCCCTGCCTGCAGTTTTTTCAAAACCGGAGTTTCGGAAACCGGCCTGGCATCGGCAAAGTCATCGTCTTTATATTTTTCGTAATATTCGTCATGGGCATCATGCATGGGGTCGGAACTGGCTCTCATAGCGTTTCCTCTGCGTGGCATTGGCTCTCCAGGCGGAAATCAGGCGGATGGTCGAATCATGGTAGGTATACACGACAACCAAAATGTGATTCCGATTGCTCAGGCCCAAAGTGACGAATCGTTGTTCGCCCATGGCGTCGAAATCCTCACGGGTCAGGGCAAGGGGATCGGTTAGCACGGACCGGGCGTCCTCGAAGCTCACCCCATGATTTTCGATGTTTGCCCTCGCTTTGTCCACGTCCCAAACGATCTTCATGGTGGATTCGTCCTGAATTCTTCAGCTACCCCAACCCGACACAACCGGAACCAAAAAGGTCCACGAGAATTTCCGGGTCGTTTTGTTCGAAATTCCGGCGATTATTGTACCAATGCGCGAACCCTTTGGCGGCAGGCACCAGCTTGCAAGGTCCACCAACGCCACGAGGAGGGTTCGGAGGACCGGATCGATGGGCAGGCACGGCCATCGAAACCGAGGCTGCCCCCTCTCCGGGTAGCCGGGCGATAAGCCGTTCGTGTTCCGCGTTGTGGCCATCAACAAGGCCGGGGAAGGCAAGCCGAGTAATGGGGTGTTGGCGGTGCTCTGACGAATTCAAGGGGGTGAACTATGACAAGGCAGTTCGATGTCATCATCGAAAAAGACGCCGAGGGTTTCTTCGTGGCCTCCGTCCCCACGTTGCGGGGCTGCCATACTCAGGCAAAATCCCTGGATGTTCTGATGGAGCGGATTCGGGAGGCCATCGAGCTTTGTGTCGAGGCCCAGGAGCAAGAACCCGTTGATAACGAATTCATCGGCATTCAGCGGGTGTCGGTCACGGTATGAGTAGATTTCCCGCGCTGACGGGACCTCGCCTTATTGGGGTTCTGCGCAAATTCGGCTTCGATGTCGCGCGGATAAAAGGCAGTCATCATTTCCTTCGCCATCCCGATGGCCGATGGACGGTTATCCCTATTCATCGTGGTGAGACAATCGGTCCCGGTTTACTCGCGCGAATCCTTCGGGACCGCGAGATGGGTCGTGATGAACTGGAGACCGAGCTTTGAATAGAAATCCCCTCGCACAGAGAGAACCGGAGTTCGGCATTGTGGCAATGCCGGATGCCCTTGCCTGCCGGCCCAGGCCCCAAAGGGGTACGGGGTGTCGCCTGCCCCATCCATTCCTCGATGAACTGATCCTCGATTTGCTTGGAAACCTCCGCCAAATTCCGCTTGGCCACGGTCCCGGTAGAGACAAAAATCGCGCGTCTTACTGTGACCATACTTGAGGGGCCACGATGAAAACCTACGAATTTACGGTAATTCTGTCCGATCCCGACATGGATGCGTCCACCGTCCATGCGATTTACGGAAAATGCGCCGATAGCAGTATCGGCGGGTCCCACGATACGGTATACGTCGCGTTCGACCGAGAATCCACATCCCTCCATGTGGCGCAGCATTCCGCGATAGACGATCTACGCCATCTTGGGATCACGCCACTGCGCGTCGAAATGGATATACCGGAATTGGCCATGGCGTCATAGGGGCAGGTACCGAAAAACGATGAAAATCACCAGCGAGGCTTCGCCTCGGACCGATGAACCATCATCCCGCGCTGGTAAAGGGTGCGTTATCTCTTGAGGAAAGGTTCCAATGAATTTCCGGGAAATCCAAAACGAGGCGCTTCACCTGCCGGAACGGGACCGGGCGGAATTGGTCCAAAGTCCGCTCAGCAGCCTCGATTCGCCCGCCGAGGATGGGGTTTCGATGGATTGGCCGCTGGAGGCCCAACGCGGGGCCGGAGAGATCGATAGAAACATTGTCCGCCCGGTCCCCTCAAGAGAAGTAGCCCGCGGGGCGCAACCCATGGATATTGCTTTTCCGCGAAGCCTGGAAGAGACATTGGACGAGTGGGCATCGGAGGCCGACGAGGAGGCTTCGCGAGAGGCCATAGCTGCTTTCCTACGTCAACGAACAGGGATTGACGACGGGTATCATCCGGAAGTGCATTCAATTGCGGCAAAACCTTTCCATCAAGATCCCCGATGCCCCAACCCGGAAAATCCGAAACCAAAAAGGCCGATGAGATAGTTCACTTTTTGAGCCTTTCAAATTTTTGATCGTTTTGTTCAGGATTTTCCGGGAAAGTGACTAATTGCCTCGACGGCGATGCACCTTGCCCTGCCATCGATAACCGGGAATCAGAAAGCCGGAAATAAGAAAGATTGAGCATATCCCCAATCTCACGGTATGGAATCCATTCGGGATTTCCGACTCTTATCACACTCCGACATAACAGAACCGGAACAGCGGTTCGGAAGTACGGAAAGCAACGACGGAGAAATAGTATGACAAAACCCACCCACGACATGTGTTTCGTGCTGATGCCTTTTCATCCTGATTTCGATAATCAATGGAAACTGGTCATCGACCCCGCCATCCGGGAGGCGGGCCTCGCCCCCTGGCGGGGAGATGACGAGCACCTGGGCACCAACATCATCATGCGGGACATCACCAAAAGCATCTCCGAGGCGAGATTGATCATCGCCGACCTCACGGGCCGCAATCCCAACGTCATGTATGAGCTGGGCCTTGCCCACGCGGCCAAGAAGCCCGTGATCATGGTTATCCAAGAAGGTGAAGATGCCCCATTCGATGTAAACTATGTCAGGTATCTGAAATACGATGTCGAAAAATTATTCAAGCTGAAGCCTGATTTGGTCGAGCGGATCGGGAGCACCCTGAACATGGACGCCAAGGACAGACCCGACTTATTCCCGGAGTTGAAGCTCTTCGACAAGAAAGAGGCCGAGGAACTGGCGTATCTCAGAAAGCGCGCCAAGCGCATCCGAATCGAGGTAACGCCGCCCAGCGCCGATATCTTCTTCAACGACCGCTACATCGGCCAACCGCCCCAGGAGATACTGGTCAATCCCGAGACCGGTAGGAATACCCTCTCGGCGGCGGCGATTGGGTTTTACGAATACCATGCCGAACTCTTCGGGGAAGAGTTGGAGCAGAGCGAGATCCGTATCGCGTTGGAAAAGAGAGGCGATAAGGCGGAATTCGAGAAGCGGGTGCCGCGATGGCTGAGATATCGCCGGCGGGACCCCAATAACCCGGTGTTGATGCGCGCGATTGGTCTTTATCTCAGTAATATCTCGGATTCCGACGAGGCGCTCGAGGAAGCAAATGAATTATTGCAGGTGGCGCCCGACTGGTTCATGGCCCATAACCAAGCCGGATACGTTAAACATGAAACTCGCCCGGATGAGGCAAAAGAACACTACGAGAAGGTCGTTTCCCTGCGGCCGGATCATTTTATTGGTTATTACAACTTGGCGTGTTCCTATGCGCTTGCCAATGCGTTCGACAAGGGAATCGAATATCTGGAAACGATAGTCGACCGTGACGATCTGACGGAAAGCTTCAGGATGCATGGGCTAAAGATGGAAAACGATTCCGATTTCGACGAACTCAAAAAAAGCGACAAGCACGCAAAGCGATTTGCCGAGATCGCCGGAATCCTGAATGCCGGGCAGGGCGCGTGATTCCGGGCCATCGAGGCATGATGACGCCCGCCGGAAACATCAAGCCGGGTGGGGGGTCGGGTTAGGTGCGTTGTTTCGTTTCCACGTGCCCATGGTCCCGGTTTTCGGATAGTCGGCGACAGCGCGGGAGCGGGAGAGAAAGATGGCAAAGCTCTACATCGAAACCTCGATTGTCTCGTACCTTACCGCCCGGCCCCTCGGATTGACTATTGGCAATCTCACTGCCGCCGCTTGGCAAAAGGAAACAATGGATTGCTGGGAAATCCAGAGAGACCGGTTTTCTTTAGCGGTCTCACGGCCCACTCGGATACCTTCCCCAATCCGCCCCAATTCACCAACCAATAAGCGCCAAGGAACTCAAAAAACTGCTCGATACGTATGTCGCTTCCTTCGAGACCGCCAAGGACAAACAGGCGGAGGCCAGCCACGCCATCGACGTCAAGAACGAGGATCTGGAGACGGCGGTGGACGCGGCGAAGCACCCTCCGTGTGCAACCTTTTCCGTTGCCTGATGAAAAACCGGAAAGGGCAGAAAAAGTTGCACACGGAATAGTTACAGATATGGCGCTACGCGGAAAATGCCACCGGTTCCGATGATTCCAAACTCAAATATCTCGGCTGGGGTGGACGCCGCCCCGCCAGCGCCCTGGCGCCCCCCGGCCAGACCCGATCCCTCGAGGCCCCGCGCCAGGGCGCCGGCTGGATCTTTCTCGATTGGAAGGCCCCGGACGATGGCGGCAAGGTGGCGGCCTACAAGGTCCAACGCCGCGAGGAGGGCTCCCAGGACTGGATCGACGGGCAGGCACCGCCATCGAAACCGAGGCGACCCTCTCCGGCCAGCCGGGTGATAAGCAGTTCGTGTTCCGCGTGGTGGCCATCAATAAGGCAGGCGTTGGCGAGCCGAGTAATGGGGTGTTGGCGGTGTTGTGAGGAAGAGAATCGGTACCCACGCGATATTTACCTATCCAACACGCATCTCTGGTCAATAATCACCACCTTCTAACCAAAACCTAATTTGGAGATTTCACATGAATACGTTTACTCGTAACATAGGCCGCGCCCTACTTGCTTCGACATTGTTTGCCGGCTCATCCGGGACCGCCCATGCTGACCTGAATGGCGCTGCCTTCGTGCATCTATTTGAATGGTCCTGGGCGGACATAGCAAAAGAGTGCGAATACCTCGATAAGAAGGGCTATGCCGCCGTTCAGGTTTCTCCCCCTCAAGAACACATCCAGGGTTCAGAGTGGTGGACCCGATATCAGCCCGTTAGCTACAAGCTGGTCAGTCGCAGTGGGGATGCGCAGGCATTCGAAAAGATGGTGGATACCTGCCATGCCAACAACGTCAAGATCTACGTGGACGCCATCATCAACCATATGGCGGAAGGTCATGCCACAGAGGTCAGGCAAGGTATGGCAGGCACCCCTTATCAGCGGGAAAGCTATAGTGGTCTCTACGAGGGCAGTCAGGGGCACTTCCACCCCTTCTGCAAGACAGACAATTACAAGGACCAGATCATCACGCAGGGTTGTAACCTACTCAACATGCCGGACCTGAGGACCGGCAGTGAGGAGGTACGGACTAAAATCGCGGACTATCTCAATCACCTGATTTCCCTTGGTGTCGACGGTTTTCGGATCGATGCCGCCAAACATATCTGGACGGATGATATCGAGAACATTTTGTCGCGGCTGAATCGTCGCCAGATAGATGGCCAACCGGTAGAGGTTTTCCAGGAGGTTATCTTTCGTAATACCAATGAGGCAGTTAAACCGGAGCAGTATTATAAGAACGGATTGGTCACGGAGTTTCGTTGGGGGGATGCCATTGCCGCCAAGTTCAAACGGGGTCATGGGACTATCTATGATTTCCAGCAGTTCGACGCCTCCAGTTGGAAATTTGTGCCCAGCCACAAGGCCGTCGTATTCACCGACAATCACGACGACCAGCGAAAAACACCATGTAAAGTCATGAACTTTAGGATTGATGGACCCAAATATGACCTAGCCAATGTCTTCATGCTCGCTTACCCTTATGGCTATCCCAAGGTTATGTCCAGTTACAAGTACGCGGATCATGATCAAGGCCCACCCAGCAATCCGGTACACAGTGGTGATAAACCCAATTGCTTCGGTAGTGATTGGGAGTGCGAACACCGCTTTCGGCCCATTGCCAACATGGTGGCATTCCGTAAACATACGCGCCCGGTCTCGGACACGGATTATTGGTTCTCCGCGTGGGGCGGACAGCAAATTGGCTTTGGCCGGGGCAACCTCGGTTACGTGGTCATCAACAACTCTAATTCCGATCTCAACCAGACCATTCCTACCGGCATGATGCCCGGAACCTACTGCAATATTATCGAGGGAGACTTCGAAGACTCTTCATGCAGCGGTCCAACCCTAAAGGTTGATAAATCCGGCAAGGTTCTGTTCAACGTTCCGGCTGGCCGTGCCGCGGCGATTCATGTGGGGGCGAAAGTCGGTGCGTAAGGTAGCTTTGAGCTTTTCTCTGGCTTCCTCGCTCTGAAACTATAAAAACCCGCCTAAAAGGATGCGGTGAGTATTCGCGCGATTCGCATTGAATTTGTGTCTGATTCTTAATCAGTGTGGCTCGCTCTCCCCGCATCTTGGATTTACGGTGTACTGAAACGCAACATGCCAACCGTCTTACAAATCGGAAGATTCCGTTTCCACTTCTATTCGGATGAAAGAAACGAACCGCCGCACATCCATGTGCGCTGCGCGGGCGCGGAATGCAAGTTTTGGCTTGCGCCCGTTGCCCTTGCTCGTAATCGTGGCGTACCACCCCATGATTTGCGGGAGATCGAACGGCTCGTGTTCTCAAACAAAGGAACCCTGATCGATAAGTACCATGAATACCACAATCTTTGAGATAGAGCCCGTGGCCATCCAAGCCTGGGCGGAAAAGCGGCTGATTTATGTCGAGTTGACGGATGGGAGAATCGTCGCTTTCCCCGCGGATCGCTTCAGAATCCTCAGCCGGGCATCGGAAAGCGAACTCCAGGAGGTCGAGCTGGCGGTAGGAGGATACGCATTGCGATGGGACGCGCTCGACGAGGATTTGACCGTGGCCGGCATCGTTGCCGGTCGGTTTCAGCTTCCCCTGCCTGAAGGCCACACCCAAGCTCGCGCCGCATGATGGCATGGGAGCCCTATTGGTGGCGCGCCCGCGCCGTTTATTTCTTCTGCCTGGCAACCCCTTTCGAGAAGTTCCATTTCCCACTCGAGAATATTTACCTCATGCCCACCATATCGATGTTCTACGGAATCATCATCCGCATGTACTTCGCCCCAGGCGAGCATCCGCCTCCGCATTTTCATGTGTACTACGCGGAACATAAGGCCATCGTCGACATCGGGACGTGTGAAATATCGGAAGGGACTTTGCCGAGAAAACAGGAAAAACTCGTTCTTGCCTGGGCCGAATTGCATCGGGATGAATGGATTTCACTGGCTCCCACGCGCCGGCGTGGGAGCCCTATTGGTGGCGCGCCCGCGCCGTTTATTTCTTCTGCCTGGCAACCCCTTTCGAGAAGTTCCATTTCCCACTCGAGAATATTTACCTCATGCCCACCATATCGATGTTCTACGGAATCATCATCCGCATGTACTTCGCCCCAGGCGAGCATCCGCCTCCGCATTTTCATGTGTACTACGCGGAACATAAGGCCATCGTCGACATCGGGACGTGTGAAATATCGGAAGGGACTTTGCCGAGAAAACAGGAAAAACTCGTTCTTGCCTGGGCCGAATTGCATCGGGATGAATGGATTTGTTTATTTCCCGCTCAGCTTCGCGGATGGATCAAGCTTCAATGGTATCGGTTTCGCCTGAATTGACCCACGCATGCTTTGTCGGTTTGAGGCGAAGCTTCGCTAGTGGACGACTGGGCGTTGCTGATGAAGGGAGAAGAACCATTCAGGATTCCGCCACTTCAATGACGGGAGGGCGATCATGTATCCATTCGTGACAAAGGTTACCACCACCGAAAACTATCGGGTACTTTGTTTATTTCCTGCTCGGCTTCGCAAATGGATCAAGTTTTACAAAATATTCGTTTCGCTTTACCAATATCGATTCATGCCTCGTTGGTCTGAGACGAAGCCTCGCTAGAGGTCGAATTCGACAACAGCGAAAGCGGGATTCCGGATATGGCGCCAATCTTAAGCTTTGGCGTATTTCGAAAGTTGAAGGATCCGGCTGTTTTCAATGCGGCAAGGGTTGCATTCGATACCGTGGAATGGCCCGATGGCGTCGATCCGGACCCCGAGTTCGTCTATGAAAAATGCATGGTGGCGGAATAAGCATTTGAAGAAACCATCTCCCTCCGAAACAGCCATCGAGGCATCGATGCAATGACCACCTGGAAACCGACCCGGGAACAATCCCAATTCATCGAAGGGTACGCCGAGGCCCTGGACTCGGGAGACGCGGCCCTCTTTGGGGGCGCGGGCCTTTCACGGGCCCCGGGCCATGTGGACTGGCGCGGGTTGCTACGGGAGATAGCCGTCGATCCGGAACTGGACATCGACCGGGAATCGGACCTCGTTGCATCCAAAAGGCAACGGGAGATATGGACGACGGAAAGCGAGAGATGGGTCATTTCCCGGGTTATTTTCGGAAAAAACGCCTGACATTCATTTTCTCTCGCGAGAGATTCACATATCGACCCGTGATGGCGCCTTTCTCTCGCGAGTTTTCCCAAGGAAATCCCGGATAGCGTGAATGGCTCGCGAGCCGAAGGCGAAATCCGGCGTTTTTTTCCGGAATCCCGCTTGACGATGGAAATCAAGACGACCCGAAGGGGTCCGCTGGCCATGGGGTAGGGAATCCTTGCCTTTTTGGAAAGCAAAAGGCCGGGGTGGAGGTGGGGGATTGCGTGATTCTTTCCTATCGTTCGTCACCGGCGCGGGGGGATTCGAGAGAATGCCCGCCCGTTGCGGAAGCCGTTGGCGGGGTAAGGCAAACGGGAGTCGAAATCGACCTTTCCCGTCTGCCCCCTTGGAAGCTGTTTGGAAATTCGCGTCGTAGAGGTGGCGCCCCGATTGCGGCTCCCGCAAGGCGCGCAAGACGCGAAATCGGGGCCCGTCCCGGTAGACCGGGGATTTTCTAGACGCGTCCTTATATCGACACCCCCACCACGGCCCCCGTCAGGCAGGTGGCCAGGACGCCGCCGACGATGGACTTCATCCCGAGCCCCAGGATCTCCCGGTAGCGGTCCGGGGCCATGGCCCCCATGCCCGCGATGATGATCCCGAGGCTCCCGAAATTGGCGAAACCGCACAGGGCGTAGGTCATGATGAGGACGCTGCGCTCGCTCAATGCGCCCGCCGGCAGGGCGCTCATGTCCAGATAGGCCAGGAACTCGTTCAGCACCACCTTGGTGCCCATGAGCCCCCCGGCGGTGTGGGCCTCTTCCCAGGGGATGCCCATCAACCAGACCACCGGGGTCAGAAGGAAGCCCAGGAGTTCCTGGAGGCTGGGGCTGCCGAGTCCGCCAAGTATTTGGTTGAGCAGATTCACCAGGGCCACCAGCACGATGAGGAGGGCGATGACATTGAGAAAGAGCTTCAGGCCATCCAGGGCGCCCCGGGTGATGGCGTCCATGGCGCTGGTGGCGGGCCGTGGCATGACCAATGTCCCCTCGGTGCCCGCGCCCGTCTCCGGCACCATGACGCGGGCTACCATGATGGCCGCCGGGGCGGAGATGAGGGAGGCGATGAGGAGATGGCCCATGGCGTTGGGGAGCACCGGGCCGAGGACGCTGGCGTACAGCACCATCATGGTCCCGGCGATGGTGGCCATGCCGCAGGTCATGAGGGCGAAGAGCTCCGAGCGGGAGAGACGGGAGAGATAGGGCCGGACGATGAGGGGCGCCTCCACCATGCCCACGAAGACGTTGGCCGCCGCCCCCAGCCCTAAGGCGCCGCCGACGCCCAGGGTCTTTTCCAGGACCAGGGAAAACCCCCGCACCACCACCGGCAGGATGCGCAGATAAAAAAGCAGGGCCGAGAGCGCCGACATCACCAGGATCAGGGGCAGGGCCTGGAAGGCCAGGATAAAGCTGCTGGCCCCGGCCTTCTCCTCATAGGGGACATCGCCGCCACCGATGAAGCCGAACACGAAGCTGGTGCCCGCGCGGGTCGCCTCCTGCAACGAGAGCAACACCTGATTGAGCACGAGAAAGAAGTCCCGCAACAGGGGCAGCTGGATCAACGCGAACGCAATCACGAATTGCAGGGCGAGCCCCGCCGCCGGGATGCGCCAGGAGACGGCGGCGCGCCCCTCGCTCAGCAGCCAACCGATAAAGATCAATACGACCAGTCCGAATAGGCTTTGGTACATGATTCGTCTCCAGGGTTCGGCGCGGCAAAGGTCACATTGTGTTGGTGTTGGTGTAATCCGCGGACCAGAACGGCCAGATGTTTTTCAAGACAAGGTGCCACCCGGGAATCTTTATCTTGTACCGGGCATCGACGCCGCGCCCATCGCAAGCCAGGTTGTGCGCCCAGGCATCGAGCGCGCGGTACGTAGACGATTCATCGGCATAAATCTCGTGTATTATCCTTTGCCAGTGACGGATTTTATGTCCTGCGTTTTCATCGGCAAGGATATCTCCCCGTAGAAGGCATAAACGGCGATAGAGGTTCTCATGGATGCGCGCTTGCCCGGCGAAATCGAAGACCAGGCTCCCCAGACCGAACAATGCCGGGACCAGCGACAGCCAGTCCATGCCCCATTGGGCGCTGATGGCCGCAAAAGCGGCCGTTCCAGACAAGACCACCAGAAAGGCGCTGATCCGCTGCAATCTATCCAGGAAATCCCGTCGTATGGCGTGATAGACCGAAAGCCGCTCGCAATCGAAGACAAGCTGGTCTATTTCTTCGGGGGAGGAGGTGGAGGTGGCGCAGGGCGCGCCGGATAGATGGTTTTTCCCTTCCGGCGATCGTTGTTCGAATACCTCTCTGGTGGTTTTTCGAGCGGACGAGGCTTCGGGTCCGGGTGTTGGGTTGGTTGCGGTTTCGGTTTGCATGGTTCGTTCCCCATTATGGTTCTCCATGGTGATGGGTTCGCGGTCGACGGGAAATTATCCGCCAATCCCCTGAAAGCGGCAAACACCCTGTCCGCCGACAGTTCGTCGAAACAGGGCGGCCCATGACCCTGTTCGATAGGATAGGAACATCTTTTCCGCAGACAGGGCGCGCAGGGGAAATCCGAATGCAGGATGCGTTGATTCCGGCCATAAGGGCCCGTGAGTCTCGGATCCGTCGGACCGAACAACGATACGGTGGGGCAACCCACCGCGGCGGCCAGGTGGCCCGGTCCCGTATCCACCGAGATGCACCCTGCCGCTCCGGACAAAAGCCCGGCCAGCCCCGTGAGATCCATTCGATGGGGCGCCTCGCCCCCCGAGGCCTCGGCGATCCGCCGGGCGCGCAGCCGTTCCGTCCCGTTGCCCCACGGCAACGCCACCCTGAAACCGGCCTCCACCAGTTTCCCCGACAATGCCACCCAGGACCCCTCGGGCCAGTGCTTGGTGGGCCAGGTGGTGCCGTGCAGCACCACCACCGTATCCGCGGGTTGGCCCGAAGGGTCCGATACCTGACCGGTCGGCAGGACCAGGCCGTATTCCCCTTGGGGATACCGCCCCTTGGCGCCGATCTCATAACCCAGGGCGTTTGCGAACAGCGCTCTGACCCTTTCCACCGCGTGTTGTCCCTTCGCGACCGACAGGGGCGCATCGTAGAACCGGGCCGCCATGGGTTCCCGGGCCGAACGCCCATCGAAACCGAATGTCTTTCCCCGGGCCTGACGGGTCAGCCAGGCGCTTTTCAACAGGCCCTGGGCATCGATGACGGCATCGTATTCGTGCTCCCGCACCCGTGTCTTGAACGCCGACCAGACCCCCCGGCGCCAGGCATCCACGGGGTGTCTGCGCCAATGGCGCACCGCAACGGGGATGACCCGGTCCACCGCCGGGTGCCAGGCCGGTATTTCCGCGAAGGCTTCTTCCACCACCCAGTCGAACCGGATGCCCGAAATGGCGCGGGCGGCGTCCGTCAGGGCAGGGAGCGTATGAATTACATCCCCGAGGGAGGAGGTCTTGATGATCAATACGCGCATCATGGGTGTTTTTCGCGGATTATGTCCTTTGTTTCTATGGTGTTTTCGGTGAGGGTCGATTATATTTCACATTGATAAACAGGCCACCCGAGTGGCTTTCCAAGAAACGGCTGGAGAATCATCCCTAATGAGCGAAGTTTCCTTAGATACCCAAGGGTTCGTCGAAACGCTCCGCGAGGCCGGCGTCGATAAAAAACAGGCCGTCGCTCACAAAAACGCTATTTGCAACGCGTCATTTACCACCAAGGCGGACATCGATCGGTTGCGCACGGGAATGCGCATGGAGATGCGCGAAATGGAGCACCGCATAAAGATAGACCTGGTAAAGTGGATAGTGGGCATCGCATTCGCGCAAACCGCCCTGATCGTTGGTGTGATCGGCAGCTTGCTCAACATCCTTTAACCGGATCGCGCGGGACGCGGCGCGTCCATGGGCTCGAAGCGCGCCAAGGCATCGATGACCCGATCCGGAGACAGGTCGTTCAAGCATTTCAGATGTCCCCGTCGATGATCGAGGGGGCATTCGCGCCGGAAACACGGCCCACAGTCCACCGAATTCGAGAGAATCATCGCGCCTTCTTGTAAAGGCGGGGTAAAACCCGGCGAGGTAGAGCCGTATACCACCACCAGTGGTTTTCCCAATGCGGCGGAAATATGCATGAGCCCGGAATCGTTACTGACAACGGCATCGGCCAGCGCCAAAAGGTCGACGGCCCGGGCCAGTGTCGTGGCCCCGGCGAGCACCTTGCAATAGGGCCGTTGTTCCTCGGCAAGCCCCTCGAAAACCGCCCGGGCGACGTCCCGGTCCCTTTCCGATCCCATCAGCCAGACCTGCCAGCCTTGCTCGATCCGGTTTTGCGCGACGGCGGCGTAGTGATGGGTGGGCCAGCGTTTGGCCGGACCGAACTCCGCGCCCGGACAGAGCGCCAGCACCCTGCGGTGGGTATCGAGAGAAAATCCCTCCAATGCCGCGCACGGCAACGCCCTTCGATCCGGCAATGGGCGCGTATTATCCCGATGGGTTTCCAAGAAGGGCGTCGGTTGTTTGGCCGGCAAATCCTGTCCCCTGGGATAGGCCAACGCATTGAAGCGCTGAACCAGCAAGGGGTATCTTCTTTTATCGGGACGGCGTAGATCATTGAGCAGGCCATAACGCATTTCCCCCCGCCAGCCTGTCCTGAGTGGAATATCGGCGAACCAGGGAATCAATGCGGACTTGAAGGAATTCGGCAACACAATCGCCTGTCCATAGCGGCGCTCCCCGAGGGATCTGCCCAGATCGCGCCGCTTTCCGATGTCCATGGCGCCATGTCCCACCGGCATGTCGATGGCCGCCCTGACCTGGGGCATCCTTTGTAAGAGGGGGCGACTCCAGGGGGGCGCCAGGACGTCGAGGGCACTACCGGGATTCAATCGCTTCAGGGTGATGAAGAGAGATTGCGCCATGACCATATCGCCCACCCAGGAAGGACCGATGATCAAAATCCTGTCTTCAGCGCTGTCCGCGGAATCCATTTTGCGTCCTCCTGGTTGCGTTGAATGGAAAACCGTCCGGGGTTTTACAAGGCGCTCAATCCGCCAACCCAACGACATCCAACACCCGCGCCAGTTCCTCGGGCAAGGGGGAGGTCACGTGCAGGCGCTTGCCGGTGTCCCGGAAGCGAAAGTCCAGAGAGGCCGCGTGTAGAAACAGCCGATTCAGCCCGCGTCGATGCATCTCCCGATTGAATGCCCGATCGCCATATTTGTCGTCACCGGCGACAGGGTGTCCCAAGGCGGTTGCGTGCACGCGGATCTGGTGGGTTCGTCCGGTGAGCGTCTTGGCCGAGAGCAAGGAGGCACGCGGACTGACGGCCAGAGGCCGGAAATGGGTCGCGGACGTCTTTCCCCCGGTTTCCTGGCGTACCACCCGTTCCCCGGAGCGCAGGACATTTTTGCGAAGCCCCATCTCGACCCTGCGCCCCTTGCCCTGCCATGGGCCCGCCACCAGCAGCAGGTAACGCTTGTCCACCTGGTGTTGCCTGAGCCCTTCGTGGAGCGTCCGAAGCACGCTCCGCTTTCCGGCAATCATGAGGCAACCGGAGGTCTCCCGGTCCAGGCGATGGACCAGTTCCAGATAGGGGGCCTCGGGCCGCAGGGCGCGCAGTGCCTCGATGACGCCGTAGCGTTGACCACTGCCGCCGTGGACAGCCATCCCGGCGGGCTTGTTCAGGACCAGTAATCCGGCGTCTTCGTGGATGATGGCTTCCTGAATCCGGCGAAGGACCTTTTCCTCCGGCGGTATATCATCCGCCGTCGATGGCGACGCATAACGCAGCGGCGGAACCCGTACTACATCGCCCGCTTGCAATCGATAATCCGGCCGAATGCGGCCTTTGTTGACGCGCACCTCGCCACGGCGAAGGATGCGATAGATATGGGTGCGAGGGACGCCTTTCAAGCGTCCGATGAGGAAGTTGTCGATGCGTTGTCCCGCGTGGCCGGTGTCTATGGCCAGTGCCGCGGGTGACTTTCTTCCATGATTCTTTTCCGTGAAATCGCTGTGTTGTCGTCGGTCGTCGAAGGATGCATCGATGGCGTGTTGCCGGGCGGGGGAAGTGGGCATCAGGATTCCGCCGCGGGAAATTCCATGGCTCCGCTTCGCGGAGCGAACCGACGGAGGATATCGGTGTCGCTACGGAACAGGGCCGAAAAAGCCGGGAAAGTCATCCCAAGGAAGCCACATACTTTTCGGCATCGGTTCGATAGGCGGTGGCTTGTTCTTCGGTATTGATGGGAATCACTCGATATCCCTCCCTGTCGCACAGGGTTTGCCGGATCAAGCTCGACAGAAATCTGTCTCCCGGGCCGATATCGAAGAAATCGATTTCCATGCCGATATCGCGGGCGCTCCAATAGATCCGCTCGATGGCCTGGAAAAACAATACCGGCCTATAGATTTGCAGGACCAGATTCGCGAACAAATCTTCTTGGTCCGAGCACTTTCGCCCCGTTACATTGGAATAGATCGCGGGGGTTTGTTCGGTAATGGGGTTCCAATCCATCATGTCCGTTTTCAAGGCCTCGCGAAATTTCCCCTCGGCCACACCCTTGTAGTGTTCCTCGGAATGGAAGGGCCCTTTCAGCGGAAGCCGCCTGGCGCGGAAGGGCAATTTTTCCTGTTTGAATGCATTATCCAGGGCCTCGTCGGAACCGACCACCACCAACCAGGTGGGACTGTTGTAAAGGCCGATGGAAATACCTTCATGTTCATCGACAAATCCTTCCACCATGGCGATGAAATCTTGAGGGTTCCCGGTAGTGTCCTTCAATGGGGTTACCATGGCGGCGGGCCGCTTTCCCACACTGACGGTATCCATCAAATCCTGACGCATGCTGATGGTCTTCGACCCGATATCGGATGAAGGGATAATCCCCGCCGCCGTCAACGCCGAGTACTCCCCAACGGAATGACCCAATACGACATCGAACTCCACGCCCAGATGGGCCGTCAACAGCGTGGATGCCCGATAGGCGGAGATCTGCGGTAGCGCGATGGTGGGCTTGGAGATCTTCAATGCTTGGAAAAGCGCTGCAACGGAGGGATGTTTTGCCTTGAATTCACTTTCTTTACCCAGTGTTCCCTGGCCAACGAAGGTTCCGACTTTGATGACTCTATCCATTATTTGTTACCGTAAAAATACTATATCGGTCCAATGCCTTGTTATCGAAAACGAAAATAGATTGTGCTCGAAAAGCCTATTATACAACATTCCTTACACGGCATGACCCCCCTTCTTACCGCCTATCCAGGGCAACCGAATGAAACTGTTTTCCAATTGACATTGACGTATTTTGTTGCCG
>CAZQHJ010000020.1:0-24751 GCA_964593225.1 uncultured Thiotrichales bacterium
GGCTATGCTATGTGAATCAGCTATAAATCAACTAATTATTATTCGGTTGCCCTGGGGTGAAGCCGGGCTTCCGACTGCCGGGTTGGGGAGTGTGAAATCGTGCTGACACCTGCGTCTTGCTACGCTCTACTTCCCATCAACGGCCCAAATACCGAAGCGGGTCCACAGGTTTGCCGGCCTTTCTGATCTCGAAGTGAAGCATGGCTTGATTTGTGTTGTCTTTACCCATCTCCGCGATCTTCTGCCCCGCTTTCACCTTGTCTCCTTCCTTCACGAGCATTCTGTCGTTACTACCATAGGCGCTCAAGTACTGCGCGTTGTGCTTGATGATGATCAGTTTTCCGTAACCGCGAAGCCCGCTCCCGGTATAAACCACGCGACCGGTGGCGGTGGCGTAAACAGGTGCTCCGAATCGGTCGGAGATGTCCCATCCCCGCCTGCCCGACTGGGCAAAGTTACGAATCAGCTTGCCATCGGAAGGCCAGCGCCATTTGCCGGTGCCACGACGCTTGCGGGCGCTTTTTTCCTTTGGGGGAGAGGCGGCCTTTTTCTTCTCCGTGGCGTCGCGCTTCCCGGAACGGGCGGCAGGCTTCGAGGTAGGGGGTGTTTTTGGCGGTTTTGGCGCACCGGACGATGACGTCTTCGGGGATGGGGACGCTTCCGGTGCTGGCGATGGTTTTTGTAATATGACGATCCTTTGGGGCGTTTTCGCGGCCTGGTCCGGCATCTTTTGTATTTCCAATCGGCCCGGACTCGATGGGGCGTCATCGGTCCCCAGGTTCGAGGCGGTCGCGGAAAGCCGCAGCTTCTGGCCGGGATAGATCAGAAACCGCTCCTCGATGTCATTCCATTCGACGAGCTGCCTGTAATCGAGCCCATAGCGCATGGCGATGGCGTACACCGTCTCGCCCTTTCGCACCACGTGCTGGTTGCCGGTGAGCGACGGGTCCCGTCCAAGGGGGGCCACGGCAGTGGAAACGCACGCCGACAGTCCGAGTGCGGACAAGAGCACCGCAATGATTTTATTTCGCATGATTCTACTGCGTGAAATCATCGTGATGATGGAAAAAGCGCACACGGCAGGCGTTATGGGTTTTGTCTTCTCCCACAAAATACCCTGATCTCCTTGGCGGCGTCTTCGGTCGGACTCAGGGATTCCCGCCATTTCCCCGCGCCCGTATATTTCGCCCACCGAACCGCCAGGCCGGCCTCTTGGCACAGATCGACGATTTCCTGTTTCGTGTAGCGCTTGTCCATGACGATGAGTTGTTCCGGCAGTCTTTCCCCACTGGTGAACTGCTCGTTGAATAGGCCTGTTTGATTGTCTGCTCGGAGGCATCAATCAGGGTTTCCACCCTGGCTGCCCACATTTTTGAAGCCCGTGTTGAAGTCGCGATAGAAGCGACTTTACCACGATTCCCCGTACTGTTTGTATTCGTCGCTGGAACGTTCCTCGGAGCCGGGCTGACGGGGAGAATATTTTCCATACAGGTCCGGGCTGGAGGTGCGGAGGCTTGTGGCGGTTTTTTCCCAGTCGTAGCTGGAACCCGGGTTGGCATAATACGGTGGTAGGGCGTCTTCTTTCCTGTCCGATCCCGGTCTGATCAAAACGCAACGAACATCGCGCTCCTGATTCCAACAGTATTCAATCATCCGGTGATTGCCGTCACAGACAATGAATTCCTCATGCTCGGAATTGGGACACTCGGGCCGGTCCCCGGAGAGTAGTTCCAGGACCGGGGGTAGGAGCGCGACGTCCTTTCCTGGCGTGTGCAAAACCAAGTAGCCGACCTCCTCGCTACCGAGTTGGTCCGCCGGTATTCCTTGATCAAGAAATCGCGCCGCCCGTCCAATGCCGTACCGCAACACATAACGTTGCACGGGTCGAAGGTAACCCCGTTGCACTTCCTTACCATCTTCCATCTGAAAAAGGGCGATACGCGACGTTTCCGTACCCTCTTCGACCTTTTTCCGGATGATGGCGAACTCAATGCGTGCGTTCTTGTAGGGCCGAGTCTCTTTCAACTCGCGGTCGGGGTTGAGCCGGACATCTCTGAGACCTTCCTCCAAACTGCCCGGAAAGTCCTCCGGTAAGTCTGGAGACCTTGTGCCTCCAGAATGGAATGGCACGGAAACGCGCCCCAATGCCTTTGGCCAAACATGTTCGAGAGCACCAAGTTTCCCGCAATAGAGTGCTTCTGATATGGGCGATTCTTTATACCTATGAATTACGCCGAAAGCCCATTCCATCACATCGGCATTGCGTACCACCAACGCGGTACAGTCACGCCATCTGTCGAGGGGAAACCATATATAGCCATCCTTTGCCGCCGTTGTGCGAGTATTTCCCTGCAAAGATGGCGTTCGGAAATCGTCATCTTCGCTGACTTTTGGTAAGGTATTTACGGCGCGAGCCAGACTATCCGGGTTACTGCTATTGGGTCTCAGAGAGAAGTGCGGGACCACCGTGAGCGTCATGCGATAGCGTTGGGGCTGACCGTCCACCGGCGAGAACTTTAAAAAATCCCTGGTCTCCAGGTCGACAAGTCCGTCACGAATCTGCTCTTCCTTATCTTCTTCTCCCAGTATCCCCAGGGCTTCGCGGGCAGCCTCTCTGCGTTTTTCCTGTTGGCCGGCAGGTTCATCCAAATCTTGCGGGTCGTGCTTGATGCGTTCCAGATCATTTCGGATATTTTCCAGCAACAACCCAACGCTCTTAAAGGCAGGGAACAAAGGTGCATCCCAGTTGCCGTAGAAGCTTTGGTGAACCGGGATCTGGTTATTCAACAGGATAAGATCATCAACGCCATCTTCTCTCAGCAAAACCAAGAGACGATAATTTTTTTCCCGAATGGGTGAATCAGGCTTCGGGGAAGGAAATTCAACGCCCTCCCGCAGGAAGTCGGCTACTTTGGAGTTGGCTGATAAATGTTCCAGGAGTCGCCCTTTCGTTATCTCATCGCCAAATGGCGGTATCGCACCGAGTAATGCATAACCGGATGCTTCCCAGAATTCATCTACCGCCTCCTTGAAGCGGTCTTTCTGAGACTGGTTTTCAGGATTAGGGACGGCAGTAAATGAAAGTCCATCTATGTCCTCGGGTTCCCCTTTATCCAGCCAACGCATAAGCCGCCTGTGTACGCGGGACTCCACAGTGGATACTCGTGTTACGGACCTTAAATGTTCCTGTCTGGATGGCAATCCCTTTTCAGTATCTGTCAGTATGTCTACTTTGAAAATCCCCCGGTAAAGATCGAAATCCAGGATCAGGCCGCCACGATTAGATCTTCGAACAAGGGGATCCGGACTGGGTTCAGCAAATGCCGGGCAGGCAATAAACCGGATTGATGGTTGCTCCTGGGCGGTTTCCAACCTGGAATAGCTGGCAACGGGTGTCAGGGAGGTGTGCATGTGACCCTGTGTTACGAGAGATACCCGTATTGCCGACAGGGCCTCGAGCAGGTCCGTGTTGTCCAATGTTACGCTCTCGGTATAACGCTCCATATTATCCTTCTCGCGCCCCCGATCACGACAATCTATCAATCTGTCTCTATCTTGCCTCGAACTTTTCAACGGGAAGCAGATGGTGATGCAAGGTCACCACGAGATAAAGAGGGATAGAAGGGAATTTCTCGGCCAGGAGAAAGGCGGTTTCCTCGAGGCGCTCACGCTGGGCCCGGTCCACAAAACCGTGGTCCCAGACATCGCATTCAGGTGATGCGATTGTGTATGCCGCCTGGTTTGAATCCAGACCGATTATGGCGAGGATACCGTTCTCGTTGCCAAGGAGGACAAGCCGCGGGCTTGTTGTCGGATCTTCGGTAGAGGGGTTTCCAGTCGTGCCGCCATCAAAGTGCTTGTGCACATTTTCCATGAAACTCCGTATCCGCTCCGGACATCCGTTACTCCCCGGCTTCTTTTCGTCGCGGAGGACATCATGGTTTCCAGGCAGGACGAGGCATTGTTTCCTGATATCTTTTATACCCAATTCCTGTGCTGCCTGATCGATGAACTCTCTGGAAAAAACGTGATGCCGTTCGGTGCTTCCTGTTACGTCTTCCTTATATTTCTTCTGAATATCTTGGGCATCAATGAGATCGCCGCTCACGATGAGGCCATGGAATTTCTGAGGCAAATCTTTGATGAACTCGGAGAAATTACCGGTATGCCCCTCCAATTGGCTGGATTCCTTACCTTTCTCCAGACGAAGATGCAGGTCGGAGAGCTGCATTACGCGAACACGGTCTCCTTTAACCCTCGTCACATAGCCCAAAGGGTCTGGTGACTTCTTGAACTCTCTTAAGAACTTTCCAGTACACAAGTACATCTATCGTTACCTTGTAATTACCTACCTCATCCACCCAAAAACGCGTTTCAGATCTGCATCGTTTGAGTTCGATGCTCCATTGATGGTAACTGCCTACCATGTGGGCCTGTTATTGGCTTATGCGGGAGGGCGAGGCTCCTGCCGAGCCGGAAATATCCGGGGAATAAGGCTCGGCGGGAGCCTCGCCCTCCCGGACACGTGGTAGGTAGGCAGTTACCATTGATGAGTCTTCAACACTCACCGTTGCGTTCCGATCACTCTCCGATAAGTGATCAACACGCATGGATGAGTCCCTGAGTCTCAACTTCGCCAGGGAAAGTGTAGAAACTTCCATCAGGCCTTCAAAAATTCCGGGTTGGTCTTCTTTCGCTGCTTCTGAACCCCCGGAAACACGGCGTTGAAATCCCGGAAGAGCGCCTTGTAATTTTCCGGGTCGCGATATCTTTTTTTGACGTAACCGTCGGGGAGTTCGTCCAGTTCCTCGACACTGCGCCAGCCTTCCGAATGGGCATAGGCATAATAGGGATACTCGAGGGGAACATTCCGGGCCAGGACGATGTTGATCGTTTGGCCCAGGCGTTTCGCTTCATGGACCCGGTGCATACCATCGTTGATGAGCCAGACGGTCTGCCCGTCCGGTTCCAGGGATTCCTCGACAACCGGCGGGATCAAGGGAATTGGGCCATCTTCCTCGCCGCTTTCCGGGTCCCGGAGCCAGAAACGGAGCCCCCCATCCAGGGCGAAGATATCGATTCCCTGCTCCAGGAATAGGCGGTACAGAGCCTCGATGCGTTGGAAGTCTTCCTTGAGCACGTAGTTCTGGGCGGGGACGAGAGAATCCGGGTCCAGGGCGGTTTCCAGGGAGAGCGTGGCGTGTTCATAGAGAAAAGGCTCACCGTGACCGCGCAGGCGGGTTTGCCCGAGGGCGGCGAGTAATTCAGCGCGCGTGATGGGTTGGTGTCGTAGGATTTTCATGACAGATTATCGGGTTACAAACAAAGCGTGAAAAACATCCACCCCCAGTTGTTCCATGGAAGCAAGTGTGCGATCCGGGGCCGGCAATTGTCCGTCGAGCACCCGGACAAGGTCCGGGTGTTCTTTTTCCGGGCGGCGCAGCACCCAGATGGTCTTGATGCCCATTGCCATGGCCGGGGCCATGTCGTTGGCGTAGGTGTCGCCCACCATGATGGTCTCTTCGGGCGACAGGGACAAGGCGGAAAGCGCGGCCCGGTAGATGGCCGTGTCGGGCTTGCGGAGATCAAGCTGGAAGGAGAGGAAAGCGGGCCGGTCCCTGCTCTCTTCCGGGAAAAGACGTTGGAACCCCTGGTGGAAAGGGGGCCAGATGTTGGAGATGAAACCGTAGGGGATTCCAGCGGTCTGCAAGGTTTGCAACATCTCCCTGGCGCCGGGAATCGGCTGGGCCTCTTGGATCTGCGCTTTCCATAGGGTATCGGATGCCTCCATTGCCGAATCGGGGTCCACGTTGCATCGGAATATCAGGTAATCGGCCAGCGCCCGGGGACCTTCCAGGGGCGTCTTGAGAAGAAAGTCATCCAGGGAACGGCGCATTTCGTCTGTCAGTCCGAAAAGAGGGGCCAGACGCCTTGCCGGTCCTTGAGAGGGGCCGTCCACCAGGGTGGAGCCGATGTCGAAGAAAACGAACATAACTTAGGAGCCTTATGCAAAAGCCCGGATTGTGCCCGCCAGCAAGGCGAAAATAAGCGAAAAAGCGGAGTTTACACGGAGTAAATGAGCATTTTGAGCGCATTTTAACGCAGCTGGAGGGTGCAGGACGGACTTTTGCATATGGCTCTTAGCTTTTCGCCTTCAACATGGCCTCTTTGCGGGCGATTTCCCTGCCAAGATATAGGGCATGGGAAACCTCGGAAACCGCGCAGTCGCGGGCGATCCTCGCCTCCAACTCCTCGGCATGGCGCCCGCGATACTCGGTGAGGGTCACGCCACGGTAGGTATGATGGACCACGATCTCACCGGCGTCCCGGTCCACGGTGACCGTGAAGTCGCCATTGTAATCGTAACGGGGCTCGCGCTTCCCGGTCTGGGGGTCGATGGTGTCATCGGTACGCTTTGCATCGGCGATTGCCTTGGCGATCTCCAGGGAATCTTCCGAGACGCTGATGGAGTGACTGAATACCGTAATGGGGCCACTTGCCATGCCGACCTTATCCGCCACAAAGGTTTGTATCGCCATGAGTCCGTAAAGGTTTTCGAGCCATGCCGTGGCCGCGTTGTGGGTGCGAAAGGTGGCCGTGAGAGTAAGCCTTTCCTCGAAGTAGCGAAAGAAGAGCGAGACCAGGCAGGGACATTCGCGCCCTTCCGAGAGATCGCGGCCATTATCCCACAAGGCGATATAGGCGTGTCGGGATTGGCGATCATCCTTGAGTCTTTGTACTGCGATCTCCAGGGAGTCCACAGGCTTATCCTTATACTTAAAATATCCACCTAGCCGATTCCCATAAGAGTAAGACAAATCAGCCGGTTTCTCCGGGTCGAGTATTCGGTCCTGATACTGTCGGAATTCAGCCAGTGAAAAGCCGATTTCCTTGAGCGCTTCCTCGGGCTCGCTCTCCGGTTTTTCGACCACAACCTTTACATTCTGCAACTCGTAGCGTTTGCCCTTGCGCAGTGGGCTCGGGTGCCCGAAACGCACGAGCCGGAAGATCAGTTCCCGCCATGCCTCCATGGGTGTATCGCGCAGGATGGTTTGGGAACGTGGCTCGGTGGGGAAACGTGTTACTTCCACCTTGGGAACCGGAACATTTACACGTTGCCCGGCGGTCTTTTTCCGCGCGGGAAGATTCTCGAAAAAAGCCGGAATGCCTTTCCGTGTCGCGTGGTCGCTGAGTATCCCGAGGGGCGTGATATGAATTCGTCCGGCAAAATCCTGCGGAGTCACCTTGCCATCGATGATCCGATTCGTCTCTATAATCCGAAAGGCGGGGATATCCTGGAAGACCGTTGGCTCGATACCGAAACGGAAGAAATTCACCAACGCCAGTCGGGAACCGGACAGATCCTGCCCCAGTACCAGGATATGGCGGATTTGGGGATTCCAGAGCAGATTGCGCAGCATCTGGGGAAGGCCGTTGCCATAGAGGTTGGCCATGACGCCGACCCGGGAGCGGGTCGGGTCCATATCCACCCCCAGCGCCTGGAATAGCTGATAGGCCTGTTCCACGCGAGACCATAGGGTCGCCACCCCAACGTCCCCGCGAGGATTCACGATCTTCAAGCGTTCCCGGTAGTAAATAGGCTCGAAATCCATCTTCGTTCGATTCGTGTCGAGAGACCTTTGCCCGTGTTGCATCCCCGGATGGTGTTCCGAGCCGCAAGGCGGATTCCAAGGATCCCGGATCCAAGTCGCCAATGCAACATCTGTGTATTGGGATCACCTGTTGTTGGGAATAGAGGGCAAGCTGGGTTAGCATCATGGCCCATCCGTGGCCGTTGGAGGAGCGGGCGGACCCTTCCATGAGAGATGTTCTAAGTTCGAACGACGAGAACCGAAATGCACGAAATCACGCCGGCGTTCGGCGCGAGGGGGGAAGCCATCGAAATGGCCCCCCCGTACCGCGCCTTGAAGGCAAAGCCGAAACGCCTCGAACCCCCCGGGCCCCGCCGCGCCCCCCGCCGGGGGCGGTGGGACCTGGGATGGCCTTTGGACCGCCAATGACCGCCTACATCCTTCGACGCCTGCTGCTCATCGTCCCGACCCTCTTCGGCATCATGGTGCTCAATTTCGCCGTGATCCAGCTCGCCCCCGGCGGGCCCGTGGAGCAGGCCATCGCCGAGCTCACCGGCGAGGGCGCCGACATCGTGGGGCGCGTCACCCATACCGGGGCCGGGGAGACCCGACAGATGAAGCCCCCCCCCGTCCAGGGGGAGGCCGCCGGTTCCTACCGGGGGGCCCAGGGGCTGGACCCGGATTTTATCCGGGAGCTGGAGGCGCGCTTCGGTTTCGACAAGCCCCTGGGCGAGCGCTTTTGGACCATGATGAAGAGCTATCTGGCCTTCGACTTCGGGGAGAGCTTCTTTCGCGACCGGGCGGTGGCGGATCTGGTGCTGGAGAAGCTGCCGGTCTCCATTTCCCTGGGGGTGTGGAGCACCCTGCTGGTGTATCTGGTCTCCCTGCCGCTGGGCATCGCCAAGGCGGTTCGCGACGGCAGCCCCTTCGACGTGTGGACCAGTTTCGTCCTGGTCATCGGGACCGCCATCCCCAGCTTCCTGTTCGCGGTGTTTCTGCTGGTGCTCTTCGCCGGGGGCGGTTACCTGGACTGGTTCCCCCTGGGCCGGCTCACCTCCGACAACTGGGAAGCGTTGACCCTGGGCGGCCGAATCCTGGACTACCTCTGGCACATGGCCTTGCCGGTGCTGGCCATGGTCATCGGGGGCTTCGCCACCCTCGCCATGCTCACCAAGAATTCCTTCCTGGATCAACTGGGGCACCAGTACGTGCTCACGGCCCGGGCCAAGGGCCTGGCCGAGGGGCGCGTCCTCCATGGGCACGTCTTCCGCAACGCCATGCTCATCGTGATTGCGGGGTTCCCCAGCGCGTTCGTGAATATCCTCTTCACCAGCTCCGTCCTCATCGAGGTGATCTTTTCCCTGGACGGGCTGGGACTGCTGGGCTTCGAGGCGACCTTCCAGCGGGATTATCCGGTGGTCTTCGGAACCTTGTATTTCTTTTCCCTGCTGGGGCTCCTGATGAACCTGGCGGGCGACCTCATGTACTCGGTGGTGGACCCGCGCATCGACTTCGAGGCGAGATAGCGTCCGTAAGGGTTTCGGCCTTGGCGGAACCGGCGGGACCTATGGGTGGATGGCCCCGTCTCCGACCTTCGATTCGAAATACGCCATGAAATTCGCATCCGGCGAAGAGGATAATGGGTTTCCGGCGTAGGGCTTGGAGTCCGATGCGCAACTTCGCGCGGTCAAGGTCCGCTTGCCTCGCCTTGGGATATTCATCCCGATGATATTCGTTCTCCCCTATAACGGAATATGAATGATTTGGTCCCGGTAATCCTTCGCGTCGGCAAGCGCCCAAATGAGGAGTAAATCCTCGACAACTTCAGTCAATGACGCCTTTGGCCGTACTGTCAAAATACCTGGAATATGATGTCCTGTTTCAAGGTGCCGATGGAGATGGGCCGGCATGGATTTGCGATTGCGCGTTACCTAAGGTGAATCCATGCGCCTGGATCCACAGTAAAATATCGGGATCCAGCGTCCCTTTGGGCGGGGCGGATTCATCTCCGACACTCATCACCTCCAACGCGGGTTGGCGTCGGCGAAGCTGATCGCCGAGGGCGGGGGTCGTGTTTTCATCGATCAGATACCGGCGTTCCATCAAGTGGCGGCTCCGTGCGCGCGCCGCTGTTGTTTGAGGGCCCGCGGACGCCGGATAGCGGGAGACGGATCCCGTTGCTGCTGCTGCCAGGCCTGTTCGGCATAACGCCGCCAGCGTTCGAGATACCGGTCGACCTCGGGCCGATTGTGGAGATAGAACGTAATGGTGGCGTAGACCTGCTCCAATGTCAGCGCCGGATACCGAACCGCGATTTCTTCCGGACTCATGGCATTCAAGTACTCATCCAACACCGTCTCGATGCCGACTCGGGTGCCTTTGATACGGATATCGTCGGCATTCAGGAAATCGAAGTATTCATTCATAGTAACGGCCTACTCTTGCCCGGCGCGTCCTCGTCGAGGACAATTTCCCAATCGGTCAGGGTCCGCAACCGGTGGATGTGGGTTTCGAATGCGCGGGAAGTGGCGGTGTTGCGCATTCTTTTGGAGAGGATTCCGTGATAAATCCGGGGAAGATCCTAGCCCCATCCGGGCCCGAAGTCATATCGCATTGAAGAATAACCCATGATGAACCCATTCCCGCCCCTGGCCCGAAAGGCCCTCTGGGGGCTCTATCCGCTCGCCATGGCCCTCGGGCGGGGCCTGTATCTGACCCTCCGGCTCCTCCCCCGGCTCCCCTGGGGGCTCTACACCCTCTCCGGGGCCAGACACATCGTGGAGATGGTTTGGATCCGGCGGCCCAACGCCCCGGACTACCAAAAGCCCCCCACCTTCTTCCTCTGGGTGGTGGGGCTCTACGTGGGCCTCTACGGCGTGGCCGCCACGCACTACGAGGCCGCCCTGGACCAGGCGGAGAACCGCATGGGGGCCCTGGCCTCCCAGCTCGCCACCGGCAACGAAGAGACTTTCAAGCGGCTCATCGCCCGGATCCCCGATATCCAGGGGATGAAGACCCCCCTGAAACCGGACCTCCTGTATCCCTTCCGGGGCCATGCTCTGGAATCCTACCTTGCCTGCCGGGAAGAGGACCGGAAACCGCGGCGATATTGGGAACCGGAACCGGATCCGGAACCCCCGCGCTATTTCGTCCTGTGCGGCTTCCTCCGGGAGGCCAGGAACCCGGAGGTCGTGGACTGGACCCGAGAGGTCATCGAGGACTGGCGGGACAAACTGGCGGGAGTGAATCTTCGGGGAATCGACCTTGCCGGTGCGCGGCTTCGGAACGCAGACCTTACCGGGGCGGAGCTTTCTCGAGCAAATCTTTCCGGGGCGCGGCTTCAGGGGGCAGACCTTACCGGGGCGGGGCTTGGTGGGGGTCTATCCGGGGAGATAGAGAACTGGCAGGCCATCGTGTCCATCGAGGGCGCCAACATCCTGGGCGTCGAGGACGCCCCCGAGGGCTTCCGGGCATGGGCCCTGGAGAAGGGCGCGGTGGAGATGGCGCCGGCGGCGTTTCGGGAGAAGTGAGCGTGTCTCGACTTGGTTCGACTCCGCTCACCACAGGTAGTCGAGACACGCTCCACAACCGCCACCGATCTCCCTGGGCGCGCCGCCCCGGGGACCCGGGATACGTGGGTCCATCACCTCGGGGGTCGTGTGCCCGGCCCCCACGACCCCTGAGGCCCGGCCTCACGACCCGTGAGGGGCGGGCTCATGCTATGGGTGGCGGGCGGCTACCCTTTCCATGGCCTATTGTGATAAAAGTCTCCCCTATTCCCATTCCAATCCTCACTCTTCGAGACGCAACCACTCCGGGACACCCACCATGCAACTCCATGGCATCCTGAACGGCATCCGGATCCGCCATCGGCGGGGCAGGAATGACATCCACGTCGGTGCCCTCCGGTTCGATTCGCGGCAGGTGGCCCCGGGGGATGTCTTCTTCGCCGTGAAAGGCGCCCGGGCCGATGGGCATGGGTTCATCGGGGAGGCGGTGGCCCGGGGGGCCCGGGCCATCGTGTGCGAGGCGGAGGATGTCCCCGCGCCAGACGGGGTCACCGTGGTGACGGTCAGGAACGCGAGTGAGGCCCTGGGGGTGGCGGCCTCGAACTTCCATGGCGCCCCGTCCCGCCGGTTGCGCCTGGTGGGGGTGACGGGGACCAACGGGAAGACCACCATCGCGACCCTGTTGTTTCGGTTGTTCGGGAAGCTGGGCCATCAGGCGGGGCTCCTCTCCACCATCGGGAACCGGATCGGCGATAGGGTGATTGCGGCGACCCATACGACGCCGGACGCGGTGGCCATCAATGGGCTGCTCCGGGCCATGGCGGACGCGGGGTGCGGGTATTGCTTCATGGAGGTGAGCTCCCACGCCCTGACCCAACGGCGCACGGCGGGGCTGACGTTCGCGGGCGGGGTCTTTTCGAATCTGACCCAGGACCACCTGGATTACCACGGGACATTGGAAGACTATCTGAAGGCCAAGAAGTCCTTCTTCGACGGGCTCCCCCGGACGGCCTTCGCCCTGGTGAACCGGGACGACGCCAGCGCCGGGCGGATGCTGGCCCATTGCGAGGCCCGGCGGTTTTGTTACGGCCTGGAACCGGCTGGCCATGGCGGGGCCGGGCCGGGGGCCGAGGAAGGGGCGGCGGGGGGCGTGGCCCTAGGGGCGTATCCCGCCTACACGGGCCGGGTCCTGGAGAACCGCTTGGACGGGATGCGCCTGGAGATGGACGGGGTGGGGCTGGAGACGGGGCTCATTGGCCGGTTCAACGCCTACAATCTCCTGGCGGTCTATGGGGGCGCGGTGTTGCTGGGCGCGCCGAGGGAGCGGGTGCTGGCGGCCATGGACGGGGGGGGCGAAGGGGAGGATGGCGGTCTCGGGAAGGTGGCGGGCCGGTTCGAGACGATGCCCTGGCGTCCAAGGGGCGCGGATCGGGCCGTGACGGCCGTGGTGGATTACGCCCATACCCCGGATGCCCTGGAGAACGTCCTGGAGACCCTCCGCCACATCCGGGGGGGGGACGAGGGGGTGATTACGGTGGTGGGGGCGGGCGGCGACCGGGATAGGGGCAAGCGTCCCCTCATGGGGCGGATCGCGGCCCGGCTGAGCGACCGGGTGATTTTGACCTCGGATAACCCCCGCTGGGAGGACCCGGCGCGGATCATCCAGGACATGCGGCAGGGGGTCTTGGCGGAGGACCGGGAAAAAGTGACGGTAATCCTTGATCGCGAGCGGGCAATCAGGGCAGCATTGGGGCTGGCCGCCCCGGGGGATATTGTGTTGGTGGCGGGGAAGGGACATGAGAGGTATCAGGAGATCCGGGGCGTTCGGCGTGATTTCGACGATAAAGCGGTGATAGCAAAATACTTAGACGAGGAGAACGACGGATGAAAAAGAGTGTGCTTTTTATCTGCCTGATGCTATGGGGCGTCGCCGCCCAGGCGACGAACGGTTTCTTCGCCAACGGTGTCGGGACCAAAAGCAAGGGGATGGCGGGGGCCGGCGTCGCCCTGGCCCAGGATGCCCTGAGCGGGGGCTTGAACCCGGCGAACCTGGCCTGGCTGGAGACGCGCATGGATGTTGGCGGGATGCTTTTGATAGTGGACACGGGCTTTACGGCGGAGGAGTCCGGTTCCACGACGGGTGGAACGGTCCCCCCCGGCGAACACCATAGCAATATGGACCTTTTTCTGATCCCCCAGTTCGCCTATAACCACCGGCTGGATGAGAAGAGCACGGTGGGGGTGGTGACGGTGCTGAACGGTTTGAGCACCGAATACGATGCGGCGCTATTTTCAAGCTTCGACACGGGGGCGACGGACCCCAGCGGCGTGGATTTCTATCAGGCGATGATCCATGTGCCCTATTCCCGGAAGATAACCGAGAAGCTTGCCCTGGGGGTCGCCCCGATCCTGGGTATTCAGGCCATGCGGTTTCGCGGGTTCGAGTCTTTCGAGAGCATTTCGGCTCATACGGAGGATCTCTCGAACAATGGCTTCGATTTCGCCTTCGGGCTGGGCGTCAGTGGTGGGTTGAATTACCGGGTCAATGACCGTCTCTCCCTGGGTCTGGGGGTTCAGTCCCAGGTCAATATGACGAAGTTCCACGATTACCAGGGGATCCTGGCCGAGGAAGGGAATCTCGATGTGCCGGAGGCCTTCCAGGTGGGCGTGGCGTTCCAGGCAACCCCGCGCCTGACCCTGGCCGCGGACTATCAGCGGATCTATTACAGCAATGTCACGACCATCGCCAATTCCACCACTACGGCGGAGTTGGGATCGGACGATGGGATGAGCGTGGGTTGGGAGGACGCCCGGGTCGCCAAATTCGGGGTACAGTGGCAATACGATCAGGATACGGTATTGCGGGCGGGGTACAGCCACTGCAATCAGATCACGCCCGACGAGCATGGCCCCTTCAGTCTGGTCGCCCCCGCGGTGGGGACGAATCATTTTTCCATCGGCCTCACGAAGCAACTGAACAATGGTCACGAGTTCAGCGTCTCGTTGACGCATGCTCCGGAAAAGGAGCTGGACGGGACCAATTCCCTCGACAGCGATCAGGCCGATACGTTGGAGATGGAGCAGACAGAGCTGGAAATAACCTACGGATGGCGGTTTTGAGGCATCATGCGAGAGATCATTAAAGTCGGTACGCATCGACAGGAAGCGCTCATGGACATCACCCCCCAGGTCCGGGCCGTGGCGCGGCGGAGCGGTATTTCCGATGGGGTTGTCAGTGTCTATGTCCAGGGCGCCACGGCCGCTGTCATGATTCAGGAGAACTGGGACGATAGCGTCCAGATGGATGTGATTCACCTGCTGGGGAAACTGATCCCCCGGGGCGTCTGGTTGCACGACAGGCAGGACGGGAATGGGGACGCCCATCTGAAGGCGGGGCTGGTGGGGCCCTCGGAGACGGTGCCGGTCATGGGGGGCGAGCTGGGGTTGTCCACGTGGCAGAATATCTTCCTGTGCGAGTTCGATGGGCCCAGGCGGGCAAGGAACGTTGTGTGTACGGTGATCGCGGCATCAAGGGATTGAATGGATTGGAATATTCGAAATGGGAGGAAAACGTAACGGCTGTGGGGTAGAATAGGAAATGAACGATAGTGTTCGACTTCTCCGATAGGGCTTAACAGCATGTCTGAAGAACCCCTAGTCTATTTGCGGTGCCTCTCGAATCGCGCCTAGCCGCGTTGCACAAGGTCCGAGGTTTTCTGATAGCCCGCCGTCATGTACTTGCCACACTCCCCATGATTTTACACACCTGCCGCGCCTTGCCGAATACGTCCGGGAGCCGCCTCGCCGACGGGCCGGGCGGTTTTTTCACACTCTCCGAGTCGAACACTCTTCGCTTTTATTTTTGAATGATTCAGGTTCAGCGAAACCGTCGCCTGCATCGCGGAATTCACAGGAGGCCGTAACAGGTGGCATATCTTTTAATTCAACGAGATAGTATTTATGAACGGAATACCCCCTGAAACCAATCACAAAACCTACATTAATTTGGCAGGTAATATTCCCATGATCGACCTGTCGGAATTCACCCGCTCCGAGAACACTTCCCTTTACGCGAAATGCGAATTCATGAACCCCGGCTTCAGTATGAAAGATCGGATAGCCAGCTATATTCTCGACCAGGCCGAGGAGGCCGGGGACCTGAAGTCGGGCGACACCATCGTTTGCGCCTCCAGCGGGAATACCGGGTGTAGCATTGCCATGCAGGGTAATATCCGCGGTTATCGGGTCATTATCGTGACCTCGGAAAAATGCAGCCTGGAAAAACAAAATCACATCCGGGCGCTCAATGCCGAATTGAAGGTCGTCTCCCAAGCCGAGGACTACATGGCCTATGGTAAAGACCTGGCGGAAGATAAGGGGTATTTCGATGTCGATCAGTACAATAACGCCGGTAATCCGGAGGCCTATTATCATAGCCTTGGGCCGGAAATCTGGGAGGATACCCGGGGTCTTATCAGTCATTTCGTGATGACCGGATCGACTTATGGCTGTATTTCCGGCACGGCTAAATTTCTTAAAGAACAAAACAAAGACATTCAAGTGATATTGGTCGATCCGGAAGGATCGAATATCCATGACTATTTTTATAATGCTTATCGAACGGGTGCGCGGAATTACACTTTTGACCCCATTGAAAAACCCTCGTTGCTGGAAGGCGTCGGTAAGGAAAGGCCCACGGGTTGTCTGGAACCGGCGGTCATCGATAAAGTCGACAAGGTATCCGACCAGGCGGCCATCGAGATGTGTCACCGCATGGCCGCCGAAGCCGGCCTGATGGTGGGTGGCAGCAGCGGCCTCAATGTGGCCGCCGCGGTTCGGGTGACGGAGGCGGCGGAGCCCGATTCCGTTGTCGTCACCATATTGTGCGACAGCGGCGTCAAATACCTCTCCAAGATCTACAATCCCGATTATCTTGCCGAACAGGGAATCCGCACGAATCATGGATAATACGGAACTTTATCGGCAGGTTTGGGCGATACTGGAGCGGCATTATTGTCGGGAAGCCATGCCGGCGGAACAATTCCTGCCGCCGGATGTGCTGGACCGGCAACTGGACAGGGACGTCGCGATTCCAAGCCAGGGCATGGATACCGCCGCTTTACTGGAGAAACTGGAAACCCTACTGACCTATACCCCCAATACCCGTCAGCTCGGGTACATGACGACCCTATTCGGCGGGCGGGTAGAGGCGGCGTACGCGGGTAAGTTGGTCACCACCATGGCCAATAATGCCATGCATACCTACAAGGCCGCCGGTTCGCAGATCCTCGTGGAACGCCAGGTATTGGATTTCATGCTGGAAGTGGCCGACTTTCCCCAGGGCGAGGGTGCCATGACGCCGGGCGGTACGGCGTCCAATTTCATTGGTATGAAGCTGGCCAGGGAGCGCGCCGCGCCCGGCGCGGAGATGCAGGGCTGGGATGGACGCCTGTACCGGGCGTATACGTCGGCGGTATCCCATTACGCCATCAAGGCCGCTGCCGGTAATATCGGCCTGGGCGAGGATAATCTGGTGAAGGTGCCGGTGACGGCGAACGGCAAAATGGACGTGCGGGCCCTTGCCGAACGCATCCGCGCGGATAGAGACGCCGGTTTCGTGCCTTTCTACGTCAATGCCACCGTGGGAACCCCTGTGTTGGGGGCGATCGATCCGGTGGCGGACATGGCGTTCGTTGCCGGTCGTGAGAACCTGTGGCTGCATCTGGACGCCGCCTTTGGCGGCAGTCTGCTATTGAGCCGCCCCATGCGGGATCGGCTCGGTTGCACCCATGCCGATTCCCTGTCCTGGGACGCCCATAAAATGATGGGCATTCCCCTGACCTGCTCGGTGATCCTCGTCAGGGAAAAGGGCTGGCTCGACAAGGCGTTTCAGGCCCCGGCCCAGGGCGATTATCTGTTCCAGACCTACCCGGAATACAACCCCGGCCGCAATTCCAATCAATGCGCCAGGGCCAATGATGCCCTGCCCCTGTGGATGGCGCTTCAGCATATGGGCCGAGACGGCTACGAGGCCCGGACGGAACGACAACTGGCCCTGGCCCGTTACGCGGCGAAACGGGTTGCCGAACATGCGGATATGGTACTGTACGCCGATCCGGAAACCATCAACGTCTGTTTTCGCTCCAGGCATCTCGACAGCGAAACCGTATGCCGGATTCTGGATGAAACCCACGGCATCAAGCTCAGTTTCGCGCGCTTGGATCGACATACGTATATCCGCCTGGTCTGCGTGAACCCGGACATGGACGAGGCCTTCATCGATAATTTAACGGATAAAATCCATCGTATCGCAACCGAGAGGCTGTGAAAAAGTCTCCGAGGAATCATCTCAATGCGTGAACAACTCCATGCCATCGGCATCAGCTATTGGCGTTCCGCCATTCTCAGGGCAGCGATTAAACTCGATCTGTTTCGTCTGCTGGGCGAGCAGGCCCTGACCTGCGAGCAAATTACCCGGCGGCTCGAGGCGGATAACACCAGACGGGTAGGGTCGTTTCTCGAGGCCTGCACCGTATTGGGTTTGCTCACCAGGGATGGCGATAGTTACCGCAATTCCGAACTCGCCTTGACCTGGCTGCAACCGGATCGCGCCACCTATTATGGGGACCTGATGATCCATTTGACCAATCATTGGAATACCTGGGCGAAACTGGATGAACTGGTTGTTAACGGCAAAGCGCAATTACCCTTCGAGAACGGTTTCGTTTCCGAAGACCGGTACTGGTCCGATTACATGCTGGGGCAACACAATCGCGTGCTGACCGGCCAGGGGGATAACTTGGCGCGGCACGTCGATCTGACGAGGCGGCATACCCTGCTCGATCTGGGCGGCGGCACCGGCGGTTACAGCATCGCGATCTGCCAGGCCCATCCCCATGTACAGGTGGATCTCGTGGACCAGACCGAGCCTTTGCAGATTGCCCGTCGATTAGTGAAGGATGCCGGTCTGGCCCAGCGCATTACCCTGATCGAAGCGGATATGCATACCGTGCGGTTGGACAAACAATACGACGCCGTCCTGATATCGGGTGTCGTCCTACTGCAATCCGAAGCGGAAAACCGAAGCATCTTCCAGCGGGCGTTCGAGTTTCTCCGTCCCGGCGGCCTGATCATTATCCAGGACTATCTGCGCCTGGAATACGGGGACGCGCGCCATTACCTGGATACGATGATGGACCTCTATGTCCAGTTGTGCTTCACGCCCAAGGCCGGAGACTGGCGCGGGACGGATATTGAGGTGTGGATGCGGGACGCCGGTTTTACGGAGATACGGAAGATTCCCGTTCCCACGCATTTGGCGATTATGACCGCCGAGAAACCGGTTGTCTGAAAGGCTGTAAAAAATGCAAGCAGTTATCGGTGATGGTGTAAGGGTGGAAAGTTTACGGACGTCTCCTTTTCCAAGAGACGAGGAATCCGTAGATGAGCCCGTGGAAGATCTCGATGAGGTCAATGAAGTCATTCCTTTTACCTATTCCATTACTTCCTATGGTGCGGATTACCCGGTGGATTCCCTTGTTGACCGTCTTAGAAAGGAGGATGTCCTCATACCGAAATTCAGCTGGAACCAATCGGAGGCAACCGGTATCGAGGGATTCCAGAGAGAATATGTGTGGACGCGCTCCACGGCGGATCGCTTCATCGAGTCCCTGTTGCTCGGCCTTCCGGTGCCGGGCATCTTTCTGTTCAAGCAGGACAAAAGCAGTCCATCGCTGGTTTTGGATGGTTACCAAAGGTTGTTCACGTTATTGTCCTATTACGATGGAATGATAAACGGGAAGGAATACTGCCTTGACAAGGTGCAAGAGCCGTACAAGGGAAAACGATACGGAAATTTGGACGTAGGTGATCGGCGGCGATTGGATGACAGTATCATCCACGCGATCATCATACGCCAGGACGAACCCACCAATGATCAAAGCAGCATTTATTCCATTTTCGAGCGACTGAACAGAGGAGGCGTCAATCTGCAGCCGCAAGAGATCCGGGTGGCACTGTATCATGGGGAATTTGTGCGTGTCCTACAAAAACTGAATGAGAAAGAGGCATGGCGGAAACTCTACGGAAAAAAATCGACCCGCCTGAAGGATATGGAAATGATCCTGAGGTTCTTTGCCCTCCTTTACGATTCAAGCCAGTATCGTAGTCCCATGAAGGATTTTCTCAATCGATACATGGCGTCCAATCAGAGCCTTCAAAGGCAATCGGAAGAAGAACTTGTTAGGATTTTTGATAAAACGACCCAAGCGATCCTGATGGGGATTGGCGACAAGGCGTTTCGTCCCAAAAGTACGCTGAACGCAGCTGTTGTCGACTCTCTGATGGTAGGGGTGGCAAAACGGCTTACCAAAGGCGGTATAAAGGACAACAGAAATTTCAGGGAAAAATTCGATGCACTGATGAAAAATGCCGACTACCTAAGTGCAATTAGAACTTGGACCTCCGAAGAAATCAAAGTAAGAGATCGCTTGACTGAGGCGGAAGCGGCATTTTCCCAGGTGCCGTGAATAACTGGGCCGGAATCATCGAACTGAAACGACATCTGGATGCCGCGTTCGAACGGATCTGGAACGTCGATTCGGATAACCCGGAACTTCAGTCGGATCTTGCCAGATACCTTTGTATCCTGGTGTCGGGTTATTTGGAAAAGGCCGTAGTGGCACTCTTACTGGAACATGCCAGGCAATCCGGTGGACCGACCCTTCAACGCTTTGTGGAGAGAAAAACAGGTCGCTCCATGAACCTGAACACACAAAGGTTACGGGAGTTGATCGGGAGCTTCGATCCGGATTGGGAGCATGAGCTTGCGACCTTTTTGAGGGACCATGAGTGTAAAGATGCCGTAAATAGTGTTGTAAGCCTTCGGAACCGAATTGCCCACGGCGAAACAGTCGGCATCACTTATAAACAGATCTCCGACTACTACACGCAGATACAAAAGGTCGTGGACTACATTGCCACGTTTTGCTGCGGCCAAAAACAGCTTACCCGACCATACTGACCTGTAATTTCTTCCCCGACCGCGCCGGCGCGATTGGGGAAGAAATTACCATGGAGACATAGGAACAATGACCCAACCACTCAACCGATACAGCGCCCGCATCACCGAACCCAAGGCCCAGGGCGCCTCCCAGGCCATGCTGTACGCTACCGGGCTCGAGGAAAAGGATATGCCCAAGGCCCAGGTGGGCATCGCCAGCGTCTGGTACGACGGCAATCCGTGCAATATGCATCTGCTCTCCCTAGCCGACAAGGTGAAAGAGGGCGTGGAGGCGGCGGGTCTGGTGGGGATGCGTTTCAATACTATCGGGGTGAGCGACGGCATCTCCATGGGTACGGAGGGCATGAGCTATTCGTTGCAATCGCGCGATCTCATCGCCGACTCCATCGAGACGGTCATCGCGGCCCAGTGGTACGACGCGAATATTTCCATTCCCGGGTGCGATAAAAACATGCCGGGGTGCGTGATGGCCATGGGTCGACTGAATCGCCCGAGCCTGATGATCTATGGCGGCACCATAAAACCGGGCTATCTCGATGCCCAGCCGTTGGATGTCGTCTCCGCGTTTCAAAGTTATGGGGAATATCTTGCCGGTACCATCGACGACGCGCACCGTCGGGCCATCGTCCGAAACGCCTGTCCGGGGCCGGGGGCTTGTGGAGGGATGTATACCGCCAACACCATGGCCTCCGCCATCGAGGCCCTGGGCATGTCATTGCCCTATAGCGGTTCCACGCCGGCGGTGGAGGCGGAGAAACTCGATGAGTGTTTCCGGGCGGGCGCCGTGATCCGTCACCTCCTGGAACGGGATATCAAACCGAAAGATATCATGACCCGTAGCGCCTTCGAGAATGCCATGGTGATCCTGATGGCCCTGGGCGGCTCGACCAATGCGGTGTTGCACCTGATCGCCATGGCGCGCGCCGTGGAGGTCCCGCTCGGCATCGACGACTTCCAGGCCGTCAGCGACCGGGTGCCGTTTCTGGCGGATCTGAAGCCGAGCGGCCGATACGTGATGGAGGATCTCCATAAGGTGGGTGGGGTCCCCGCCGTCATGAAATACCTGTTGGAACAGGGTTTGATCCATGGGGATTGCCTGACCGTGACGGGCAATACGGTGGCGGAGAATCTTGTCGATGTGCCGGGTCTGACGGAAGGACAGAAGGTGTTTCATTCCCTGGCCGATCCGATAAACCCGACCGGACACATCCGGATCCTGAAGGGAAACCTGGCCCCCGGCGGGGCGGTGGCCAAAATCACCGGCAAGGAAGGGCTGCGATTCTCCGGCCCGGCCAAGGTATTCGATGCCGAGGAAGCGATGCTGGCGGCGCTGGAGGCCGGTGAAATCGAGGCGGGACAGGTGATTGTCATCCGCTATGAAGGACCGAAGGGCGGGCCGGGCATGCCGGAGATGTTAACGCCCACATCGGCCATCATGGGCGCGGGTCTCGGCGAGAAAGTGGCTTTAATCACGGATGGACGCTTCTCCGGCGGCTCTCACGGGTTCATCATCGGTCACGTGGTGCCGGAGGCCCAGGAAGGGGGGCCGATTGCGCTGATCCGGGATGGGGATATCATCACCGTGGACGCCCAACATAATACGCTGACGGTGGATGTCGAAGACGAGGCGTTGCAAAAACGGCGCGAAGCGTGGGTGATGCCGCCTTATAAAGCAGTGCGCGGCACCCTTTACAAGTACATCAAAGCCGTCAAGGATGCCTCACAGGGGTGCGTAACGGACGAGTAATCTCCCCGATGGAATACCGTGCGGACATAGAACAGCGACTCGCCACAGGGATCATTCGCTATCGCTGGTGGTTCCTGGCGCTGGCGCCGATCATCGTCATTACCCTGGCGATTGGCCTCAAGAATCTCGAATTCAAGACCGACTACCGGGTCTTCTTCAGCGAGGATAACCCACAGCTGCAGGCCTTCGACCGGCTGGAGAAGACCTACACCCAAGACGATAACGTGGTTTTTTTGCTGATCCCCGAGGATGGTCAGGTCTTTACCCGGGACACGCTGACGGCGGTGGAAGAACTGACGAAGATGGCTTGGCAGCTCCCCTATTCCCTGCGGGTGGATTCTCTGACCAACTTTCAGCACACCGAGGCTGTGGGCGATGACCTTCTGGTTGCCGATCTGGTAAAGAATGCAAGCGGGTTGAGCGATGTGGAGATCCGGCGAATCCGCGACATCGCCCTGGCCGAGTCCATGCTGGTGGGAAGGATCGTGCCGATGGATGCCGATGTCACCATCGTGAACGTGACCGTCCAATTGCCACGCATCGACGATACCAGAGAGGTCCCGGAAGTGGTGGCGGTGGCCCGTGGGATGGCCAGGGAGATCCGCGCCCGCTATCCCCACCTGGACGTGCGCCTGAGCGGTATCACGTTTATGAATAATGCCTTTTCAGAGGCATCACTGAACGATATAAAATCTCTGGTACCGATCAGCTTCGTCGTGATGGTGGTGGCCCTGGTGCTGCTTTTGCGGGGGGTCACGGGGACCTTTGCAACGCTCCTGGTCATCGTGATGTCGATCTTGGCCGGTATGGGTGTGGGCTGTTATTTCGGTCTCCCTATCACGCCACCATCGTCTGTTTCCCCTATCATCATCCTGACCATGGCCATCGCCAACTCGGTGCATATCCTGGTGGTTTTCTATCACCGGCTGGGTGCGGGCGAGGGTCGCCGGGCGGCCATGCGGGAGAGCCTGCGCATCAATCTGCAACCGATATTCCTGACCAGCCTTACGACGGTCATCGGCTTTCTGACCATCAACCTTTCCGAGGTGCCGCCCTTTCGCGATCTGGCCAACTTCGTGGCGGTGGGGGTCACCGCATCCTTCCTGCTCTCGGTAACCTTCCTGCCGGCGTTGATGACCCTGCTGCCAGCCCGGGCGCGCCGCATCAAGGTCGATAGCCACATCATGGATGGTCTGGCTGACTTCGTGATACACCACAGGGGCTGGCTACTTTGGGGAATGGGCGGGGTCGTGATCGTCCTGCTCGCTTTTATCCCCCGCAATGAGCTCAACGATGTCTACGTCCATTATTTCGACGAGGATATCGCGTTCCGCCGGGATGCGGACCTACTGGACGAGTATCTGGGAGGGCTCTATTCCATCGATTATTCCCTGGACAGCGGCGAGAGCAACGGGATCCATGACCCGGTCTTCCTTGGCAAAGTCGAGGCCTTTGCCGGCTGGCTCCGGCAACAGCCCGAGGTGGTGCATGTGAATACCATCACGGATATCTTCAAGCGCCTGAACAAGAACCTGCACGGCGACGCCCCCGACTGGTATCGACTGCCCGATGAACAGACCATGGCGGCACAGTTTCTGCTGCTATACGAGATGTCTCTGCCCTATGGCCTGGATCTGAACAACCAGGTGAACGTGGATAAATCCGCCACCCGCGTCAGGGTCAGCACGCGGGTGCTTTCCACCCGGAATGTTCTGGCCCTGGAGGGACGCGCCTATCAGTGGCTTGCCGAAAATGCCCTGGACCTGGTAACGGAAGGGACCGGCCCCACCATCATGTTTTCCTATATCGGGCAACGCAATATCCGCACCATGCTAAAGGCCACCAGCATCGCCCTGGTATTGATCTCCCTGATCCTGATAGTGACCCTGCATTCGATGAAGATCGGTTTGACCAGCATGGTGCCGAATCTGGTCCCGGCCGGCATGGCCTTCGGTATTTGGGGGATGGTGGTAGGCGAGGTGGGTCTGGCCCTATCCATCATTACCGCCATGACCATCGGTATCGTGGTGGACGATACCATCCACTTTTTGAGTAAATACCTGCGTGCCCGGCGGGAGCAGGGCGCCTCTTCCGAGGACGCCGTGCGCTATGCCTTTTCCCACGTGGGCATAGCGTTGACGATTACCAGTTTTGCCCTGATCGCGGGCTTTCTGGTTCTGACGTTGTCCAGCTTCTACTTGAACAGCAGTATGGGAGCGATGACAGCCCTGGTGCTGTTCCTGGCCCTGGTTGCCGATTTTCTGTTCCTGCCGCCGTTGTTGATGAAGCTGGAATCCTCCAAGACGGAACGTTCGATACACATCCCGAATTGAACGGGCGTTTGTCACAGCTTCTCAGGCCAAATATCGGGTAAGGCATTCAACAAAGAGATACCTAAGGAGAAAAAATGCCAAAACCAACCAAACATGTCTTTGTTTGTACTCAGTCACGACCCGCCGACAATCCCAAGGGATCCTGCAACGATCGCGGATCCGATGATGTGGTGGGTGAATTCTTTGCGCAATTCCAACAGCGCAACCTCTGGCAAAGGTTCGCCTTTACCACGACGGGCTGTCTCGGCTACTGTCAATTCGGACCAACGGTACTCGTCTACCCCGATGGCATTATGTACGGCGGGGTAACGAAATCGGATGTGGTGACCATCATTGATGAGCACCTTATCAAGGGGAAACCGGTAGAGAAGCTGCAGATACCGGCGGAGATATGGGGATAATTTTGCTTCGCAAAATTAAGAATTTATATATTTAACTCCACCATCAATAGTGGCTCAGCATACAGTCCGGGAATCCTTGATACAACCCTCACTCAGGGCAACCGAATGAAAGTATTTTTATATTGACAAATCTGGCAAATGGAGGTG
>CAZQHJ010000021.1:0-24229 GCA_964593225.1 uncultured Thiotrichales bacterium
AAATCGTTGGCGAATGTTTTCAACTGTCTTTATCCGACACAAAAAGGCCTCTGCATTCGGGTCGGGAACATAGATTCAAGGTATGGTTTCACCAAGGGAGGGTTTCGAGAGGGCCGAAAATGTCTGCGCGGATGATCTCCCGGAAATACGGCTCGGCAGGAGCCTCGCCCTCCCAGCGGATCCGGCGAAAAATCGCATTTTTGAAAAATCGCACTTTGGTTCACACCCCCCGTCCGGCGGTTCCCTGCGTCTTCGCCTCTGTGCGACCTGGGTGGCTGGGGTCGAATGAAGTGAGCCCTCAGCTCGGCCCGGCAAAAATACCGGGGGCTCGCATCTGCTTGGGCAGCCGCTCGACCCCAACCCCAACCACCCGAGTCGAATGCGTGTCTGTGACTGGCCGTCATAGGGACGATTGAAGCAGCAAAGGTGAAGATAAATCCGCATGGCGTAGGGTCTCATTAATCTTTCGCGGGACTTCGCCTCCCCGTTCGTGACCCGCGAAGGCGGCAAGGATACACTGCCGAGACCCATCCGACACCCGTGAAAAACCGTTATGCCAGCATCGCCCGTCAGCACTGAAGAATCCAAGGCTGCGCGAAATGGATGCGCGCCTGCAAGGATTCATAGTTGCCCAACTCGACACTACCCTGTCCGAGCAGATGCGGCAGCAATGGTTGCAATCCCAGTCTGTATTCCAGCATGCGGTAGTTTACACTGGGGGTGGCTGGGGTCGAGCGCAGCGAGCCCCCAGTCTTCTCGGAACAATTCAAGCGGAAGACCGTGGCGCTCGCCGCTAAGGTCCAGTTACGCTGGCAGCGCTTGGCCGGGGAGAACGAGGCGCTGGTTGCGCATCTCGCGCGGGTGAGCCCGGACCAGAAGATACGGGAACTGGCGGAATCGCTCACCGATACGCGGGCGGCCTGGAGCCGACAGGTGAATGTGCCGGAACCAAACCCGAAGGCGATTGCCATGACCCGCGGCGAGGTGGAAAGCATGGAGGTGAAACTCGCCGGCCTCAGCCGGGCGTTCAAAGCGCAATGGACTAACCGCAATCTGGAATGGCGGCAGGTGGCCGGTGCGCTCCCGGTCGGTTCCGCTTTCCTCTCCCTGCGCGGTGTGCCCGGTGGCAGTCTTTGTAGCGAGGCGGCCTCCGGATTGTGGCTCGCGCAAAGCGCGATGGGAGGGGCGGGCGTGACTGGGGCCTGGGTGGCTGGGGTCGAACGAAGTGAGCCCCCAGCTTGCATTGCCAAGGAAGTTGCGCGCAAGCTGGGGGCTCGCGTCTCCCTTCGGTCGGCGTTCGACCCCAGCCACCCAAGTCGAATGCGTGTCTGCGACTGGTCATCGTAGAGACAGTTGAAGCGGCAAAGATCCAGATAAATCCGCATGGCGCAGGGCCTCATTAATCTTTCGCGGGCGTGTTCCCCACTTCGCTTCCCCGTTCGTGACCCGCGAAGGCGGCAAGGATACACTACCGGAACCTATCCGACACACAGGAAAATCCGCTATGTCGTCATCGCCTGTCAGAACCGAAGAATCCGACGCCATCGTCAATACGGTCATCGAAAAGCTCCGCGAGGAAACCGGTCTGGAGCCGGATAGCTATGCCATTATCGATGAACTCAACAGAGGTACAGTCGGTCTCATTAACGATGGCAAATATTCGTCGGCGGAGCAGATAGCCCACGCGGCCTTGGAACTAGCGGAACGGGCACTCGGAAAGGAACATTCCGACACCCTCACCAGCCTTAACAACCTAGTGGTTCGTCAATCTGATAATTTAGGATACTGGAGTTTGTTTACATGCCGAAGTAGAAAAGCTGGCTTAATCCGACATCCTAATTTATCTCATGGACAGACCACTAGCTGCGCTGTTATATGCCCAAGGTCGCCATAGGGAGGCCGCACCCATCTTTCAACGTGCCTTAGAGACCAAAGAGCATGTGCTGGGAGTCGAACATTCCAGTACTCTTACCAGCCTCAACAACCTCGCATCGCTATATAAGGCACAAGGCCACTATGAAGAAGCCGAGTCCCTCCATCAGCGCGCTCTAGCGATCCGTGAGCGCGTGCTGGGGACCGAACACCCCGATACCCTACAAAGCATCAATAACCTCGCCACGCTGTATCATGACCAAGGCCACTATGGCAAGGCCAAGCCTCTCTATGAACGTGCCTTGGTGCTCTGCGAGCGGGTGTTGGGAGCCGAACACCCCAATACCCTTTCATGCCTCAATAACCTTGCCGTGCTGTATCAGGCCCAAGGCTACTACGGAAAAACCGAGCCCCTCCATCGTCGCGCCCTGGCGACGAGCGAACGGATGCTGGGGACTGAACACCCCAACACCCTTGGTAGCCTTAATAACCTCGCTGAGCTTTATAGGGTCCAAGGCCGCTATGGAGAGGCCGAACCCCTCTTGCAGCGCGTCTTGGCGTCCTATGAGCGAGCGCTGGGTTCCGAACACCCCGACACCCTTACCGGCCTCAACGGCCTCGCCGTGCTATATGGTTCCCAAGGTCGCTATGGGGAAGCCGAGCCGCTTCTCAAACGTGTCTTGGTAACCCGCGAGCGCGTATTAGGAGAAAATTACCCTGATACTCTTAACTCCCTCAATAACCTCGCCGAGCTGTATCGACACCAAGGCCGCTATGGAGAAGCTGAACTCCTTCATCAACGCGCCTTGGTAGCCAGGGAAGATGTACTAGGGGCCGAACATCCAGATACTCTAATTACCCTCAACAACCTCGCTGAGCTTTATAGGGTCCAAGCCCGCCATGGAGAAGCCGAACCTCTTTATCAACGCGCTCTGGCAACCAGAAAGCGTATGTTGGGAGTCGAACACCCGAATACCCTGAGAAGCCTCAACAACCTTGCCACGCTGTATTACGTTCAAGGTCGCTATAGAAAGGCCGAGCCTTTCTATCAACGTACATTAGCGGCCCGGAAGCATGTGCTGGGAACCGAACACCCCGACACTTTGTCAACGCAACTCAAGCTAGCCGGTACCTACATCAACAATAGAAAAAGCCCCCTGGCCTTGCAGGAATTGCGTCGGATGGATGCCAGCCTGCAGGGGTTCGTGAACGCCCAGCTCGACAGCACCCTGTCAGAGAAGGTGCGCAGGCAATGGTTGCAATCCCAGTCCACATTCCAACATGCCGTGTTCACGCTGGGGGTGGCAGAGATCATGCCGACGAAACTCAAAGCCGATGCCATGGCGCTGGCCGCCGATGTGCTACTACGCTGGCAGCGGCTGGCAGGGGAGTCAGAGGCGCTGATTGCGCATCTGGCGCGGGTGAGCGAGGACCCGAAGGTGCGGGAACTGTCGGGGCGGCTGGCCGAGGCGCGGGCGGCATGGAGCCGGTTGGTGAATGTGCCGGAACCGAATCCGAAGGCCATTGCCGACGCCCGCACCAGGGTGGAAGAAATGGAGGTGCAACTTGCCGGACTCAGTCGCGAATTCAAAGCGCAACGGACCAACCGGAGTCTCGAATGGCGGCAGGTAGCGGCCGCGCTACCGTCCGGTTCCGCCCTGCTCTGCCTGCGGAGCTTCCAGCCGGTGGATTTCAAGACCGGCGACACCGACGACCCCCGTTGGCTGGCGCTGCTGATCCCAGCGGCTGCCAAGGACGAGTCGGCGATCATCCTGAAGGACCTCGGACCGGCAGGGTTGGTGGCCGAGGCATTTGCGCGGCTCGGCGCCACGGAATCGGAAGAGGACGCCCAGGCCCTCTACGCCCTGCTGTTCGGGGAACTGGACGGCGAACTTGCCCAATACGAAACCCTCTACCTCGCCCCGGACGGAATGCTGGATCTGGTGGCCTTTGCCCGCTTGGTGTTGCCGGACGGGCGCTATTGGGTCCAGCGCCAGCGGCTCCGCCAGGTTCGCGCCGGGCGGGATCTGGTGGGACGGGCATCGACAATGGGGGAACCTGCCGAAAATCCTTCCTTGCCATCCCTGGCGCTGGGTCCCGGCATTCCCTGCCGGGATAACGGGAAGGGATCACCCACCCATCTCGTGGCCTTTGGGGGCATCGATTACAACGAATTCCCGACTGCCACGGTTGCCGAGCGGAGTCGAGGCACGGTTGCCGATCAGCCCCTCGACTCCGCTCGGGGACCTTCCTCTTCGGTTGCCAACCATGGTTCGGCTCCGCTCACCAATCATGGTTCGACCACTGGGGGCTCGCGTTCTAACGTGCTCATGTTTCCTCGCGGTAAGCGCTCGACCCCAGCCACCCCCAACACCCCGACAAACACGCCCCCACCGATGGCTTCGGACATCCCACCATCCATGAACCAACATCTGCGCGAGGCGCAGGATGTTTTCTCGCCCCTCCCAGCCACCCGCCCGGAGGTGGCGGCCATCGTCAGAATGTATAAGCAATTGACGAATCACCGGGTAAAGGTCTACACCCGCACCAGGGCCAGCGATTATCGGCTGCAACATCTACCTGAACCGCCGTATGTCCTACATCTCGCCACCCATGGCTTTTTCCTGGAAGAGCGGAGTGAGCGCACCGACCGCCCCATGACCCTGGGCGGATTGGCGCTGGCCGGGGCCAACCGGGGCATCATGGGAGAGACCGGACCCGATGGGGAGGACGGGATTCTGTATGCCCTGGAGGCCCAGAATCTCAACCTGGAGGGAACGGAGCTGGTGGTGCTCTCGGCCTGCGACACGGGGAAGGGGGAGGTGGATTATTCGGAAGGGGTGTATGGGTTGACCCGCGCCTTTCGCACCGCCGGGGCGCGGAATATCCTCATGACCCTGTGGCCTCTGAATGATGCCTTGGCGGCGCAGTTCATGTTGGATTTTTACGAGAACTGGCTGTCCGGCGATGCCTCGACTGGGTTCGACTCCGCTCACCAACCGCCGCTCGGCAACCATGCTTCGACTGGGGGCTCACGCCCGGGATGCTCGACCCCAGCCACCCACACGCCGACCACGCCGGCGGAGGCTCTGCACAAGACGCGCCTGGCCTGGATCGGGAGCGAGGATAAAGCCAGGCGCAATCCCCGCTATTGGGCGCCCTATGTGTTGATAGAGTGAGTGCCCTTCGCGTCAATCCCGGCGACGCCGGCATGTGTTCCATCGGTACGGACTGTGCGTCTATCCATCTTCGAGGCTCCGAAATACCGCCGCCGTGTTCAAAAAACCGACGCGCTCAACTCGTTGACCGCGGCGAGCATCTCCTGCTCATCGGTCAGGGACTCGGCCACGGCGGCGCGGCACGCATCCGCCGGCGGGATCCCCGCGGCGATAAGCTTGCCCGCATGGACCAGTAGCCGGGTGCTGGCCCCCTCTTCCAGGCCGTTGCCCTTGAGGTTCCGGGTCATGCCCGCGAATTTGACGAGACCGGTTATCGTCCCATCGTCCAGCCCCGATTCGCGCATGACGATCTTTTTCTCCAATTCCGGGCTGGGATAGTCGAATTCGATGGCCACGAAGCGTTGTCGCGTGCTTTGCTTGAGATCCTTCAGTACGCTCTGATAGCCCGGATTATAGGAGATGGCCAGACCGAACTCAGCGGGGGCTTCCAGCAATTCCCCCAGTTTCTCCATGGGGAGCACCCGCCGGTCGTCGGCCAGGGGGTGTATCACCACGGTGGTGTCCTTGCGGGCCTCCACTACCTCGTCCAGGTAACAGACGCCGCCGCAGCGCACCGCCAGGGCCAATGGCCCATCCACCCAGATGGTCTCCCCGCCGCGGATCAGGAACCGGCCCACCAGGTCCGAGGCGGTCAAGTCGTCGTGGCAGGAAATGGTGATCAAGGGCCGCTGCAGCCGCCAGGCCATGTGCTCCATGAACCGGGTTTTGCCGCAACCGGTGGGGCCCTTGAGCAGGAGCGGTAACCGGTTTCGGTAGGCGGCCTCGAACACGGCCACTTCGTCGCGGACCGGTTCGTAATACGGCTCTTCGCGGATGAGGTATTCTTCGGGTTTGTGTCTGCGGGCTTCCATGGTTTTTTGTCAGACATAAATCCGAACGCTGCGCGTTCGGATATGTCATTGGTTAGCGCTTCGCGCCGGAACCCGAACGGGGTGGGCTCGGATTCCGGCGCCGGGTTTTCCGGGATTTTTGTTCTTCCGATACGTTAAATGTATATCGGAACTAAACCATCTCCTGGGGATCCACGTCCAGCGACCAACGCACCCGCTTGGCCGATTTCAATCCCGTCACCTGGGGGATCCAACAGAACAACAGGCGACGCAAAGCGCCCCGTTCCCGGGCCTCGAACAGCAACTGCGCCCGGTATCGCCCCTCCCGGCGTTCCATGGGTGCGGGGACCGGGCCGAAGAGAGTCATGGCGTCCCCTTGGATCAGGGGTTCGGCCAGGGACCGGGCCTCAGCAAGAAACGCCGCGCCGGCCTCGCGGTCGGCGGACTCGGCGCGCGCCAGGGCCAGATGGCGAAAGGGCGGCAGCGCCGCCTCGTTGCGTTCGGCGAGAGCGGTTTCGGCGAAGCGATGGTACCCGTACCGGACAAGGGCCTGCAACAGGGGATGCTCGGGATGGTGGGTCTGGATCAGCACCTGCCCCGGGCGTTCCCCGCGCCCGGCTCGGCCCGCCACTTGGATGATGGTCTGGGCCATGCGCTCTCCCGCGCGGAAGTCCACCCCGAACAGCCCCCCGTCGGCGTCGATGATGCCCACCAGGGTGACGTTGGGGAAGTGGTGGCCTTTGGCCAGCATTTGGGTGCCCACCAGGATGTCGATAGCGCCCGACGCGACATCGGTGAGTATCTTTTCCAGCGTGCCTTTGGGACCGATGGCGTCCCGATCGACCCGGACGATGCGGGCCTCCGGGAAGTGTTCGGCGATCGCCTGGGCGATGCGCTGGGTGCCGGCCCATAGGGGACGGAGTTCTTCGCCGTCACATTGGGGACACCGGGTGGGCGCGGGGCGTTCCGCGCCGCAATGGTGGCAACACAAACGCCCCTTCGCCACCGGCGGGGCATCCCCTTCGTTGTGCGAGTCGGGTAGGATGCTGGTGAGCCCGGAGTCGCGAACCGCATCGTTCGGCGTTGGATTTTGTCGATGCGGTTCGCGCGAAGCGCTCACCGGCATCCTACGCGAGACAGACCCTTCATCCACGTGATAGACCATGCGCGCGTCGCAGCGCTCGCAGTTGGCCACCCAGCCGCACCGGTGACAGAGCTGTATCGGGGCGTAGCCGCGGCGATTGAGGAACAGCAGTACCTGCTCCCGGCGCGCCAGGCGCTCGCCGATGGCCTCGATCAACGCCTCCGACAGGCCGTTCCGGAAGGGCTTGCCCCGCACGTCCGTGACCGAGTAGAGGGGATGGGCCGCCCCCTGGGCGCGCTCGGGGAGCGTGACGCGCCGGTACCGGCCGAGGGCCGCGTTGTGCAGGGTTTCCAGGGACGGCGTTGCGGAGCCCAGCACCACGGGGACCCCGGCCTGCCTCGCCCGATAAACCGCTACGTCCCGGGCCGAGTACCGGAAGTGGTCCTGTTGTTTGTAGGAAAGGTCGTGTTCCTCGTCGACGATGAAGACGCCGGGCCGGTTCAGGGGGACGAAGGCCGCTGAACGGGTGCCGATGACCACTGAGGTCTCGCCATTCCGGGCCGCCAGCCAGCCGCGCAGCCGCTCCAAGTCTGTCAGACCCGAGTGGAGCGCTACGACCGGGGCCGGTATCCGTTGTTCGAAGCGGGCCACGGTTTGGGGCGTGAGACCGATCTCCGGGATGAGCACCAGGGCCTGCCCGCCGCGGGAGATCACCGCTTCGATGATCGCCAGATAGACCTCGGTCTTACCGCTGCTGGTGACCCCGTCCAATAGAAACGGCTGAAACCCATCCCGAGCGGCCAGGACGGCCTCGATGGCCGACTGTTGGGCCGGTTCCGGTTGGGGGGCGGCGATGGGGGGCGGGGTTTTTGCGCGCGCCGAACCGGGGACGGTGAACGGTTCGACCCAGCCCCTCTTCTCCAGGGCGCGCAGCGCGGGCAGGCAATTGCCATGGGTAGAGCCAAGTTTCTGTTCCGGGATGCCGTCGGGATGGGTGTGGAGCAGGTCGAGCAATTCGGCCTGACGGGGCGCCCGGGCCAGCGCTTCGCCCGTGTGTTCCCGGCCTGTCGGGGTCAGGCGCCACCCGCGCGGACCGGGCGTCTGCGCCGGGCGTCCCTTTCTGAGTAGGGTGGGCAATGACCCCAGGATGACCTCGCCGATGGGGTGGTGGTAGTAGTCGCTGGCCCAGCGCAGTAGGGCGAGGGCGTCCGGCGGCAACAGCGGTTCGCGGTCCAGGACCGCCAGGGCGGGTTTGAGGCGTTCGGGGGGAACTTCGCTGGTGTTGGTGACTTCGAGGATCAGCCCGATGTGGCGGGTGCGGCCGAAGGGGACCCGTACCCGCATGCCGGGCGCTATTCTTCGTTCATTTTCTCCGGTGGAACCGGTGGGGTGTTGCGGGTTGTCGGCCGACGTACCCGTGGCGGGGAGGGATGACGCATCGTCTCCAAGGTCTTCCGGGGGCAGATAGTCGAAGAGACGCCGCAGGGGGGATGGGATGGCGACCCGGAGTATGGGGCCTGGAGATGGGGGTTCATCGGACATGGGGACTGAATGAGCACAACGTCCCCAGGTCCACCCGTACCGCTGGCAATGCGGACAATGGGATGATTTCCTCCCGGCGCGGCCTCGGATGCAGCCGATATTCCCCCTCCGAAGGTTCCCGATAGATCGCCAGGCGGTTGGCGGGGACATCCAGCACCCAGACCTCGGGAATGCCGTGCCGGGCATAAAGCGGCGTCTTGATGTCCCGATCGTAGATGAGGGTCGAGTCCGCCACTTCCACGATCAACAACACATCCGCCGGGCGTGGGTGGGCATCGCGATAAGGCTCTCGCCGTGGCCGGAGCAGGGCGATATCCGGTTCGGGTTCGTTATTTCGGACCCGAACGGTAATGGTTTCGGGGACCGCCCGGCTGAAAAATCGATTGAGCCTGTCCACCCAGTCCGCGTGTTGGCTGCCTATGGGAGGCATGGTAATAATCTTTGCATCGAGGAGTTCCGTGCGTTCCCGGGGATCGAGAATATCCCGCTCGCCCATCCGATGGTATTGGGTGACGCTGATGGGGACCCCGGGTATCCGTTGCAAGGGCCTCCAGGAGAGAATGGGTCGCATGCATTTCAACGTTGCTCGCCTTCAGGGAGATTCCAAAAATACCTCGTCCAGGGATTTTGCGTCTAGTATGCGATCTGCCCATATTTCGATAGCATTCGGGCTGGCTGCATAAATCCGCTCGGAAATTGCGTCAGGCAAAGGTTGAAACCGACGGGAAAGTTGACGAAGCAGTAATGTCGCTTCTCCCTTCAGTAAGCCTTGTTGCATACCTTGTTGCATGCCCTGTCTTATACCTTCTTGTTTGCCTTCTTGTATGGCCTCCTGACGAACGATTTCTCTCCATTCCGTATCTCTGCCTGCGATAATATCCCTCGCAAATTGGGACATCATTTCTCTTTCCTCCTCCGGTTGTACTTTCTGAATGATTTCTTGCAGCGTCTCTTTACGGTAACGCGGGTAGTTTTTCACCAAGTAGTACATGACGGCGCGCAGATCATCCGGGGCATTCCTGAGGGCCTCGATCAATAGCGCCTTGACCGCTATTTGTTGCTTTTCCCTGGTGGCGTATTTCATGGCCAGTAGCCAAACCCGCAAACGAGGGTCCTTGGATAATTGCCCATCCGGGATCTTGCCAATATCCAGTACCGGGAACCGGAAATTCAGAAGATAAGGCTTCCAAGTGCTCTCGGCGTTCACAAGGTGCGCGAATTCGTTCGGGGTTCTCCATTCATCGGCGCCATGATAGAAAACGAAAGGCACGACGGCCGGTAAACGCTGCCACTTCGGGTTTTCCTTTTCCCATTGTTTCAGGATCTCGACTATGTACCTCAGCAGTTGCCAGCCGATTTTTCGATCCGGTGTGCTTTTGTGCTCGATGAGCACATAAAGGAACACGGTTTTACCATCGATGGTTTTGGCCTTGAAGAGCCGATCGCTCATGTGTTCACGTAATTGCACATCCACGAATGACCCTTTCACCAGCTTGGGTGGCTCGGCGGATAGGAATTTTACCACTTCCCTGGGCAAGCGTTCCCGTAATAACATCCTTGCGCTTTCCGGGTAAGAGAGCAGTTCCTTCAGGAAGCGATCGTGGGGTTGGGTGATGTCGGTATCAGTCACTGGGAATACGTATCCTGTGCAAAGCTATCCATGGCCACGATTTCTCACTTTTTCGCTACGATTCCCATAAGCCCGAAGATTTACTATACGGTGGAATCGATTTGCATTCCAACAAATAACGAGGACAGAGGGAAAGAAAAAATGCAAAACAGCGCATTTGGCAAGTTGAAAAAGCATCGACTGTTCGTCGGAAATTCACGACTAATAAGGTTGCCGCGCGGGGCGCTCGGTGCACTGGCCGGCGCCCTCGTGGCTGTATTATGGACCGGCGCCGCCCAGGCGGCCCGGGAGAAGACGCGGGCGCTGGTGAAACAGGTCAGGTTCTTTTCCAATGACCCCACCACCCTGGAGCAGGCCCTCGCCAGGGGCGAGGTGATCGCGGCTACCGTGTGGAACGAATCCATCGTGCGCCTGAAGGAACAGGGTCTGCCCATCGCGTTCATGGACCCCAAGGAAGGCAGGATGACCTGGGTGTGTGGCATCTCCATCGTGGAAGGGACCCGGCACACCGATAAAGTCTATGACATCATCGACGCCCTGTTGGCCAAGGAAAGCCGCGTATGGGAGATCGAGCATTTCGGCTATGGGGCCGCCACCCGGAAGGCGTTCGAGGCCGTGGATGAGGCGAGGTTGCGGGAACCGGGCCTCTCCCGGGACCCGGAGGCGTTCCTGGCCACCGGCGTCTTTCAAAGGCCCATCGAGAACGAAAAGGGGTTGCAGGAGATGTTCGATGAGGTGAAGGCCGGGTTTTGATAACGGATTTCCCAAAGAAATCGCTATCGCTCTTCATCGCCTGTTTCGATAGCGATTCCGAGAGCACGACTCGTCGGTCCGAGCAAAGCCTCGCTAAAAGTCTATGTCCGAAAACTATGTCCGAAAACCTCCGCGGCTACGGCCTGCTCTCCCCCACCCTCATCCTGCTGGCCCTGGCCGCGCCCATCCTGGTGTTGGCGGGGCTTTCCCCGTGGACCCGGACCGAGACCGGCTACGACACCACGCCGACCCTGGATAACTACGTCACCTTCTTCGAGAAACGCCTCTACCCGTTCATCCTCTGGCGCTCCCTGAAGAGAAGATCTCGGCCCTGGTCGCCCTGGCCCACGCCTGGGCGGCCTTCGCCATCCTGCCCATCCATACTCTCCCTCTCCAAGATCCACAGGTCCCTGATAGAGGCCGCTCGGGATCTGGGGGAGGGACCGGTGATGACGTTGATTAAATTAGGTTAGCCACCACCCGGATTCATAGGGTGAATTTCGTTTTCAATGGCATCTAAGGTCACGATCCGTTTCACCGAAGGTTTCCATGAATGCCGGCATCACGGCCTTCCACCGATACCCGCGCGGAATATCTCCAGGGGACGCATCTTCAATACCTTTCGGGCGCTTTCGAGTATTCGATTGGCGTCTTCTTCCGACAGACATAGGGCAGGGGTCAGTCTGGTGTCGAAGAAGGTGAATACACCGGCATCCCGCCAGCACTTGGTCAGGAAGAGGAGATACAGGGTTCGCCCCAGGCTCCCACCCATCTTCACCCACCAGGGGGTTTTGAGATGAATACCGAAGAATAGGCCGCTCATCTCGATCCGTTCCACCAAACGGTGTTCCTCCGCAACCCGCGCCAATTGCCGGTAAAGGTACTGGGATTGCTGTTGGACATTGCCGGGGATGTCGTCTTTTTGCAACCTTTCGACACAATGCAGGGCAATATGGGCGCCCAATTGGTTCAGGTAGCGGTTTTCCATGGCCTCGATAAAACGCGGCCCCTGATCGACGGCCCGCTGGTAGAGCGCCGAACGGACCAGCGTGACGCCGATGGGGAAACTCATGTAAGTGAGACCCTTCGATAAGGTCACGATATCGGGGGAGAGGGCCGTTCTGTGATGGCTGAACAGGGGACCGGTCCGATGGAGACCCATCAGGATCTCATCGATGCCCACGTAGTAGCCGTATTCGGAGCGATATCGATCGATGATGTGGATCAAGGCCTCGGGGATGGGCTCGCCGTCGGAGCCGCGGATGTATTCGAACCAGATTAGGCCAATCTCCCCAGAGCGTATTTCGGAGAGGAGCCGCTCCGGGGCGTTCTCAGCAAAGGCGTCGATGACCACGACCCGTTCATAGAGGGGCGCGAACCGGTGGCTGGGTTGCCGTTTGGAGGGACTGGCCACCAGGGGCAGCAGGAGCTTCCCGGAATAGTTCTCGTCGAATACGATGATCTTTCTTTTATCCCCATCCTGGGCCAGTAAGGCGGCGAACATCCCGTTCTCCACCGCGGTTGCGCCGCTGACGGCGGGAAAGGCGCGCTCGAACCCGGTCAATCGGGCAAGTTCCGCGGTCAGATCCCCCCAGTAGTCATGGGCCGGGTCGTGGGTGGCCAGGACCGCCGGCAGATCCAAGGGGTTGTGGCCGAAGATGCCCAGGGACCCGCCGCTCAGACAGTCCACCAGGACCTGGGGGTCCCCGCCGCCTTTCTTGACGGTCAGGTAGCAACCGGAGGCCTCCTGAATCTCCAGGTCATAGCCCGTCAGACGATAGAGCTTGCCCAGATTGGGGTTCACGTGGGTGGCGAAATAGCGCTTCTTGCTCTCATGGGAGGCCTCTATTTCGGCGCAGGTCTTCAGGGTGTCCGGCGACCACTGAAAGTTATCCGAGAGCACCTGTTTGACTTTATTGAGGGCCAGCAGGTTTCCGCTGTAGGTGGAAGAGTGCAACAGACAGTTTTGAAGGCTGTTCCAGGGCCGATAGGTATCATCGGACATGGAAAACGCGCCGAAGGGGATCTGCCGGTCCGTCAATTGTTCTCCCCAGAGATACAGGTCGGCCTGGGGGTTGCAGGCCCGGAAAAACCCGGCGACTTCCGCCAAGGGTATGGGTGAGAAGTCCAACCCGAACCGGACGGCCTTTTCGGAACACCGTCGTCGAATCCGAAGGCACGCATCCTTATCCAACCGCCCATCCAACCTCAACAGGCAGGCCGCCACCGGCGTCGAGGCGAGCCGGTCCTCCAGGGCCGCTGTCGTTTCCACGACCTCCACGCCGGGGAGCATGGCGCTGGTAGCGGCCTCCGGCTCGAAGAGGAAATACCCCTTGATGGCCCCCGTGGGGTCGTAGAGGAGTATCCGTCCCCCATGGTGCTTGTATCCGCGCCACTGGCGATGCCGGGCTATCTTTATGGCGCCCTGGAGGGCCTCGTACCGGGCGTTACAAAAGAAGGTCTTGTAATTGCCGGGGGGTGGACCGGGCTTCCGGTGGGGATCGCGATGGGCGCGGGGCAGGGGGGCGTGATAGAGGGTATCGAGCAGGTAACCGATCTCCGCCGCCTCGGACGAAATGAATTTGGTGGGAACCACGAAGATCGGTTGCTTTTGTCGATTGAGTCGCGTCAGCAGACCGATGGTCTCTTCCGTGGCGGGGGCGAATAGAGGATTCTCCGGACGCATCGTCGTTTGAATATTACCTTAAGTTGTTATCGGATTGAGGGGCCCGAGCAAAACGACAATGATAGCCGGGTCGGAGAAGGCGCGACAAATCGCCGTTCCCGTGAGGGCTAGGCACATAGAGCATGGGGCCGGACACACGGACCATGAGGCCATGGGCTCACGGACCGCGGGCCGCGCTTGCATTCGGATCGAAAATCGTGATCATAGAGCACGCTACGGCCGCACCCGGCGTCGGAGCGCGTCCGAACCTCCCCATTCTGCCCCGTGCGCGATTCCAATATACCTCGAACGGGCCGCCTTTTCGGTTTTGAAAACGGCTAAAATCCCGAAGGGTATCGGAGATTCCGTCGACTACTGCCGAGCGTGTCGCATATCCCGATACCATCAGCGCCTGTTCCGCCGAAAGTCCGACATACCGCCGTTAAAAGTATCAGTCTCCGGAGGATAATCAATGACCACCGATCGTTTTACCTTGAACGCCCAATTGGCCCAGATGCTCAAGGGCGGCGTCATCATGGATGTCACCAACACCGAACAGGCAAAGATCGCCGAAGAGGCCGGGGCCGTGGCGGTCATGGCCCTGGAGCGGGTGCCGGCCGATATCCGCAAGGAGGGCGGGGTGGCGCGCATGTCCGATCCTGCCATGATCCGGGAGATCAAGGCGGCGGTCTCCATCCCGGTCATGGCCAAGGCGCGCATCGGCCATTTCGTCGAGGCCCAACTGCTCCAAGCCTTGCGGATCGACTACATCGACGAGAGCGAGGTATTGACCCCCGCCGATGAAGAGTGCCACATCGACAAGACCCGCTTCTCCATCCCCTTCGTCTGCGGGGCCAGAAACCTGGGCGAGGCCTGCCGGCGCATCGCCGAGGGCGCGGCCATGATCCGCACCAAGGGCGAGGCCGGCACCGGCAACGTGGTGGAGGCCGTGCGCCACATGCGCGCCATGAATCGCGGGATCCGCCAGATCCGAGAGATGCCCATGGAGGAAGTTACTGCGTTTTGCCGCGACAAGGGCCTCCCCTTCGACGTCGCCCTCAAGGTCCGGGAGCTCGGGCGCCTGCCCGTGGTCAACTTCGCCGCCGGCGGGATCGCCACCCCCGCCGACGCGGCCCTCATGATGCAGCTCGGGTGCGACGGCGTGTTCGTGGGCTCGGGGATCTTCAAGTCCGGCGATCCCGCCCAACGCGCCGCCGCCATCGTCCACGCCACCACCTATCATCAGGACCCGGACAAGGTGCTGGCGGTTTCCATGGGCCTCGGCGAGGCCATGGTCGGCATCGAGATCGCCGCCATTCCCAAGGAACAGGTCCTGGCGGAGCGGGGTTGGTAGGCAGCCCCTTCGGTGATGACTCTCGGGACAATGGATAGGGCGCAAACCAAGGGGCGCGGGAGAAGGGGGCGATGACGCGCATCGGCATCCTGGACCTGCAAGGCGGCGTCGTCGAACACCTGGCGCACCTGGAACGGCTGGGCGTCCCGGCCCTGCGGGTCAAGCAGGCGGCGGATATGGACGGCCTTGCAGGCCTCATCATCCCCGGCGGGGAAAGCAGTTGCCTGGGCCGGCTGCTGTGCCGGTATGGATTGGACCGGGCCATCCGCGAAGGGTTCGCCGCCGGCCTCAAGCTGTGGGGCACCTGCGCCGGTGCCATCCTCGTGGCCAAACAGGTGGACGACGAACCCGGGCTCTTGGGGTTCATGGATATCCATATCCGGCGCAACGCCTTCGGCAGCCAACTGGACAGCTTCAACGACTCGGCCCGGATCCCCCAGGTCGCCGATTACCCCCTCCCCCTCACCTTCATCCGCGCCCCCAAGATCACCGGCCTCGGGGCGGGCGTGCGCGCCCTGCTGACGCTGAAGGACTATTGCGCCGCCGCCGAGGACGCCCAGACCCTCGCCACTGTTTTCCACCCGGAATTGACGGCGGATTTGTCCTTTCACCGCTATTTTTGCCGAAAGTGCGGCCTGGAAACCCGCGCCGACCCGGAACCCGACTGGCAATGGGACAGTTGGACGCGGCTGACCCCGATCCCTTGAATCCGGCAATACGCCATCATCAGGAACGCAAAATGAACATCGAAACCTACATGGAAGACGTGGGACGCCAGGCCCGCGCCGCCGCCCGGGCGCTGGCCCGGACCACCACCCGCGCAAAGAATACCGCGCTATCGGCCAGCGCCGACGCCCTCTTATCCCAGCGCCCATCCTTACGGGCCGCCAACGGCAAAGATCTCGCCGCCGGGCGCGACCGGGGGCTCGACGCGGCCCTCCTGGACCGGCTGGAACTGACCGACGCCCGCATCGAGGCCATGGCCGAGGGCCTGACCGAGATCGCGGCGCTGCCGGACCCGGTAGGCGAAATCACGGATCTCAGATACCGCCCCTCCGGGATCCGGGTGGGCATGATGCGGGTGCCCCTCGGGGTCATCGGCATCATCTACGAATCCCGCCCCAACGTCACCGCCGACGCCGCCGGGCTCTGCCTCAAGTCGGGGAACGCCACCATTCTGCGGGGCGGGTCCGAGGCCATCCGGTCCAACCGGGCCATCCGCGATTGCCTCCATCGGGGCCTGGGCGCCGCCGGGATACCCGAAGACGCCGTCGGGCTCATCGAAACCACCGACCGGGCCGCCGTCGGCGCGCTGCTGGGCATGAACCGGTATGTGGACATCCTCATCCCCCGGGGCGGCAAGGGCCTCATCGAGCGGGTCAGCGCGGAGTCGAGCATCCCCACCCTCAAGCACCTGGATGGCGTCTGCCACGTCTACATCGACGATGGGGCCGACCCGGACAAGGCTATTGCCATCGCCGACAACGCCAAGACCCAGCGCTTCGGCACCTGCAACACCCTGGAGACGCTCCTGGTGGCCGCCGCCGTCGCGCCGGACGTCCTGCCGCGACTGGCGGAGCGCTACCGGGCGGCGGGGGTGGCCCTGCGCGGCTGTCCCGACACCCTGGCGTTGCTCCCGGAGGCGGTTCCGGCCACGGAAGCGGACTGGTCCACGGAGTATCTGGCCCCCATTCTGTCCATTCGAATCGTGGCGGGTTTGGACGAGGCCATGGAACACATGGAGACCTACGGCTCCCACCACACCGACGCCATCGTGACGGAGGACCTGGGCCGGGCACAGCGCTTCCTGGCGGAGGTGGATTCGGGTTCCGTCATGGTCAACGCCTCCACCCGACTCGCCGACGGGTTCGAGTACGGGCTGGGCGCGGAGATCGGCATCAGCACCGACAAACTCCACGCCCGGGGGCCGGTGGGTCTCGAGGGTCTGACCTCGCGGAAGTTCATCGTCCTGGGGGACGGGCATATTCGACGATGAGGTTCATGGAATACCGGGCGCTCGGCAACGACTGTATCGTGCTCGAGAGCCCCCATGCGATCCGGCCGGCCACAATCGGACCCCCTCACTACGGTTGGGCATTTCAAGACACGCTCTGAGTTTACGGCTATTTTCGCTTTATTTATCTCAGGGCATTTTCTCCGGTTTCCGGGAAGGCGGTCACGAAGCGATTGGTATAAAAACGAGTTTGCTCCATGGCCGCATGCTCCGGTAGCGCGCCGGAGCGCTGCTGGAGCGGTCCGTCCCGCGGGTTTCCGGGGAAGGGGGAAGGGGGCGTCGATGGTCGGCGTCTTCTATTGTGGGAATTTCGAGGAGAATGCGCAAAAGATTCCTTGGGAGCCTTTGGGTTTGGGTTGTGTCGGGTCGGGACGCTCCACTACCGGCTCGGGGCGCTGGCGCTGAGAGAGTAGGCGGGGGACCGGGAAATGGCGGCCAACCCCCTGGGCAATCTCGGCCTCATCGCCTGGACCCGGGGCGAGCTGGCGAAGGCGGAGGCATACTGGCGGCGGGCCCTGGCCCTCTTCACCCAGGTGGGGATGGGGCCGGAGATGGAAACGGTGGCGGGCTGGCTGGAAGGGCTGGCGCGTCCACGAGGCACCCCCGGGCGCGGGTACCCCGCGCCCACCCCCTCACGCACCGCGAGCCCGGCCCTCACGGGTCGCGAGCCCGGCCCTCATGGGTCGTGAGGACGGCCCTCGCGGGGCGCGTTCGGGCGGGGCCCGGGATGCCCATGGGCCGGTCGCCGCCGGACCCCGTCGCCTGGCGAGGATGGGGAATTTTCAGGCTCGTTCTTACAACCGGGTGGCGTATCGCCGCTCGATGGCCTGCAACAGGCCGTCGAGGATGGCGACGGCGAGGGCGAGGGTGGTCAGGCCCGCCATGACGCCGGTGGCGTCGAAATTGGATTGGGCGTTGTCGATGAGATAGCCGATGCCGGCGCTGGCGCCGATGTATTCCCCCAGGACGGCGGCGATGACGGCGAAGCCGACGCTGACCCGGAGGCTGGCGAAGGTCCAGGCGAGGGTGGCGGGGATGTAGATGTGAAAGAGCATTTGTGTGCGGGTGGCGCCGATGACCCGGGCGTTTTTGAGGATGGCGGGGTCGATGGCCTTGAAGCCGTGGTAGGTGTTGAAGAATACGACGAAGAAGACGAGGGATATGACGATGACGACCTTGGAGAGGAATCCGAGTCCGAACCAGAGGATGATGAGGGGGGCGAAGGCGATGCGGGGCATGGCGTTGAGGATGACGATGAAGGGTCGGAGTATGGCGTCGAGCCTGGGGTTGGCGGCGAATAGGAAGCCGAAGGCGACGCCCAGGAAGAGGCCGGCGAAAAACCCGACGCCGGCCTCGGCCAGGGTGACCAGGAGGTGTTGGAAGAGCATTCCCTGGAGCGCCCAGGCGTAGAGGGTCCGGGCTATCCGGCCGGGGGTGCTGAAGTAGAAGGGGTCGATGAAGCCGATTCGGGCAGCGAGTTCCCAGAAGGCGAGGATGAGGGCGAGGGGGGTGATTTCAGGGGGGGCGGTGGCTATCGACTCGGGTTTGGCCATTGGTGTCTCATTTCATTCGGAACTTTGATTTTCGCGATTTATCGACGTTAGGGGTGGGAGGGTTTTTATGCGGTACACTTTCGAGGTGGAGAATATCAAATGCCACGGTTGCGCGAATACGATTCGCAAAAAGGTGCTGGCGAGCCATGAGGTGAGCGAGGTGTCTGTGGATGTGGAGGCGGGGGCGGTGACGATTACCTCATCGGAGGATCTGACGGCGGCGGTGGGGAGAACGCTCCATTTATTGGGCTATCCGAGGCGGGGTTCCAGCGAGGGGTTCGATCACTTGAAGGCGAAGGCTACTTCGTTCGTGAGCTGCGCCATGGGGCGGATGGATTCGGTAAAATAGGGGGTGCTCGGCACCGCGAGTCCCTTTCATGAGGGCCCCCCATGATGGATGGTAATGAGTTGGATAAAGGCCAATGGCTCAGTATTTTCAGATTCATCCGGATAATCCCCAACCCCGTCTTATGAGTCAGGCCGTCGCCATCCTGCGTGGAGGCGGGGTGATTGCGTATCCGACGGATTCCTGTTATGCGTTGGGCTGCCATTTGGGGGATAAAGGGGCGATGGAGAGGATTCGCCGCATACGGAAGCTGGATGATCGACACGATTTCACCCTGGTATGCCGCGATCTCTCGGAGATTTCCCTGTATGCCCGGATCGATAATGCGGCTTTTCGTCTGATTAAAAAGCATACGCCCGGGCCTTATACCTTTATCCTGAAAGCGACGGCCGAGGTGCCGAGAAGGTCGCTGACCCGACGCAAGACTATCGGTTTACGGGTGCCGGACAGTCCGATTGCCCAGGGATTATCCACATACCTCGATGATCCGATAATGAGCGTTACCTTGATCCTGCCGGGGGAGGCGCTGCCCATGACGGATCCGGATGAGATGTCGAGGCGATTGGATCATGATGTGGATCTGATTATCGATGGGGGTCCCTGCGGTATCGAGCCCTCTACGGTGGTGGATCTGACGGAGGCCAATCCCCGTCTGATACGGAAGGGACTGGGGGATACCCGCGCCTTCGAGTAGGGTCTCAAGGCGTTCCATAGACTTCCACGGCACGGGCGCAGAAGGCGTCGACCAGGGTATTGGCGATGTCGGTGAAGGTTGCCCCCACGAGCATTTTCGTGATGCGGCTGGAGAATTCGAAATTCATATCGAGAGAGACCTTGCAGCCTTCTCCGTTCAATGACTCGAATTGCCACTTGCCTTCCAAAAAGGCGAAGGGCCCATCCAGGAGGTGCATTTCGATGCTCCGATCCTTGTCCATTCGATTCAGGGTGGAGAAGGATTTGCGTAATCGACCATGGGAGATTTCGAGGGTGGCCTGAATTTCGGTGGGAGTTTGTGGTTTTATACTCGACTTGCCGCACCAGGGAAGAAATTCAGGATAGGACAATACATCCGCCACGAGGGCGTACATATTGCCGGCGCTATAGGGTACGAGTGCGTTTCTATGGATGGTTGTCATGATGGTTGAATGATTCTCGTGATGGAGATTACCCGAATAATCGCGCCAAATCGTTGAAAAGCACAAGGCCCATGAGCCCGATAAGCATTGTGATCCCAACCTGTTGCGCGGCAAATTGCGCCTTTTCCGTTAACGGTTTTCCTTTTACGAACTCGATGCAGTAATACATGATGTGTCCGCCGTCCAGCATGGGAATCGGTAGCAGATTCAGAATACCGATACTGACGCTGAGGATGGCAAGGAGTTGCAGAAACTTGGCAACGCCGATTTGAACGGCGGTCCCCGCGTACTGGGCGATGGTGATGGGCCCGCTCAAGTTCTTGACCGATGCGTTAAGCGTCAATATCTTCCAGAGCATCCTTACCGTCAGTAGGGATGCGTTGGTCGTTTCCGTTAGGGCATGTCCGAAGGCCGAAAAGGGTGAGTAGCGCTCTGTGATATAGAATTCGCGTCGGTAATCTTCCAAGGATTGGCGGGTAGGACGATCGGCAACGGCGCCAATGAATCCTATTGTGCCGGCTTCGGTTTTAACCGGATCGGGACGCATCGTTACCGTCATGGGCAGGCCATCCCGTTCGATGTGAACTTCGAGGGTTTTCCCGGGATGCCGCTGGATAAATCTTCTCCACGCGCTCCAATCGGAAAAGGTCTCCCCCTCGGCGGCGATGACTCGATCGCCATCCGACAAACCGGCGCGCCGCGCCGCGCCACCGGGCTGTACCCGACCAATGACGGTGCTCCTGAGTGGCGACGGGGGATAGGCCCCTATGGTATGAAAAAATTTATCCCCCGCGAGGTCGTCCAGGGTGATAGAGGAGAGGTTGAGGCTAAGTTGCGCATCGATGCCATCTTCACCGCGGACTACTATGGGTACGAGCTTGTCGGTGAAGGATTTTTCGACGATAGCCTGTATGACGGTTTCCCAACTGCCAACACGCCGGCCATCCACGGAGAGAATGGTATCGTTCGGGGCGACGCTGGCCCGGGCGGCGACCGATTCCGGTGCGACATCCATCACGAATGGTTTGATGCCGTTGATACCCGTCATGAACATGAGCCAATAGGCAAAAACGGCAAATAAGAGATTAAAGAGCGGCCCGGCCAGGACGATGGCCAGTCGTACCGATAATGGCTGCCGGTTGAAAGCGCGCGGTAATTCCTTTTCGGCGACCTTCCCTTCGCGCTCATCGAGCATTTTGACGTAGCCGCCCAGGGGGATTGCACTGATGACATATTCTGTCGCATCGGGCCCGGACTGGCGCGTCCATAGGGGCTTTCCGAACCCGATGGAGAATCGCAAGACTTTGACGCCTAAACGCCGGGCGACCCAAAAGTGACCGAACTCATGAACGGTCACCAGGATTCCGACAGTGACCGTGAAGCCTAATATCGCGTAGAGTAAATCCATCTCACCCAACCTGACAGGGACGACTTAGGAAACATCCCGCACATGAATACGATCCACCCAGGCCTTGGCAAACACTTCGTTGCAAACGTTGGAGTGCGCCGCGACTTGGAATGTCAATTTTACCGTTCGATTGGCAAAGGGTGTCAGGTCGATGCCGGATCTTTGCATCCACTCACCCTCCGTGTGTTCCATTCCCACCGCCGAGACTTCGTCTACCGCCAAGTCATCTACTAACACGCTGAAGCGGGCCCTCGTATGATCATTCGCTGCCGCATTCAACTTCAGGCGGCGGATATAGCTTAGTGTGGGATGATCGCCTAAAGATACTTCTCGTGATATCGAACGGATTTTATTGCCAACTTCGCAATCATTCCCGGATGAAGCATATCCGAAGAGGAGAGGTTCGCCTTGAGCCCTGCCTGAACGATTGGAGATCAATTCCCAACCTTCTCCTTGCCATACCGACTCGCCAACTTGGCCCGTTTCCGGAGACAAGCTCTCCGAAGGTGGCGTTTTCGAAGATGATTCGGCCAAAACACCGGCCGCTTTCAGGGACTCAGAGATAATCCCCTGTATATCGATGCCAAGTGGCGCACTCTTCCCTACAGATCCGGAACCGGTTGGATTGTCCTCGGATTGTTTCAAAAGCCCGGCCATTTCGAAAGACTTGGTGATGATTTTCTGTACGTCGATTCCAAGTGGTATGCCACCGCTTTTTGGGTTTCCACCTTCCACGCCCGCACTATCCGCGGAAACCTCTTCGACGATATTCGTCTGCTCGGACGATGTATTCGTATCGGATGGCGTGGGATTCAATACCGGGACGACGTTGAAGGTTCTCTCACCGGTTTGTCCCATTATGGTCACTTCTTGCGATTTTGTCCGTGACTGCCTTTTGGATAAAGTTTCCGGTAGATTCCAGAATTCCGCAATTCGATACGTGGATGAAATACCAACGTCGTTGAAAAAGGGTCCAACGGTCCCACACGAATATTCCCCACCACTCATGTCCAATGGCTGGCCATGGGACATACCAACAATCGTATAGGACTCCAGAAGATTCTCGCCTCGAGGGCCTTGCCATACGCGATGCGGGTAACCATCGATCTCATTCTCAATAGAGGGGTTCAAGGGAAGTCCGTGCACATCGGCCCACTGTTTTATACTTTCTTCGGCATTCACAGGCGCTACCGAGGTATCCTCGTCACCATGCCACACTGAAACTCCGGGCCATGGCCCTTGGTGCGAAGATGCCGCTCGTATCCGATCACCCCAATCGCTCCCGGACCGACAAACCCCCATAAAGATGCTCTCAAAGGCCTCTTGCAGACCATTAGCCGAGTGATAAGGGACACCTGAAACGATCGCGCCGCCCGCGAATACATCGGGATAGGCGGCCAACATAACCGACGTCATTGCGGCACCCGAAGAAAGCCCTGTCACGTAAACACAACGACGATCAAGGTCATGGTTAACCGACATCCACTCGATCATCTGCCGAATCGATGAGGGTTCACCACTATCCCGGACGGTATCCTCGGGTCGAAACCAGTTGAAGCAGCGCAGTGGATTATTCGTCCAGTGCTGCTGAGGCAGTAGCAAAGCAAACCCAAAACGATCAGCCAGTTCAGACCAGCCGGTACCCAGATCATACGCCGCGGCCGTTTGAGTACAACCATGCAACGCAACCACTAAAGGCGCCGCGGGTAGTAAGTGCCCAGGCACATAGGTAAACATCCGAAGATTACCCGGATTCGAACCGAAATCGGTTATTTCAACCAGCCGACTATCTTGGGTGCCGACTTTATTTGCCCAGGTTTGAACTTCGATTAAAGTCAATAGGAGCTTTTCCCATTGAATGCGATAACGACCCTGACGAACCAAATTTACAAGGTCAGTAAATTTCGCAATTTTTGGACCTAAATTTAACATAGGATTTTTCTTCTTCTCCGAAGTAGTCAGCATACCAATCTCAATCAACTTACTGGCTGGCAAAAATACTGTATGCAATAAACCGGGATCGGCAATGCCATTCCGACTTGGATCGAGCCAGGAAGGAGGGCGTTCTCCTTCCGACAACTCGAATCGCTGTGTAATGACACTGCGTCGTCCTTTTGACCATACCCCGATTTGCAAACCGGCTACCGGATAGCCGCGACTTACCCAAATACCAAATAATTCACTCGCAAGACCTCCACAAGTCGACTTGGACGAGGCAAGTTCTAATAACTGAGTCAGACATTCACCAAAACGGAGCCTCGTAAAGGGTATTGGCAAAGTAGTCGATATATCGATTTTGGTGTGTTCTGTCGATAGGCCAAGGATAATACCCGGAGTAGTCATTTCAGACGCTATCGCCGCCGGCTCCAATTCCCAATAACAACGAATCGCCTCAATTGTATGGACCTGTTGCGGTGCAGCCATTGCTCCAACTAAGAGATTAGATCCATACGCCGGTGTGGCAAGTGGCGAACCGCGTCCTCTCGGGCCTGGCTTTACGACTCCAGCCGACACCATCATCGTAACGCGAAAGCGCAGATCACGGCGTGATTCTCCCAACATTTCGGCAAGCTTTTCACTAAATTCATATCGTCGAAGTCCGCCTGACATGACGTAACCCTCACAGTATCTACCAAAATAGTAGCTATTTATTTAGTAAACGTCAACTAATTATTAAAAATATTTTGACTTTCGAAAACTTCATTGTCCCAAAAAACTTCAATCCGCCGAAGGCGGATAGGGTTTTGACCCAGGGCAACCGAATGAAACTGTTTTCCAATTGACATTGACGTATTTTGTTGCC
>CAZQHJ010000022.1:0-3913 GCA_964593225.1 uncultured Thiotrichales bacterium
GCGTTTGGAAATTCACTATACCCCCAACCATGGTAGCTGGCTGAACATCGCCGAATGGGAATTTCCAAACAGCTTCTTAGCGTTCCATCCGGGACGGTCACCGAACGCCGGAAAAAACTCCGCCTCGGATCGCGCCGGACCACCCGGCTCATGGACCGGATCAAGCGACGGATGTTCCAGGTCGGGCCGCTCTTGGTCAGGACACCTCGGCTTGCGCTCCGGCTCAACCACCTCGCGCGCTAGAGCAATTATCTCCCGCGCTGGCACAACTGCCTTGCGCGTTGGCGCCCCCGGCCCGTGATCGGGACCCGCCGGTTCATGGTCCGGCGCAACCGGTCGGCGCCCGGGACCCATCCACGTCCGGTCCCGGGAAATTGCCAGGGGGCGGCCGTCCCGCCCCGCCCGCGCCAGGGGATCAATCCCACGGCAGCCACCGGCGCCACCCCCGGAATGTCGTAGAGGTGCAGATAGGGGTTGGGCTTGCGGAGATACAGCCGCCTGCCGGGGTCGAAGAGCTTGGTGGTGGGCAGGAAGCCGAACAGGAACACCAGCAGCAGAAAGACCAGAATGTCGTACCCGTTCCAGGTGGATTTATTCCAAAACGGCACGGGGCTGGTCCACAGAAGCTCCCCGGTGTCGGCATCCCAGAGGCGGGCGCGGGCATGATCGGAGCCCGTGAGAATCCTTCGGCCATCCGGTGAAAAAGCTACACTGGTTACAGCATTCTCATGCCCTTGCAGGCTGGGATTGGTTAGCCACAGGGCCAGCGCCCAACACAGAACAAAGGGGCTAAATAGCACTATGCGCCACGAGCCACGCCCAAAGCTGCGCGCAACCGCCTTGAAACGACCGGTCGACGGGGCATGCCATGTCACCCCTTCCAACAGTTTGCGTACTTCGCCGGGCAGGGCACCGTACCCTTCCAACCAACCCATGCGCCGGGCGACGCCGCGCCACAGGGGCCATAACAGGGCCATGCCGAAACCGAAGAATATAGCGAACATCGCCGCGCTAATAATGAATATCTCCTCATCCATCACGCTGAAATCTTCGGGACTGTGCAGAAAAGCCAACACGGTCGCCCACAGCCCCGCCAACAGGGCAAGACCGACCCCGATCCCCCCCCACCCATTGCCAAGGCACGGACCAGATTCGCCGCTGGCGGTCCACCGGTAGGTTTTGCCAGTCCCTGGCCGCGCGGGGTTCCTTGGGGCTGACCACCATGGCCAGAAACCGCTCCCAGGGACTGGCTTCGACAGCGGCGGCGGATAACCGTTGGTTGTCTTTGCCATCCATGGCACTGGATCCCGGCAGTCCCTGCCGGGATGACGGGGTCGGGGTCTGAACGATGGCGTCGGCCTCCAATTTCAGCAGGCGCGCGAAGTTGCTCTTGACCACCGCACCCGTTCGGCTCGGGAAGGGATAAACCCTCTTCAGCGTCGCCTCGTCCAGGTCTTCGAAATGGGCCGGCAGCCCATCGAGCCGCCCTACGGCCTCCGCCTCCGACATCCGGGTCAACAGCTCGCGGCGGGCCGCCGTGGCGTAGTCCGTGTCTCCTTGGGTTTGGAAGGCGGCCAGCAGTGGCCACAGGAGATCGATCCGCTCCAGTCCCTCCAGTTCCATGACGCCCCGCAGGGCGGCCTTTTGATGGGCGGCGTCCCCGCTCTCCACCATGAATTTCAACAGGGGCAACGCAGCCGCCTTGCCGAGACGACCGAGATTGGTGGCGAGCTCCAGCGGGTTCAACCCGCGTAGCGCCTCGTCTACCGCGGCATAGACCTCCGGCGGCGCGTCCCGTCCCACCTCCAGCAGACTCGGCAACAGAAGACGACGCGCCGCCGGTTCGTCGGTATGGGACAGGGCCTTGCCCAAGGCGGTCACCACGTTCTCGCGCAGCCCGACCTGGGGACGCAGCAAGACCGCCGCGCACTGTCCCGCCAGCTCCAGCCGGTTCGCGTCGCGCCCGCCGTCCAGCAGCGATTCCACCACCCGCTCGGCATAGCGATGGTCCATGCCGCAGTAGAAGAGCACGGTCTGTCGCCAAGCGGAATCGGTAAGATGGCTTTGCAGGCGCTCGAAGCCTCCGTCGCCGAGATTCGCCAACTCCCGGGCCGCGCAGTATTCGTGGAAGGAGCGGTGGGCGAAGGTGTAGGTCTCCCGGTTGCCGGTGTCGGCGATGAGTCCCGCCTGGTCCCGGATCTCCTCGATCAGTTCCCTGGCCTGTTCCGGGCGAATCTGCACCAGGTTCCGGGCCAGGGCTTCCGCGGATTTGATGAGGTCGGCCACCTGGAAATCCTCGAAGTCCTCGCCCTGCGCCGAGGCGTCCGCCATGCTCGCCAGGGCGAACCGGCAGAGCAAGGCATATTTATCCCGCATCTCGAACCGGTTGCCCTTGCCGAGCTGGGGGTCCGCCAGGTAGTCGTGGCGGCGCAGCAGGTGCCGGATGCCCTCGTCGTAGAACTCCGTGCGGTGCTGGGGCACGGCGTCGTCCAGGCGGTGGAGATAGAGGCCAATGGAGAGGGTCAAGAGCAGGGGGTTGCGGTGCAGTTGATAGACCCGGTCGTTGGCGCGGATGGCGTCCAGGAACCTGGGGATGGATTTGTTGCCTTTCTTGGAACCATGATCCTTGAAGTCTTCCCGGCGACTCCGGACCATGGCGTCCACCTCGCCGTCCCGCATGTCAGCCAGGCGGTACTCGGTCATGCCCTGGGTACGCAGCAGGAGGGCGTCGGAGATGAGGTCGTAGTTCTGTTCCCGGCAAGTAAGGAGAACTCTACTTATTTCCTGGGGGCTTCTTTCCTGGGGGCTCGCTGCGCTCGACCCCAGCCACCCGCCGCCGGTGGGCGCGGTCGCTGAGCGGAATCGAAGCACCGCTCGCCAACCGGGAAACGTGGTCGTCGAGCGGCGTCGAGACGCTGCCTCCTCCAGAAACGCCGTGATGCGCGTCAGGACCGAGGAGAGATCGCCGGTATTCACTTCATCCAGCCCATCCAGAAGCAGCAATAATCGGCCCCTGGCCAACAATCGCTTCAGCAAGGGCTCGGCGTGGCGCAGGCCGTAGTCTTCGGGCAATAGCGTGCCCGTCAACCAGTCATGCAGCGCCGGTTCATCGGTTGCGCGGCTGAAGGCCCGAAGAGACACGAAGACAGGGATAAGTCCCTGCCATTCCTCCCACTGGTGCTGGCTGACGCCGCTGGCCAGGGCCTTCAAGAGGGTGGTCTTGCCGGAGCCGGGGGCGCCCAGGATGACGAGGCGCGGGTTTTCGGTGAGGATCGCCCGGGTGGTCCGGGGCGCTGCGATCTCCGGGTTATCGCTCCGATTCCGGTCGCCCCGGGCGCGCAGGGGCAGGGGCACGAAGACCCGGTGGAGATCCAGGCGCTCCTCCCGGTCCAGATAGATGTTCCTGACGGTGCCGAACCTGGCCCGCACCTGCCGCGGATACCCGCGAATCAGGAAGTGGCTCAGCCCCGGCGCCGCGCCCAGGCGGGCGGTGAACCGCCAGAACAGGGCCGAGAACCCGCGCCAGGCCTTGAGGGCAAGCCAGACCATGAGAGAGGCCGCCAGCGCGCCCAGGACGGCGTAGAAGATGCCCAAGGCGATCTGTATGGGGTCTTGGTTGGCGATGGCCTCCATGACCCGATCCATGAGCTGGGGCGGGGGGTCTTTCAGGGGGTGGGTCGGTTCCGGCATGGTAGCGGGGATGTCTTCGGGCTCGATAGGGCTATCGTAATTCTACTTTGTCGGATTCAATCGTGTTTGCGTAGAAGCGCCCTCCCAATCCGACACAGCCGGAACCCAAAAGGCCCACGAGAATTTTTCGGTCACTTTTATGGGTTCCGGCTGTATCGGGTTGGGTTCCGGCCCGATCGTCTTTTTGCACGATCCGATCGGGTCCCGGCTCCCCCCGATCGGG
>CAZQHJ010000022.1:4013-23677 GCA_964593225.1 uncultured Thiotrichales bacterium
CCCGATCGGGTTTCGGCTCGGCCCGATCGGGTTTCGGCCCAGCCCGATCGGGTTTCGGCTCGGCCCGATCGGGCGCCGGCCCGAATCGACGGGGGATTGCCAAAGCGATCCTGATAGCGAGCGTGACGGCGATTTCGGGAATGACGGAACCCGTCGAATCGCCGCCATGGAACCACGAGGTTCAATCCGACGAACCCCCAGGGATCACTCGGCACATGAAGCTTCGGCTGGTGGTGGTGCCCGTGATGGGGTTCTTCCTATGGTCCCCGGTGAGGTTGTTGAGATTGAACCTGGGATCATAATCGCCCCAGCCCCAGGCGATGCGCACGGTCCCCGGACGGACGACGGTGGAGGTCCGCGCGGGCATTTCGATGCTGCCGGTGGGGGTTTCTATTTTGACAGGATCCCGGTCGCGGATGGCCTTTTTCTCCGCATCCTCGGGATGGATGTCCACCACGCAACCGGATTCGTTCCGGAGCAGGGCGGGGATGGTGCGAAATTGTGAGTTGGTGAAGCGGATGTCCCGGCTGCCGCTGATGGCGAGGAACGGATAGTCCTTTTCCTGTTCGGCAAAGCCGATGGGATTCTCCATCTCCCCGCTCTCGAAGGGCACGCCGGGCTGGGCCGCGTTGGCCAGGGTCCGGGAATAGAATTCCACCTTGCCCGAGGGGGTCTTGAATTCGCGCGTCCGATATTTTTCATACAAGGGTTCTTCGATGCGCAGTCCATTAGGATGGCGGCGCAGCGCCTCGACATCCACGCCGGTGGGCGCCAATTGGTAATCGATGGCCTCTTCGGCGCTCTCCCAGGGGAATTCCTTTTCGAACCCCAGCCGCCTGGCGAGTTCGAAGAGGATCTTCCAATCCGGCCAGGCGTTTCCCACGGGGGGAATCACCGCGTTCTGGAGGATGATGGGGTTGTTTCGGATGGCGGCGCGGTTGAGCTGGGTCTTTTCGAAGCACGTGGCCGCGGGGAGGATGACGTCGGCGAGTTTGGCCGTCTCCGTCATGAACATATCGATGACCACGAGGGTGTCCAGCCTTTGGAAGGCCCTTCGGGTCCGGTTGGAATCGGCCATGGTGACCAGGGGATTGCCGGACTGGACCACGACCATTTTCACGGAGTAGGGTTTTCCGTCGAGGATGCTGTCGATGACGGAACTCTGGACCTGATTGCCCCAGGTCTCGCTGAAGTGGTTGAAGAGGGGATAATCGCAGGTGATGGGAACCACGTCCCCGGGCAGCTTGTCTCTTTCCTGGATGTTTCTGACGGGGATGGGTTGGGGGAGGACATTGCCGCCGGTCTTGTCCAGGTTCCCGGTGAGCGCGCTCAACATGGCCACGGCCCGGGTGGTGTCGAACATGCCCCGGTGCATGTCCAGGCCGTTGCCGTCGATGATGCAGGCGGGTTTGGTGGTGGCGTAAATGCGCGCGACCTCCCGGATGACGTTGGCGTCGATCCGGATCCTGTCGGCCACGGCGTCCGCGGGGAACCTTTCGGCGGCCCGCTTCAACTCGTCGAAACCGGTGGTGTATTTCTCTACGAAGTCTTTATCGTAAAGGTCATTGGCAATGATCTCGTGGATCATCGCCATGGCGAGCAGACCGTCGTGGCCGGGTTTTATCCGCAGCCGGATATCGGCCTTTCGGGCCATGGTGGTCTCGATGGGGTCGATGACGATGAGTCGGGCGCCCTGCCCTTTTGCGTACAGGATGCCCTCGGCCGCCCCGAGGGTCGTGTTCCTGTCGTTTTTCCCCCAGACGATGATGCATCGGCTACTCTTGGGTTCCGGAAAGGCCATGGCGCCGTAGACGAAGGAATGGGCCATGTCCCTGGCGACAAAACAGACCGAACCGTTGCCGATGGTGTTGGGGGATCCGAACAGATTCATCAATCGGTTGGCATAATCCCAGGGCGCCCCCCAGTCGGCGGCCATCCCGCGCAGCCAGGCGATGGCATGGGCGCCGGATTCCCATTGATGCCGCTCGAAGCTCTCCACGACCCGATCCAGGGCTTCGTCCCAGAAGGCCGCCCTGAAATTTGTCGATCCCTTGCCTTCCCTGATAAGGGGCGAGGTCAGGCGCTTGGGGGAGTAAACGATATCGGCGGCGGCGTTCAGTTTCGCGCAGGGAATCCTTTTTTCTTCTTCCAAAAAGGATTTTCTCTTGGCCGAAACGAGCCTTTTCTCGATGACCTCGACTTCTATGGGGCAGCAGGCGGAGCACAGACGACAGACGGTATCCTTTTTCATCATTACACCTTGAGATCGAGATTATCTGGATGCCTTCACGAAACAGCTTCGGATGAGTTCGTAATGGTTGGTGTGGGTTCTGATCTTCCACCAGAGGGCTCCGGTTTCCTCCACCCACCATGGGGGTCCCGGCATGGTTTTCTCTTCTTTAAGAGGGTGCCGGCAATGATGCCCCCCGCCTTTTCTTCGACGATCTCCGCTCCGCCTGTAATGAGAATTCCTCCGGAAGACAGGCGGGGCAAATGAGTAGTTCCAACAGTCGTTTTTTCATTTTTATCTTTGTATGAGGAGTAATTTTCTTCACGGATCTTTTGAAAACCGCGAGGCCGTAGGGAGATTTTACGGTCACAGGTTGAATTCGCTCCGACATTTACTCCGGCAAAACCGATGACTGCCAGATTAAGTCAGAACTACTCCAAAAGCGTGTTGTAATTGGGGACAATGCTGATGGTCACTCGACGCATGCGCTTTCTTTTGTACACTTCATTATTTTCGTCTTCTTCCGTGAGTTCGGGCTGTCGTCCGAACTCGGCAAAGGCGGCCATATTGATCTTGTAGGCGGGCGGTTCGAGGCCGCTTTTCTGAATCAACAATTTCATCACACGAAAGGCCCGGTCTTTGGAAACGGAAAAATTGGCCATCTCATCTACCTTTCTATCGTCGGCATGTCCCTCGACTACTACCCGCATGAGATCGCGCAGGTAGTATTCCTTGCCATCTATCCTGACAACCTTGTCCAGGATTTCCTTGAATTTCTTGCCGATTTCGATGATGGGTTCTATTTGCCGATCGGCAATAGAGACGCCACTACGCTTGAAGGATACCCCCATGTCGAAATAGACCCTGTCGGGTTCTTTCTCTATATGGATGGGGAGGTGGCTGCCCATGTCTTCTTTCAATGCGCTCAGCACATTCAGGGCGTCCGCGATGAGCTTGCCGTGTTCGGCCTCGATACGTTCCCGGCGCTCTTTGGCCTGGTAGGCCCGATAGCTTTCTTGGGTGGTTAGATTTTCTTTTTTGCAAATCTCCAGATTCTGATTTACGTCCTGCAACGCTTCTTCCCTTCGACGCACACTTTCCTTTTCTTGTTGGAGATTTTCTTCCAGTGCCGAATTTTTTTCGCGACAGGCACGGAACTCCCCTTTCATCATTTCCGCATGGACGTTTTTACCTTCCGCCTCCTTCACGCTCTCGGCAAAGGAGAGTTGCACGACAATAAAAATGGCCAGGATCGAGATAAAGAGATACAGGAAGAGATCCGTGAACCCGATCCAGGAGATGCTTTTTTCTTCGTCCATTTACCTTCTCCAGCAGCGGTTCATGGGTTGGGGTTTCGTTCTTTCATTTTTTTGACAAAATGGGAGACCTTATCCCAAATCCCTTGATTGGGGCTGACGTTGTGCCTTTCGTATTCACGGTCAATCAGCACCTCCCGAATGCGCTCGATCTCCGCGCTCTCCCGTCTCGCGGCAGCCGCGTCTTCGGCACCGGCCATGGTTTTGGCAAACTCATCCAGGGCGTTGCAAACGCCGGTGGTGGTTGTGGTAAGCCTATCGGAAAAGTCACTGAGGATCATTGCCTGTAGATCGCCAACGGCCTTTTTCAACTCGTCCTGTATTTTCTCGTTTCCCTTCCCGTGCTCGTCCACCAGTCCCCGATAGTGTTCGAAGGCGCTGTCGATCTGTTGCTGGAATAGGGATGTCGATGCCCTGACGCGGGCATCGAAAGCATTTTCAACAGTTTGTAAAAGTTTGTAATGGTGCTCTATCTTCGAGAGGTAGTTCTCGTGCTCTCGCCTGGCATTTTCCTGGGAACCTGCAACGAGCTTATCCACGGCGGATTCGACGGTCCGGGAATTCTTCTTGACATATTCCTCGTGTAAATGGACCGCTGTTTTCACTTGTTCCACGAACTGTTGTTTGAGGGCTTCATGGGAGGCCTTGAAATCCGCGATGACGGTATCCTTCGTTTCCTCGAGGACGGCATGGATGGATTTCATGCGATCGATGAAGGGCCCATGCCCCTTTTCCAGATGGTTTGCCAGCCCCCCCAGTCGATCGGCCAGTTCGTTGCCCGTGCGGTTGAATTCCCGTTGCAGTTTCTCGAAGTTCCCCATGAAGCCCTGGGAGTGCTCCAGCCAGCGATCCAGGTTTTGCCCGGAAGCGCGCAGCGTTTCCGAGGCCGCATCGATGGCGCTGGTGATCGTCCCCAGGCGCGCCTCGGCCTGTCTTTCCTGTCTCTCGATCAACTCACCCAGTTCGGTGGCCATATTCTTTTGGATGACATCGCTGTTGAGGGTCTCATTGAGCGCTTTGATCTCCGCGATCACCTTCTCCAACGGCACGAAGGGATCGTTCTGGCGGCTGATGAACTGCTCCAACAGGCCATGGAGTTTTTGCAACTCGCCGGCATGGGCGGTTTGTGCCTTGGCGCGAAAGGCGAATGCTTCTTCAAGGTAGGCCCGATAGCAGAAAAACAACAGCCCCTGACGCAAGAGGTAACACCCGATGGCGCCGATGACGCCCACCGCGCTGAAGGCGATTCCCCGCCGGATCTCCTCGATGTTGGATAGATCGATGGATTTCCCTTTCGAGATTGCTATGTTGAGCAGATCATCGGTAAAGATCCCCTGGATGACCAGCGCCGCGCCCGCGAGGCCGGAGAGGAGAAACAATTCGGCGAAGAAGTGATAACCCCGCGTAATGACGGCCACATAGTGCTCCGCCATGGCCGGTTCCTGGCCGAGACGTTCTCGGTGTCGATAACGATAGGCATATAGGGAATGGCCAAAATAAACGAGCAGCAGGAGCAACAGGATCACATGGAAGGGAAATAGAAAATGATCCGTGTAAACGGCAAGCAGCTCCGCGAATTCGAGACCGGACAAGGTGGGATTGTCTTTCATGAATTGACCATTATCGATGAAGCGGTTTCAGGCGACCGTCAATGTTCCTCGAACACGGCATCCGGCGTGGGCGCGTCCAGAATACGATCGGTCCAGCGATCGAGTTGTTCCAGGGTAGCCCTATCGAGGCGGTTGCGGACCTTTTCGTCGAGGGCGCCGAAACGCTTGGTCAGCAGGCGTTCCAGGATTGTTGCGGCTTCTTCGGTTTTGCCTTCGAGCTTACCTTCCAACCTGCCTTGTTGTAGGCCTTGCTGCATGCCTTGCTGCATGCCTTGCTGCATACCTTGCTGCATACCTTGCTGCATACCTTGCTGCATGCCTCTCTGAATGGCGAGTCGTTCGACACTGGTCACATAACGCATTCTCGTTTCTCCTTCGATGGTTTCGATATCCTGCCATAGCCGTTGTTCGAGTGTATCCGGCAGGCGCATCATCCAATCGATGACGGCAAAGAGATCCAGGATGCGCTGCCTATCCCAACCTTGCCGATAAAGCAAACGCACCAACCCAAGCTTGGCCCGATAGCGGGCCTGGGGGTCGCTTTTCGTCTGGCGGGTGCGCAAGTGCGCAGCGGTAACCAGGGCGAAGGGGTTGGGGTTCGTTTCCAGCGATTCGACGCGGTCCCCATAATCCATGAGTTTGACGACGGGAAATTCCAGTGTATGGCGACAGCCAAGGACCTCGAAACCATAATGGTCGGGCCGCCACCCTTTATTTCCGTCGGCCAACACGGCGAGGCTGGCGACGGGACGGGCGTAGCGATCGAAAAGTCGGTAGTTGTAGGTGAACATGCGCCGGGCGAACCCACTGTCGCGTTGACCCTGGATCTCGATGTGGATGTAGATCCAGCGTTGCTCGCCGCTATCGAGGGTGACCTGTACCAGGGTATCGGCAAATCGCTTGCCGAGTTCGGCGTCGCGCGCGACCTGGCGGAGCTCGGTGTTTTTGAATTCATGGCCCCGCGTCCAATCGATTTCGGTATGCGCCGCAGGGAAATAGAAGGCCATGAATTCGGGAAAGGCGTGTTCGAGTACGTCTTTCCAGGGGCTGTCGTAGGCATCGCTGTTGGTTTGTGGGTCGGCCATGGTGATGTCGATCGGAAGCGAGATCAGGGAATGAAGCGCCGACCTGTCCATTCATGAATTAGTCTCTTAATGACAGAATTTTGAACAAAATGACGAAGAAATTCTCATGAACCTTTTTGGTTCCGGCTTTGTCGGGTTGGGAGATAGTAAATCAGCGCAGCTTTCTTCTAACCGCGCTGAATCGATTACCCCCCCCCTGCCGCCAGGTTGCAAGCATATGGTCTTTGTTGAGATATTCGAATTCCACGCAAGCGCCCCGGGTAGCCTCCAGATCCCGAAATGACGGGATGTTATCGGCGATCTCCCGGCAGGCCGTTTCCGGTATCTTGAACCCCACTCCGCTGGCGCCGGCCTCATAGGGTACGGAAACCTTCTCCCCGCTTTTTTCTTCTATATCCACCTCCCCACGACCGAATCGCCATTCCATGGAAAAGTCCCGAGAAAACCATTGTCCGCTTAAGTGGCGCGGTGTCGTACTACTGGGTGGCCTGCGATGCTTTCCTATCAAGAAAATACATCTTAGCAGTACAAGGACTGGGAAAAAGAGAATCACGATCGATAGCAAACCGACAAGCAGCCATGCGACAAATTCGGAAAGGATCTTCTTGGGATATACGTTGAACAGAAAGCGTTTTCCCCGCGACTGATCGACCAATTCCAACAACAAATAATCGTTGCTGGAAAGCCGGTAGGGTGATATCTCCAGGACATTGCCATTTCCCAACTTACTGAAAAAATAGGAATGCGAAGTAAGCCACCTCGTGCTTCCCTTTTCGCGCGAATATTCTCCGTTGTTCTTCCGTATTCTGGCCAACAGTCTGACTTCCTGCGTCCCGCTTTTATGAATCATGGGAAGCCTGACGCCGAACATAGCGGCATCCTTCTGCTTGGGTGGACCTTCGCCAAAATCGATCCTTATTTTTATATCATTGGTAAAATCTATTGGTTCCGCTTCTTCATAGTAGAAATATAGGGGGTCCATTATCCGTTCGAAAGGGTATAGCATTCTCCCATAATACTCATCCAAAAGACCTGCCTCGGAATATTCATTCAAGAGGTACATCTTCTCGAAGGCCTCCGCTCTAAAGGCCTTCTCGACCTGATCGACCATGGGAAAATAAGTTTTTGTTTTTATTTGTCCTTCTTCCAACACAACCGCATTCAGCACGATATTTCTGACCGCTAATTCCTCGACCGCCTCCTTCAATCGGTTCTGTTTGAAGTCTTTATCCTTCGGATCGTCGAAAAAATCGCTGATGATGGTAACGATAAACGAAGGGGGAAGGTCTTTATCCGGATCCACGTGTTCAAATTTATATCTGTCTAAGATGGCGTCGAGCGTTCTGGAAAACTCGGTGTTCCTGTCCTTCGCGGAAAGACCATCTATGGTATGGATGACCTTTTTTATGTACGCGTAGTCGGCACCTTGTTTGGGAAAGAGTGGATCGACCGTATTCTCCGCGTCGCCAAGCGGCCAGACGGCAAACGCCATATTCCCAATCGGTTCTTTATCGTTCGCCGTAACGAAGGAAGCGAGCAATCTGTTGAGATATGTCTTCGCGAGTTCGAAACGATCTATTTGTCTATTAGCAATACTTTTCTTCTTTATTCCAAATCCCTCCAGATGCTTTTCGGCCTCCTTATACCACGACGGAACATCTACTTTTCCCGAAGTCGATCCGCTTACATCCAAAATAAAGACGTGGGTAACATTCGGTTCCTGGGATGTGCCTTCTTTTTTTTCTCTTTGATAGTATGTATCGGATGGATTGATAATGTCGGATAAAAGATGCTCAGACTCATTGTCAGAAGATTTAGAAATAGGTCTGCACAACAGTTCCCCTATCCCTTTCCCTATCCCTTTCCAAAAGCCAGGCGCTTCACTCGACTTATCACTAAGATACTTATCTTTATTGAAATACTCATCGGAAAAAAGGCGTTTGCACGGCAAACTCCACATCTCCTTGGGAGACCTTATCGCCTCTTCATTGGTGGCGATAGATAACCACACAGCGACAACGATGGAAAATACCGTGATTCCCGTCCCCGATGCCGCCCACGCGATGATTTGCCCAAACGCTCGCCAGATCCCTCGCCATAACCACTTAATCTTCTCCCACACCCACCGTAGCACCCCCATCACTCACACTCCTCGAACTGCCCCAGAACCGTATAGTTCACCGGCAACGGATAGCTGTCCACGGACTCCCCGGATAACTCGGAGAACATCTCCCGGATGGACAGGGGAAGCTTGTCATAGACCGCCCGCTGGACCGGCGCCAGGGTGAGATCCACGGCGATCTTGATGCCGACGTTCCGGGTAGCGCGAGGCGAGCTGTCACTGGCGTAACCCTTCTGGGTTAGGCAAGGCTGGAGCGCGCGGTAATAGCCGGATTCCGACATGCCGAGATCGAGCCTTTCCAGGTCCGGGCCGAGCCGCGGCCTGGGCGGAAAGGTGTCGGCGGGACAGTCGAGATATTGATTGGTCAGCAATGGCCGGTCCGGATAGCGGTAGGTGAGCTTTTCCGGCCTGCCGGGCAGGCGGCCGGAGAAGCAGTGTTGCAGGAAGTCGATGCTCCGGTCCTTGATGCCCCGCTTTTCGTCCCGCCAGCCGCAGCGCGCGTTGCAGCGGCTTTGGGTCTTGTTGCGGTGGAAGGGATAGATACCGGCCAGGTACGCCTGGTTTTTGATGGGCCCGAAGGAGAGGTAAAACAGCGGCTTGTCCGTCTCATCGCCGAAATAGAGCAGGTGAACCGGGCGTCTTTTCTTCTCGATGAATGTTTTCATCTCGTCGATCGCCGCTCGGTTGTAGCTCGTGAACAGGATGGCCGTATCGCTGGTGGGCGTCAGGCTGGGGGTATCCAGCACGCCGATATCGACGGGGTGATCGGGCCGGCGTTGCAGCAGGTCGTTTTGCTCGCAGGTATCCACCGCCGGTAAGCGCGAGAAGCATTCCATGACCTCCCGGAAGGGCGGTTCCCCAAGGGCCCGGGTCGTCCTGCCGCCGCCCTCGGCGTGCAAGCCATAAAGGGCGATGGATTCCCCCCGCAGGACGTTTTCCGCGAAGCGGCGGTTTGCCTTGTCCTCCAGGGCCTCCACCATGATCCGGCTGTATTCCACGTAGACCTCGCCGTGGGCCGGCGTGGAAATCGCCATCAGCAAGGTCGTCAGCAGGGTCATCGACCCCATGGCAATGGATGTCTTCATAGGAGCTCTCCGGTCTTTCCCAGGGAAAAATAGATCAGGTGGTTGGCGGTATCGCTATTCGTGGTATTTTTGTCGGCGGTCTTGACGATCTTGATTTGCGTGGGGGTCTTCAGTTGCCGGATGGCGATGGTGTCCTTGTCGATGGTGTAGAGCAGGTTCAACCACGGGTTGGTCACCCGGTTCCTAATGCCGCAGGGGATGAGGTAATAGAGGTCTTTTTTGGGATTGAGGATGGCGTAGAGGCCGCGGTTGTCTTCATCGGTGGGTTTCGTATCGAAAAAATACAACCCTTCCCTGCCCGAGGGCCGGCCCACCGCGCCGATGGCGGAGCTGAAGTTATATCGGGCCTGTGTGTCGGAGAGGGCCTTTTCGATGGCCTGCCGGGTGTCCGCCGCCAGTAATCTTTCGTAGAGCGCATCCCAGCCGGGTTTTTTATCGGCGCGGGGGGTGGCTTTCTGATTGGAGGCAGTGCCTTGCAACTTTTTTACGTCATCCCGAATGGCCTCGACGGAGGCGCCCAGCGTAGCGATATCGTCTTGTATCCTTGCCAACTGTTCGCCCGTTATGTCGGGCGCTTTTTTTCTGTTCCCGGCGTCCCGGGCACTCAGATATCTATTTATGCCTTCAATCTCCCGTTTCGATTCCCAGACAAACACTATGATGCCTGCCACGATGGCGAAAAGGAGAAAGACAGGAAAATTCATCCAACCACCGCTTTCCGGTGCTGTAGCTGTAAGATCCGATTCCGGTTTTAAGGCAACGCCAGTGCCGTCATTGCCGCAACCTATCTTGTCATTCCAATCTTGTTTTTTGCCTTTCCACTCTTCGCCTTTGGGTCTCATAAGACGAACGATTTCACACACATCCCGTTCCCTTCCGGCATCCGTGCTCGTTCTCGCAAGTAATCCAAAGGTATTCATCCTAGCGAGAAAATCATCGATATGTCCGGGTGATGGGTAAGACCCATCATTTCGACCACTTGCACCCCTGAAATAACCCATGAGTTTCTGGGCATGTTCCTCGACGTTGGGTTTTGTATCCAGGCACTCATTGTAAAAGTTCTTCCACTGTCGTTCCCCGGAGAGCCCGTTTCCGAGTAATCGCTCACACCCATCGGAAGCAAAAACCCCGCCCGCCGTTGCCCACAAAAGCAGAAAGACCGGGAGCACGATATCAAACCATTTTTTCCACATAACGCATCTCATCCATGGTCCGCCTCGTCACCGGAGAGACCTGCCCGATGATGGGGCTCGCCTAACGGGCCATTCGGCATGCCTTCCCGGATATTCGGCGGCCGGACAAGGTTTTCGGCGGGCCGGAGGAGACCCTTGGCGGGCCTCGACGGCAGCTCGGAAGGACTGACCCGACTTCGGCGAGGCCGGACAGGCGCCCGGGAAGGCCTTCTCGGATTCTCGGAAAACCCGACGGGACCCTTGTCGGGCCCGACCGAATTCCCGGAAGGCCTCCCCAGGCCTTCGGAAGGCCTTCCGAGACATCCGGCGGGCCCGACGGACCTCTCGTCAAGTCTTCCCGGAGTCCCGTCAAGCCGGACAAGTGGCCGGGAAAGCGAGCCCGGACCGCCGGCGGCGCGCCCCCGGCGTGTTTTTCGTGTCTGTTTTTCAGATGGTTTCATCACAATTCGATGGGGGGTAATGAGAGCCCCCCACATGACCGCATCGCTCGCCATCCCAGGCCCGCTAATCACCCTCCCCGGTGGCGGTTATCCCATCATCCTCGGGGACATCATCCCCCGTCTCTTCATCCTCCCATTTCAACCGATCGTCACGGAAGGTCACGGGGTTCGTGTCGTCCGTTCGGGTGAAACCGCCCACCTCCGCCTCCAGGAAGTACTCCAGGTAATTCCGTTGGATACGGCGATTCCTGATGGGCCCGCCGGGGCCGCTCAACGTCGTCCATCGGTCATTGTTGATGAGGCATTCCTCCAGCCTTCCCTTCGGTATCATCAAGCCCGGGCACAAGGGGTCGACCCGGATAATATCGTTGTAGCCGCCTATCTGAATGTCACTGTCGAGCGCATGCCAGGGTACCTCTTTGCCCGCGGCGCGATAGGATAGCCCCAGGAAGGTCACCTCGCTGGCATCGCCCACCTTGTCGATAGACTCTGTCTTGATGGCCCCCGTACAGCAGCTTTTCTTCGAACTGGCCGCATCGTTGCCCAGGAGGATGTTGCCTTGATTGAGCTTCGGGAACTTCTCGCCCAACAGCCTGGGACGCACCCGGTCATTGAAGGCATCGAGGATCTCCTTCATGACAACCGCTGTCCGGTATTTCCGGCGGTTCTTTTTGTTGTCCTGGAACTCCGGATAGAACTTGGCCAGGTGCCAGGCCTGGCCGAACAGGCAAATAGACAGTTTCAGTTGGTCTCCCTCTTTTGTCCGATCCAGGCCGGTCTGTTTGATGGCGGCCCCCACCAGCAGGGCCGTGTAGTTGGCCAGGGTACGGATAAACGCACTCAACAAGCCGGATCTGCCACCCATGGGGTTATCCGCTTTCCCGATATCCATCTGCTTTTGAATATACTGTTTGTTGAATGCCGCGCCGAAGGGGTTGTTGCCGCCAAACACGAAACTGCTGTTGCTCAGGCACTGAAGCCCCTTCAGGACGGCCACATCGGTGGTGCCGCCCCCCACATCCACCACCACGAACACCTCCCCTTCCCTTAGGCGGTTCGCCAAAGACTGGCTGGAGGCGATGGACTCGTAGAAGGTGGCCCCATAGTCGAGCTTCACTCCCGTGTAGTCTTGCACCTCCCGGGCGGCGGCCCGGATGACCTGCTCGAAGGCCTCGCCCAGATCCGCGAAACTGACGCCTGTGGCCGGCCGCGATTCGCCGCTCTGGCGGAATCGCATGGGCATGGTGGCGTGGATGTCCAGGGCAGTGCAGCGGTTTTGCGGGAACTGGCGGCCCATGAAGAGGTGGGCCGCCAGGAACAGCAGATAGGTGGTAAAGAAATCCTTCCACAACACGATGCGGGTCTTTTCGTCGCCGGCCCATTTGATGTTGTAGCGGGTGTATTCCGATAAATCCTGAATATGCTCGCCCGGAATGGTGAAGTGCTCCAGGGGCCTGCGGCCGAGAACGTCATGGGGATCGAATTCGAGCTTATCGTCATCCGGAGCAATATCCACCTGGGCCCATTTTTCCGGTTGCAGGCTGTGGAGGCCGGAGGGGAAGATCTCCGCCTTGCCGCCATACCGCACGCGCTCCGATTCGAACCCCAGCCAGGGCACCCAGCCGAACCCCAGGTCTTTCAGATGTTCCCAGGCCTGGTTGGCGAAGACCGGATAGAGCAGTTCCGAGGGGTTCATCTTCACGGTCTCCATCTCGGTGAGGCCGGTACTGATGGCCGAACAGGTGTTGGAAGTGCCGAAGTCGATGCCGAGTGTCCCCTTCAGCTCGCCCAGGGACAGGGGCTCCGGCGGTGGCAGGGGAAAATAGCCCCCGTAGTAGGTATCCTGGGTGGGGTCGGTGAACTCGAAGGCCAGGGCCTCGGGCGGTTCGCCGAGACAGGTGCCCAGGAAGGTGCCTCTGCTCGATAGGACATCCCGCAAGGGTTGCCAGCCCTCGGCGCCGTGTCGAAAGAACCAATGTTCCCTGGTGCTAGGTTGATCCGTGACTTCATGGGCAAGCAACATTCCTTTCCCATCCGGGGAGCAGGTGACCATGATGCTGTAGAACCGCCAGTTGCTGAGGAAACGCCCGGTCTGGGCGTCGCAGGGCCAGACATAGCCCTGGTAGGTGGTTCTGGATCGCCTGACCTGGCCGGCGGGGCTGTCATCCTGCTGGACATCGCGCAGGGGAATCCTGCTGTGGAGGGGGATCAGGAAGGTATCCTGGTTCAGGGGGTCCACCTCCGCCACGTGGCCCCAGTTTTTTATACGGTGGGGACGCATATCGACGTAGCCGTTGTCGGTGGCGGGGTAATTGGCGCGTCCCCCGGCATGCCAACCGCCGGCCGGTTCCAGGCAGTCGATATACGCCTTGCGCAGGGGCCAGGGCACGAAGCTCCCGGCCCGGGCGCTGCTCTCCACCCGGGGGAATTCGAAGGCGTAATCGGCGAAGAGATGCCGGGGATGCAGGATCTCCACCTGGTATTTGCTGCCACTCGGTGCGGATACCTCGGACAGATCCACCAGGGTGTGGTAATTCAGGATCAGATACGACCGTACCCTCCGATCCCTCGGCATCCGCCGGTCGTTGCCGGGTCGCAACACATTGACGTATTGCAGGAGCTTGTCGCCCAGTACGAACAGGTTGTGGTCAGGGCCGGAGAGGGACAGCCCGAATTCGTCCCCTTCCCGCCTGAGGATGATCCGTCCGCTTGCCCCGCCCTCGCGGCTGTTCAGCGTCGAGGGTTTGTAACGCGCCGGGATGGGGGTTTCCCCGCCGCCGGCAAAATACAATTCCTGAAAAAACGTCAGGTTGAGGAATACCTCGCCTCCCGCGTCCGGGGCGGTACCCCGGGTCGTTCCCCAGTCGAGCAACGCCTGCCCCAGGGAACTGTCGGCCCGCCAGGGCGTCCCGGCGCCATCGGCGATCTGCCGCTCGTACATCCGCCGGAGCACCCGCTGGAGCGTGTTTTCCCTGGCCAGGCACTCGCGCAGTTCCGGGACCCGTGCCTGCAGGGGCCAGAGATAGAGCCCGCGCTCGGCGGCGTAACCCAGGGTCACCCCGTTCCCGTCCACCAGCCGGAAGGGCATGGCGCCGCTCTCGCGCTCGAACCCCTTCTCGGCCACGGAGAGATCGTATTCCACGTAGACCCGCCGAGTGGCCACCAGGGCGATGAGGGCGAGATAGGCCTCCCGGCAAGCGGTGTCGCCCTCCAGGCGAGACCGGAAATAGTGGTAGGCGGCGAACAGGCTGGGGTACGAGATGAGGCGGATGGGCTCGTTCAAGTCGGGAAGCCGGAAGCTCGAGGCGCGAAAGCCGCTCCAGTCCAGCGGGTGTTTCCGTTCCCCTTCCCCGCTCCCCCGGTTTTCTTCCTCGATCCCTTTGCGTATCTCCTGCTTGCGGCCGCCGTCGCCGGTGTACTCCATGTCCCGCAGGCGCTCGAAGGCCCTCTTGTCCCAGACCAGCCCCCGCGGCCCCCAACGGGGCGCGCCGCCCGCCGGTTCCATGAGGTCCAACACGAAGGCGAAATCACCGGGGAGTTCCCGGTCGCAGGTGGCCGCCAGGCGGCTATGGGCGTAGGCATGGGTGAAGGCGCGGTTGTTGGCGAGGCCTTTTTTGTCCATGGCCAGCCGGTAGATCCCGCCGCGGAGTTGTTGTCCGGCCCCGCCCGCGTCATCGCCCAACAACCGGGCCAGGTGATTGGCCACGTAATAGGGGAAGGGATTGACGATCTCCATGCCGGTGTTGTTGGGCCGCTCCGGCGGGGTTCGCTGCCGCCACTCGTCGGTGACATAGAACAGGAACCAATCCAGTCCACCGCCACGGCGGTTGTTGTCGGCGTTGCCCTTCAGTGTCTCCAGGTAATCGATATTGGCCTTTTCGTTGTGGCGGGTGATCCGCGCCACGTCGGGTTGGTCCGGGTTGATAAGCCAATGATTCAGGTAGAGCACCGTCACGTTATGGTCCAGACTCAACAGGTGCTTGGCCAGGAAGGGGGCCACCCCGGCCCCCGTGCCCCCATAGGACGAGGCGCAGATGAAGGACCGGTTGCCGATCAATCTTCCGTCCGGCGGGACAAACTCGGCATGGGCCATGGCGGCGGCCACGGCCGGCCTATAGTAGTTGCCGTCCTTCACCGGCGTATTCATGATCTCGTCGTAGTCCGGTACCCCTTCGTAAAAGGGTTTCAGTTGGGACTTGTCGGCGAGGAATTGCTGAAAGGTCTCGTAGGCGTTCCGTGTCAGGGGGATGGGGTGAGGGTCGGATGACTCGCCCAAGCGTAGGCGTTTGAAGGCATCGACGCCGATATTGATATCCTGCCGGTGGGCCTCCAGGGTGGTGGAACCGAAGTTCTCCGGTGAATCGATGAAAAAGTGACGCAGCTGGGAATTCGCGATCAGGCCCAGATACTGCATGCGGGCGAAGGCCATGGCCACGTTGGCGCCGGTCCCCCCCAGCCAAAAGATGTTTGCCTTTGCCATGTTATTGCCCCTTCGAACGCGCGGCAGCGCGTATCTTCAACGCCCGAAAGCGATACAGGATGAAAACAAAAAAGAACGCCCACACGGGCGATAGCAGGAATAGAAGGTACACCCACCACATAGGACCGAACAGGTAACCGACACCCAGGACCTCGTGGAAATACTTCAGCCTCGCGCGGGACCAGTGGGCCTCCGCGACGCGGTCGTACTCGATGGGCAGGGAGACCTCGACGTTCACGGATTGATGCTTGGAAAAACCACTGGGGTCCTGTATCGGGACCAGGATGTCGACCTTTCCCCGGCAGCCTTCGAAGAGCGGCAAGGAACTCGCATCGCCGAACAGCGCCCCGGCTTTCATGTCGCCCATGCGGTGCGCGCTGGCTTGCGTGAACCTCAGTCCCTCGGCCATCCCCCGCAATTGTTGAACGGTTTTCGCGGCGCCGAGCTGCCGGTCCAGGGCGATGCGCAGGCTGTCCAGATTGCGTTCCAGGAGATGGTCCCGTTCCGCCCTGTCGTCCAATCGCCCCTCGATCCGCCCCTTGGTGAAGGTGTCCAGGCTATCCCAGTAGAAGAAGCCCGAGGCGGCAGTGAGCAGGAGAAAAGAAACCGACACGCCCAACGGAAAATCCCGCGGGCGCAGCAGATGAATCTTCTCCCGGAAGGCAAGGCCCGCAAAGGCCACGGCAAGGAGCAGGACGAACCACATCGGGAGATAGCTCAGCAGGATTTCGGGAAAGAACCGGAATGGGAAAAACCAAGGATTTTTTATCACCTCGATCTCCCAGAAGGTCCGGTCGCACTGGGTGATTATCTCGGTATGAGAGGTTTGAATCACGAGCCAGAGTACAAGCACCGGCAGCAGAAGAATTGCCGCCAGGATGGTGAAAATCCACCAATGGGATTGATTGCCCAATTTCGGTCGAAATCCGGTCATTTGATTTTCCTCGCGCAGCGGTAGGGAAGGTGATCGTTTTTATAGATTACCTTGTAATCACCCCCTCGGGGAGTTGCATGGATCATGAAGGCCTCGTGGGTATTCACGGCACCGCCCCATTCCCCCGGCTGGGAAAGGGATAATCCTCGCAGCCCGATGGCCTGGCTGAAGGCGCCGCGCGGGGGCAGCCCCATACCGAGCCCGCGGCAAACCTCGGAGGCTTTCCGATGGGTGGCCTGCTTGCGAGCGGTCTTTTCGTAGGCCCAGTCCCCGATCTCGATCATGGGCACGGGCGGCGGCTTGGGTGCCCTGGGTTTTCGAGAGGGAACCTTTTTAGGCTGTCGTTTTGGTTTTGTGGTGGGACGGGATTGGAGGGGAATCAGCTCGGCCTCTCCCTGGCGCAGGCGTGTCCGATACTTCCGGTCATCGACGAGAACCCTCAGGGTTTCTCCCTGGCAGGCCGGTGGGAACTCGACCCGGGTGGCATGGGCGAGGGGCCGGATCCGCATTCCGTCGCAGGGCGTCTCCAGAACAGCGGCCCCCGCCGGTAGAATCAGGGTTGCGTGTCGTGGTGGAGCCTTCAGCAAGCCGCTTCGCGTCAAGCGGTATGCCTCTTTTTGGCCACTGGTGGTGTAGGCATCGACCGTCATGTTCAGACAACTTGGCGGGAAGGAAACCATTCGCCCGGAGGTAGTCAGTTGCCTACATGCCGATTGGGCCAGCAGGGCATCCACGTCATGAGGCAACGGGGTTTGTATCATCGATGGCTTTTCCGGCGTGGTGACACAACCGGCTGCGAATAATACTATCGTTACAAAAAATGCGAGTCTTTTTAGGGCTATGAAATGAAACGGATTGTTCATGCGTTCTACTCACGGTAACCGAGATGAAAGGCGTGTTGTTTTGTTTGAAAATAGACGGTTAGAGTTCTTTTGATAAAAAGTCAGGCCTAATTTCGAAAGATCCGACCATCGAATAGTAATTTATGGGGACTATATACATGGCTAGCCAACATCGAGGATAACCGTTGATTGGGTTTCCGGAACGAAAGGCGTGCTCCATTGATATGACGAGTGAGAAAATCGCGGGCATGGCCCGCTCCTACAAGGGACGCGCTATCCGGTAGGAGCGGGCCATGCCCGCGATTGCGCTTGCCCATGGCTAGTAATGTATATAGTTCCCTAATTTATCAAACTTAATGGGGGGTGAGGAATTCGGGAGTGACTTATGATTGATAAAGCTCATGGGTTTTCGGAGGACTCCGATGATTCAGAGGTTGGGGACAAAAATCCGCGCCGGTGGTGTATCGCGCTACGAAGTCCTTATCGTGGAGCTCGGCGGCAATGATCTCGTGGATCATCGCCATGGCGAGCAAACCATCGTGACCGGGTTTTATCCGCAGCCGGATAGACGAAGGAATGGGCCATGTCCCTGGCGACGAAACAGACCGAACCGTTGCCGATGGTGTTGGGGGATCCGAACAGATTCATCAATCGGTTGGCATAATCCCAGGGCGCCCCCCAGTCGGCGGCCATCCCGCGCAGCCAGGCGATGGCATGGGCGCCGGATTCCCATTGATGCCGCTCGAAGCTCTCCACGACCCGATCCAGGGCTTCGTCCCAGAAGGCCGCCCTGAAATTTGTCGATCCCTTGCCTTCCCTGATAAGGGGCGAGGTCAGGCGCTTGGGGGAGTAAACGATATCGGCGGCGGCGTTCAGTTTCGCGCAGGGAATCCTTTTTTCTTCTTCCAAAAAGGATTTTCTCTTGGCCGAAACGAGCCTTTTCTCGATGACCTCGACTTCTATGGGGTAGCAGGCGGAGCACGGACGACAGACGGTATCCTTTTTCATCATTACACCTTATCACACCTTGAGATCGAGATTATCTGGATGCCTTCACGAAACAACTGCGGATGAGTTCATAGTGGTTGGTGTGGGTTCTGATCTTCCACCAGAGGCCTCCGGTTTCCTCCACCCGCCATGGGGGTCCCGGCATGGTTTCCTCTTCCTTGAGTAAACGGATGACGTTATCCAATCCTTTTCCGGCATAAGGCCCGTCCTTCTTCCCGCCCAGCCATTGGTCGATATCCGCCGCCTCCGTGGACCAGGAGAAGGGATCCGAGAGCAGAAACTGGGCGTCGTTGTTCTTTGTAACCCTGTTCATCTCTTCCAGGTGACGGATCGGGGACGGGACCTTATCGATCAGGTTGAGCGATGAAAGGGAAGAGAGCGCGTCTCTCCGGAAAGGCAGGGCCAGGGCGTCTCCCACGATAAATTCCACCTTGTCGCTTTTCCAGTCCTCCGGGAGCGTGATGGTCGCATCCCGGGAAAGCAGGCCCTCATCCTTCAACCCAAAGGTGACCCGACGTTCCGTCATCAGGCGGCGGGCGGCCCGGATAAAGGCGACCGAATTATCGAGGCCGATGGCAAAGTCGCATTTGGCGCTCATCTCGAAGGCAAAACGCCCCACGGCCCCACCGGCATCCAGGGAAATCCCCCCATGGGGCCGCATCCGGGCGGCCCAGGCGCCATAGGCCTCGGAAGCCTGGACATCGTTCAATAAATCGCCATAGTGACTCCATAAGTAGGAAGAAACCACGCCTTCCGTTTCATATTTGTTCACGGTTGTTCCCGGGGGCCGATTCCGATTCGGGTGGAGAAGGGCGAGGCCCTCTTCGATGGGGAACCGTCTCTTGCACCTCGCGCAGATGAGGACGCCGGTGATGATGTCCCCTGCCCTTTCTTCGACGATCTCCGGCTGTAATCCGAATTCATCCGGAAGACAGGCGGGGCAAATGAGTAGTTCCAACAGTCGTTTTTCCATTCTCGGCCTCTATATATTTCAATGATATGGTGTGTGTTTTTTTGGCCTCTGTCCGGGGAGAGTGCGCCGTTCCGGGGGACATCCCGGTCCTGGGATGTTACAAACCAAGCCTGGTCCGTAATAAATCGAACGTGAATTCGTAGTGCGTCGGGTCCGGTCCGTTGCGGTGCTGGCCTGGGGCATCACTCGCTTGGCCTCGATGATCATGGGCGAGGCCCGGCGTAGGAGAAAAGCGCCGGGCGCGCCGGCGTCCGGTCCCCTGCCCCCCTTCCGGGCTCCGAAGGGATAGGGCAGGGCAACCGAATGAAAGTATTTCTATATTGACAAATCTGGCAAATGGAGGTGT
>CAZQHJ010000023.1:0-23589 GCA_964593225.1 uncultured Thiotrichales bacterium
CCGGAAACGCTGCCACTCCGGGAAGAAAAAAGCCCATACTCGGAAGAACCTTGTGGGAGCGGATGAAAACGAAACGCTCCTGCTTTTGCCCCCGACAAGAAACGGAGGCTCTTATTGGATTCCGGGTCGATATCTTTTCAGTAGTGGCCCGGTTTGAAATTTACAGTGTTCCATGCCCCGAAGATACTCTGTTCCAAAGCAAGTCCAATTTGCCGCCAGTCCATGAGAAATTATGGCGCCATTTCCGGGGGAGCACGATAGAAGCGGGCACCATCAAAGTCGGTTTGGTTAGATAACATGCCATACACGCCATGTTGTCCAATCGAGCCGATTTCGATGGTAGCCGTTTCTATAGCGCTCCCGCGCGGATCGCGCCCTAACTTGTTTACACACTCGACCTATATCAGTCCACAACAGTAAACAAAATTTGATAAAAAACAGAGTATCTTCGGGGCATGGAATCGGTGAAACCAGCCCCGGTGTCGTTGTTCTCGGGTAAGCTGCGTGTATCTACTCATACTCATCGGCCCCTCTCATTCCAGCCGGAACGAAAGGCTTCCATGCTAGCGCACCTTGCCTTCCATTCCGAATAACAGATGAGTTGCACTTACGAGTTGAATCCGGGTTTTTCCGGTGGCGTCAAATCGTTGACAATAGCCCCCATGCCAAACCCACCACCCCCCAACCAGTCCCCACCAGTCCATCACGTCTTGCCCTTCCTCCACCGCTGGCAAAATGCCACCGGCACCGAGCGAGCCAACCATTAGCTATTCATTACCCGGCTTTGCGAGCCTTTGGAATCGCCATAAGTCACTAAACGCCGCGTAACGGCGAGTTTGGACACAGTGCCAAACACAAGCAAGAGAAACACGATGCCAACCCCACTGGAAAACCTCATCGCCCACTACCGCCGTCAATCCCAAACCGAACGGGAGAAAGGCGCCTACTTCGAGGAGCTGATCCGCGCCTATTTCCGGCATGAGCCTACCTACGCCGATCTCTATGAAGAGGTATGGCTCTATGGCGATTGGGCAAGGCAACAGGGCTTCGATGCCCGGGACGTTGGCGTCGATCTGGTGGCCAAGACCAGAACCGGCGCCCAAACTAGCGCCAAAACTAGCGCCAAAACTGACGAATACCACGCCATCCAATGCAAGTTCCACGCCCCGGACCATAAGGTAACCAAAAGCGATATCGATAGCTTCTTTACCGCCTCGGGCCAGGCCCCCTTCACCCGCCGCATCATCGTCAGCACCACCATCCATTGGACCGAACACGCCGACGACGCCCTGCGCGGCCAAACCCCACCGGTCACCAAGATCGATCTACAGGACCTTGAAAATAGCCAAATCGACTGGAGCCGCTACCAGCCCAGCGCCCCTGTCTCGCTCAAACCCAAAAAGACGCTCCGCCCCCACCAAACCCAGGCCCTGGAGAATGTAACCACCGGCTTGCGGCATACCGATCGGGGCAAGCTCATCATGGCCTGTGGCACCGGCAAGACCCTCGCCTCCCTCAAGATCGCCGAGACCCTGGCGGGAGCCGACAAGCGGGTGCTGCTTCTGGCGCCGAGCCTGGCGCTGCTTTCCCAAATCCTCACGGAATGGACCCAGGAAAGCCGAATCCCGCTACACAGCTTTGCCGTATGCTCGGATAGCGAGGTGGGCAAGAAGCGCCCAAGAAATAGCCCAACAAATACCAATCGAGACGACGACAAGGTGGAGACCTTCGCCCATGAACTGCGCTATCCGGCCACCACCGATGCCGACCGTCTGGCCGATGAGATGATCAGGCGCCACGACCCTGATCATATGAGCGTGGTGTTTTCCACCTATCATTCCATCGGCGTACTCCACAAGGCCCAACGGGACCACGACCTCCCGGCCTTCGATCTGATTATCTGCGACGAGGCCCACCGCACCACCGGCGCCACCTTCGCAGGCGATGACGAAAGCAACTTCGTAAGAATCCACGATGCCGATTACATCCAAGGGGCCAAGCGCCTCTACATGACCGCCACCCCCCGCATCTACGGCGACATCGCCCAAGTCAGCGCCGAGCGGGACGAGGTGACCCTGGCCTCCATGGACGATTCCGCCCTCTACGGCCAGGATCTCCACACCCTCACCTTCTCCGAGGCCGTCAACCGTGGTCTGTTGGTGGATTACAAGGTCATCATCCTCACCATGGACGAGGCCCACGTCAGCCGTCGCCTGCAAAACCTCCTGAAAGACGAAAACAACAGCCTCAAGGTAGACGACGCCGCCAAGATCGTGGGCTGTTGGAAGGCCCTATGCAAACACCAAACCGAGGAGGCCGAACAAACGCCGGACCCGGACCCCATGCGCCGGGCCGTGGCCTTTTGTCAGGTCATCGAACCCGCCATCGGCAAACGCAAGACCCATAAGGTCAGCTCCCGTCAGATCGCCGGGATGTTCCAGGAGGTGGTCCGGGCCTACCGGGAACACCAAGACGAATACGGCACCCTGCAATGCCAGGCCGAGCACGTGGACGGGGGCATGAACGCCAGCCAAAAGGAGGAAAAGCTGGGCTGGCTGCGGGCCCAGCCGCCCGATAACACCTGCCGCATCCTCAGCAATGTGCGCTGCCTCTCGGAGGGGGTGGACGTGCCGGCGCTCGACGCCGTGCTATTCCTAACCCCGCGCAATTCCCAGGTGGATGTGGTGCAATCCGTGGGCCGGGTCATGCGCAACGCCCCCGGCAAGACGCGCGGCTATGTCATCCTGCCGGTGGTGATTCCCGCCGGGATGAAACTCCATGAGGCCCTGGCCGACAACCGGACCTATAAGGTGGTCTGGGAAGTGCTCCAGGCGCTCCGTTCCCATGACGATCGCTTCGAGGCCATGATCAACAAGCTGGACTTGACTGGCGCGCCGCCCGCCAAGATGGAGGTCATCGCCATCGATGACCGGACCATCCGCAAGGCCAACCGCCACCGCAAGACCCTGGCCGAGAGATTGGCAGCCCAGGCTCGGGGCGGCCAGGGCATCGGTAACGCCCCGGTCGGCCCATCCCCGGACACGGGAACCCAAACCGAAATCGAGTTCGAGCCCGGCGAGGTGGAGCGCGCCATCTACGCCAAGATCGTCGAGAAATGCGGTCGCCGCACCTATTGGGAGGATTGGGCGGGCGACATCGCCCGGATCGCCCGAACCCATATCACCCGCATCGAAACCATCCTCGAGAACCCCGCCAACAAAGAGGAACGCCGGGCCTTTCGGGAATTCGTCAAGGAACTGCGCGACGATCTGAATCCCGCCATTACCAAGGCCGAGGTCATCGAGATGCTGGCGCAACATTTGATTACCCAGCCGGTATTCGAGGCCCTCTTCGAAGGCCACGGGGACGGTGGGCGACCGGGGTCGGGCGAAGAAGACCTCCAGTCCTTACATGACGACCGACAATCCACGGGAAGCAATGGCTTTCCAACTGGCAGCAATGACTTCTCTACAGGAAGCAATTGCTTCGCAATGGAAAGCAACGACTCTGCCACGGGCGGCAATAGCTTCCTAACTGTCAGCAATGGCTTAGCCACGGAAAGAAATGGCTTCCCCACGGGCGGCCATGGTTCCGCCAGTCGCAACAGCTTCGCCGCCAACAACCCCGTCTCCCGAGGGATGCGGAAGATATTGAGCCTCTTGAATGGTCACTACCTGGAGAAAGAGGCCGACACCCTGCGGGGCTTCTACGCCAGCGTCAGGATGCGCGCCGAGGGCATCGACAACGCCGCCGGCAAGCAGAAGATCATCAATGAGCTATACGACAAATTCTTTCGGAACGCCTTTCCCCGCATGACCGAGCGATTGGGCATCGTCTACACCCCGGTGGAGATCGTCGACTTCATCCTCCACAGCATCGATCAGCTATTGCGAGCCGAATTTGGTGAGAACCTGGGTAGCCAGGGGGTACATATCATCGACCCCTTCGTCGGCACCGGTACCTTCCTTACTCGCCTGCTGCAAAGCGGACTCATCGGTCCGGAAGAGCTACCCCATAAATACCACAACGAGATCCACGCCAACGAGATCATGCTGCTGGCCTATTACATCGCCGCCATCAACATCGAGGTGGCCTACCACGATCGAATGGGCGACCAAGGCGACGGCTACCAACCCTTTCCCGGCATCTGCCTCACCGACACCTTCCAACTCCACGAACAGGACGACCAAATCCAAGACAAACTCAAGGAGAACAGCCGCCGCCGCATGCACCAAAAGGGCCTGAAGGAGATCCGGGTGATCATGAGTAATCCGCCTTATTCGGCGGGGCAGGGGAGCGCGAATGACAATAACCGGAATGTGCCTTATCCCATTTTGGATGAGAGAATACGCACTACCTATGCCGAACGATCAGTAATGACATCAGTTCGCCAACTCTACGACAGCTACATCCGCGCCATCCGTTGGGCCTCGGATCGCATCGGCGAGAGCGGGGTGATCGGTTTCGTCACCAATGCCGGGTTCCTGGAGGCCAACCTCGCCGATGGCCTGCGCCAGTGTCTCGCCGAGGAGTTCTCCTCCCTCTATCTCCTTCACCTGCGCGGCAATCAACGCACACAGGGCGAGCTATCCCGCCGGGAAGGCGGCAAGATATTCGGCAGCGCCAGCCGTGCCCCCGTCGCCATCTCCCTGTTGGTCAAAAACCCCGACGCCACCGAAAAGGGCCGAATCCGGCTCCACGACATCGGCGACTACCTCACCCGCGAGGAAAAACTGGAAAGGATCGCGGGCTTCGAAAGCGTCGATGGCATCACCAAAGCCAATGGCTGGCGGGAAATCACCCCGGACCGACATGGCGATTGGCTGGCTCAAAGGGATGATGGTTTTGGCGAGTTTATTGTGATGGGAGATAAAAAGGGAGATGAGGAAAAGCTCTTCGATAATTTTAGTCTAGGTATCGCATCCGGGCGCGATGCCTGGTGTTACAACCCCGGCAAAACCGCCGTCGGCGACAACATGCAGCGCATGATCGCCTTCTACAACGGTGAAGTAGCGCGCTTTAATCAGGCCCACGGCGACCTTTCGACCAAAGAGCGTCAAGCCAAAGTCGATGGCTTTATCAACACCGATCCCGCCGAAATCAGCTGGTCACACAATGTAAAGCAGGAGTTGGCAAAGGATCGGCGGTTATCCTTTGAACCGAATAGTTCGATTCCCAGCCTCTATCGTCCCTTTTCCAAACAGTGGCTCTATTACAATCGGCGATTCAATGAGCGGGTGTACCAAATGCCCCGCATCTTCCCCCATGCGGTAGCGGAGAATCTGGTGATTTGTGTATCGGGTGTGGGCGCGCGTAGTTTTTCAACGCTCATTTCTGACCATTTGCCTTGCCTCGACAACATCGAAAAAGGCCAATGCTTCCCCCTCTACCTCTACGACCAGGACGGCAGCAACCGCCGTGACGCCATCACCGACCAGGGGCTTACCCATTTCCGAGCCGCCTATCCCTTTGATGCCATCACCAAGGAAGACCTCTTCTATTACATTTACGGCCTGCTGCATTCCCCAGACTATCGCAGCCGCTACGCCAATAACCTGAGTAAAGAGCTACCCCGCATCCCGGCGGTAAAGACCATCGCCGGGTTCCGGGCCTTTAGCGAGGCCGGGCGGGAACTCGCTCGCCTGCATCTCGATTACGAGGCCGTGGAAATGTATCCCGCCACCCTGGAAAGCGGCGCCAGCGAACCCGAACACTACCGGGTGGAGAAGATGCGCTACGGCAAAAGGAGGGAAAACGGCAAGACCGTCAAGGATCTCACCACCATCGTCTACAACCACCGCATCACCGTCAGGGACATCCCCCCGGAGGCCTACGATTACGTGGTGAACGGCAAACCCGCCATGGATTGGGTCATGGAACGCCAGCGCGTCAAAACCGACAAGGCCAGCGGCATTACCGTTGATGCCAACCACTGGGCCATGGAAACCATGCACAACCCCAAATATCCCTTGGAGCTATTGTTGCGGGTCATCACGGTGAGCCTGGAAACCATGAAGATCGTCGATAACCTTCCCGGACTGGACATAATTGGAAAGGCTACGCACACGTGACTCGGGAAGCACACGGCGTCCTTAGTATCACTGGCCGGGGCAGACGGGGTAACGCGCTCGAAGGTGATCGTTAGCAGGCTTGGCTCTGTAGGTTATTGACTTTCCCGCCTCATTCTTACGATCAATGGTGTCGAGTGGGTTACCCCGGAAAGCTACCCCTGGATTTTCTGGCTATCAATGGGTGGGTTCGGGCCCGGTTGGACGAAGATACAACCAAAAAACCCGCATTTAAGCGGGTTTACGGACAGTATCGGATTGTATCGAGTAGAAGCCTGGTAGGCGCGGGCGGGATCGAACCGCCGACCCCTACCATGTCAAGGTAGTGCTCTACCCCTGAGCTACGCGCCTATGATTGCGAAACATACCGGATTTTGACCGGACAGCCTTTCAAGGAGTCAGGTAGAAATCACTTTCACAAATGCCGCGATTATCATTGACTCGCCTGATGATAATATAACGACTCTTCTAAGATATCAGGTTCATGGTGTAGGAATCAAACTTGAGTCCTATCCAAAAAGCCATAAGCCCGAAGGTAGCGCATAACTCCAACGTAAAGTGAGCTCGAAGGCAATCCGAAATTCGGGATCATCGGGAAATGACCGTAATGCCCAAGACCCAAGGGCTCCAAACGCTGGAGCGGGTTCAAGTTTTCCTCGACAGTAGCGAGCCTCTCGGCTTCAAAATCCCACACCGGGAGGCGGGCTAGGATTTCATTTCACAGCAGTTAAGTCGCTTTGGCCATACCTCGGCTGGGGAAGGCGGCCGACAAGGGCCCGATTCGCCGTTGTCTGTTCCGAATCAGCGGCTTATCGCGGGCACAGACAACTCGGCTCATTACCCGGTTCCGCAGAGGATTAAGGTATTCCTTCCCAGGCATAAAGAAACGGACAAATTCCGCGACCACACCGTTGAAAAGGCTCCTTTTGCCAATGTAGGTCATGGAGCCAAGGGAACCGGTCGCGACCGAAGGAAAGCAAGGTTTTGGCGTCGGGTAGGTAAACGGCATAGTGGCGAACTTGGTCTTTCGAGCTCGTCCGAAACACATTCACCATCCCAAACTCGCGCAGCCGAATTTCCCGTCCTTGGCTCCGGAATATCCGGCTCTTGAATTTGCACCTATGTCCCTTTTCCCACGGATACGGTACGGTTGGACTCCAGCGCGAAGAGGAACCCCGGATGATGGTCTCTCACCTCCTCGAGGTTGGCCACGCCACCGTACCAACCGTCCCCCGTTACATAAGCCGGTTCCAATCCCCAAGCCGGTACCTCGGCCAGCATTTCCCGAAAATATTCGTTCTTCGTTTTCCCTTCGGATTTGTCGACAATCCGATAATTGACGGGCAGGTGCCGCCCATCGACGTCACAGTAATACAACGTGATTAGGTCGATTCCCTTGACCGCTTTGTGGTGTTTGCCCGACCGGAGATACCCGATAAGGCCATTTTGCAGCTGTAAGGCTTGTCCGGTCCTGGTGCGAATAAGTTTCTCTTTGCAAAAAACGATTCACGCTGTCATGCGAGATATTCATCACCTCCGACAAATGGCGGCAACGGGGGAGTCCGGTTCGCTTAACAAATACCCCCCCTATACATCGGCAATGTGCAACGGGCTGTCGAAGGGCGGCTTATTTCATGTACCATGGCGCTTGGCTCCCAATTGTCAATTCCCTTATGTTAATAACCATATTCTACAGAACCTGTCAATGCGTGAGTCCCACGGATTATTCTTTAGCAGGCTAATCAGGAGGAAGCGGCTCCGATAAAGGGCAAGCGCGGTAGGCCTAAGAAGCTGTTTGGAAATTCGCAATCTACCGAGGCGGCGCCCGAATTGCGCCCTGCCCCGTTGCGACGGGGGCGAGGTTCGTTATGTGCTTGGGGGCGTCGTGTAGTCCACTACAATCCTTGATTTTCGCCCCCATCGCGCCTTGCGGGGCCACAATCGGGGCACCACCTCTACGATGCGAATTTCCAAACAGCTTCTAAGCAATCCCCAGGGCGTAATTTGCTCAACCGACTCAGGGAGCACCAAGATGGGGTCCTTAGCCTTCGCATTGAGGTCCCGTTCACGAACAACCAAGCTGAACGGGACCCGCGACTATCCAAGGGTAAACTCAAAGTCAGCGGCTGTCTTTGCACCGTCCGGGGTGCCCGTATCTCCATCCGTACCCAGGCTATTATCTCAACTTTTCGTAAACGTAGGCAAAATGTCTTTCCAGGCCCGCGTAAGGTGTTTACTTCTCCTGTTGTTTAACCGGGAGCGGGAAGGTGGATAGTTACATTTTCGGTATATAATCTGTGCCCCCGCGCGAGGCGCGCGCTTTCGGGGCAACATCACGCGGAGCAAAATCATGTCGCAAAAACGGCGATATTTCGGTACCGACGGGATCCGCGGCGAAGTCGGCAATCCACCGATTACGCCGGAATTCATGCTCAAACTCGGCTGGGCCGCCGGTCGGGTCCTGGCGGATCGGACGACGTCCGAAGGCAGTGTCGGAAAGGTCATCATCGGAAAAGACACCCGGATCTCCGGCTACATGTTCGAATCGGCGCTACAGGCGGGGCTGTCCGCGGCCGGCGTGGATATCAGGCTGCTCGGTCCCATGCCGACCCCGGCCATCGCCTATCTCACCCAAACCCTCCACGCCAAGGCGGGCATCGTGATCAGCGCCTCTCACAACCGATTCACCGATAACGGCATCAAGTTTTTTTCCGCCGATGGGGGCAAACTCCCGGACGACATGGAGCTGGCCATCGAGGACGAAATGGAAAAGCCCATGCGGACCGTCGCCCCCCACCAACTCGGCAAGGCCGGACGGATCACCGACGCGCCGGGCCGCTATATCGAGTTTTGCAAAAGTTCCCTGCCCTTCGGCATGCACCTGACAGGAATTAGGATTGTGGTCGACTGCGGACACGGCGCCACCTATTACGTGGCGCCCAGTGTGTTCCGGGAACTGGGGGCCGAGGTCATCGAGGTCGGCGCCGAACCCAACGGCTTCAATATCAATGACGGCTGCGGCGCGACCGCCACCCGATACTTGCAGAATACGGTCTTGCAACACAGGGCCGATGTGGGCGCTGCCTTCGATGGCGACGGCGACCGGGTCATCATGGTCGATCACGCGGGGGAACGCGTGGATGGTGATGAACTCCTCTACATCATCGCCCGATCGCGCCAGGAAAAAGACCGCCTGCCAGGGGATACCGTGGTGGGGACGGTGATGAGCAACCTCGGCCTGGAGCAGGCGCTGGCCGCCCATGGCATACAACTGGTGCGCTCCCCGGTAGGGGACCGCTATGTATTGGAATCCCTCCGAAAGGGGGGCTGGACGCTGGGTGGCGAGACCTCCGGACATATCATTTGCCTGGATCGGGCCTCTACCGGCGATGGCATCGTATCCGCGCTCCAGGTCCTGTCCGCCCTCCGGCAGTTCGACCGCACCCTCCACGACTTCAAACGGGACATCACCAAACATCCCCAGGTGCTCAAGAATATTCGCCTCCCCCGACAGATCGATGTGACAACATTGCCCCAGGTGCAAGCGCGCGTTCGTGCCGCCGAGGCGGATCTTGCCGGAACGGGTCGGGTCCTATTGCGACTTTCGGGCACGGAACCCCTGGCGCGGGTCATGGTGGAGGGACAGGAAAGGGCACAGGTAGAACGTCTGGCCGACGAGATTGCGGGGACGGTGGCCTCTGCCTTGGAATAGGCTACCCGACAGACGCCATCCATGGGCGGCGGGGAGGGGGCGTGATGATTTCCCAGGCGCGCCCATCGGGCGGGCGCTCCATGGGCGCGCGTCCCCTACGCCATGAATACGTCCCTCGACAACCGGCAACGATCCATTGATGATTAAAAATCATGATCGAAGAAAGTCCCCGCGCGCAACCTTCATACCTTTTCCACCTCGGGCCGCCCCAACAGACCCGTCGGCAGGAATATCAGGACCAGCACCAGGATCGAAAACGCCGCCACATCCTTATACTCCGTGGAGAAATAACCGGACCAAAAGGTCTCCACGAGCCCCAGGATAAGCCCGCCCAGCATGGCCCCCGGTATCGAACCGATCCCGCCCAGCACCGCCGCCGTAAATGCCTTCAGCCCCGCCATAAACCCGATAAAGAAATCGACGACGCCGTAATACAGCGTCACCATCACCCCGGCCACCGCCGCCAGGGCCGCCCCCATGATAAAAGTAATCGAGATGGTGCGGTCCACATCGATGCCCAGCAGCGCCGCCATGGTTCGATCCTCGGCGCAGGCGCGTTGCGCGCGGCCGAGGGCGGTGCGCCCGATGATTGCGGCGAAGACCACCATCAGCAGGATCGTCAGGATCCAGATGACGATCTGAATATTGCTCACCTGCACCACGAATCCCGCATCATCGTACAACGCAAAGCCCCCACGGATGATGGGTTGCAAGGACTTGACGCGGGTGCCCTGGAGCAATTGCACGTAGTTTTGCAGAAAAATCGACATGCCGATGGCCGAGATGAGAGGGGCCAGCCTGGGGGCGCGCCGCAGGGGGCGATAGGCGATCCGCTCCAGCGTCCAGCCGTAGGCGGCGGTGAAAAACATGGCGGCCACCAGTACCACCACCAACGCTATGGGCACCGCCGTCACCCCGGCGAGCCCGAGCAGGGTAAAGCCCAGGATCGAAACATACGCGCCGATCATGTAGATCTCCCCATGGGCGAAGTTGATCATCCCGATGATGCCGTACACCATCGTATAACCGATGGCAATCAGGCCGTAGATCATCCCCAGGGTGAAACCGTTGATGAGTTGCTGCAGAAAATAGCCCATAATTTTGCTTCGCAAAATCTTCCTAACGTGTTAAAAGCGTGACTGAACAAACCGAAGGCCGCCTATCATAACAGCCCAAAACGGGATAAAAACATGACGTCACAAGACCCAAACAAACAGGCCGTCGCCCGCGCCGCGTTGGAATACGTGGAAACCGGCGCCGTCGTCGGCATCGGCACGGGGAGCACCACCAACCATTTCATCGACGCCTTGGCCGATATCCGGCATCGAATCGACGGCGCGGTGGCGAGCTCCAACGCCACCGCCCAGCGCCTAAAATCCCGTGGCATTCCGGTGCTGGACTTGAATGGGGTGGGCGAAGTCCCTGTCTACGTCGATGGTGCCGACGAGGCCACCGGACACCTGTACCTCACCAAGGGCGGGGGCGGGGCCTTGACGCGGGAGAAGATCGTGGCCAGCGCCGCCAAAAAGTTCGTCTGCATCGCCCATGAATCCAAGCTGGTGTCGGTATTGGGTAGATTCCCCCTCCCGGTGGAAGTCATACCCATGGCGCGCAGCACCGTGGCCCGGGAGATCGCAAGGATGGGCGGCAATCCCTTTTGGCGGGATGGGTTCATCACCGACAACGGCAACGTGATCCTGGATATCCATAACCTCAGCATCATCGACCCCCCCAGGTTGGAAGCGGCACTCAATCAGATCCCAGGGATCGTCACCAATGGCCTGTTTGCAAGGCGGCCCGCCGATATCCTATTACTCAGCGGCCCGGGGGGCGTCAGGCTTTTGTCACCGGAATCCTGAACACACCCCCGCCGGGGCGCAACCGAAAATCGTCATGGCGCTCCGAGTCGCTATCGATCCCCTCCCCTCCCATAGGGATATCCGGCCCGAGCCCATAACAATCCACCGCTACAGTATGGAGTAACACCCGTGTCCACCTACGCCATCGGCGACCTCCAGGGATGCTTCGCGCCATTCACCGCGCTCCTTGCCGAGATAACATTCGATCCCGAAAACGACCACCTCTGGCTGTGTGGCGATCTGGTCAACCGGGGGCCGGAATCGGCCAAGGTGCTGCGCTTTATCCGCGGATTGGGGGAACGGGCGGTCGCGGTCCTGGGCAACCACGACCTGGCGTTACTGGCCGTGGCGGCGGGTACCAAGTCTCCCCGAAAAAACGATACCCACGACAATGTCCTCGCGGCCCCGGACCGGGACGAATTGATCCATTGGCTGCGCCGTCGTCCCCTCTTACACCACGACCCGGCATTGGGGTTTGCCATGGTTCATGCCGGTTTCCCGCCCCAGTGGGATCGGGCAACGGCGGCCCGCCGCGCCGGCGAGGTGGCCTCGGTCCTGGGGGACGACACCCGGTGGACGGACTTCGTCGCCAACATGTACGGCAACGAGCCCGACCGGTGGTCCGAGGGGCTGACCGGCTGGGACCGGCTGCGGTTCATCACCAACGCCCTCACGCGCCTGCGCTATTGCCGGGAGGATGGCGCGCTGGACCTGGAGGTCGCCGGACCGCCGGGGGCCGGGAAAGCCCATCTCCGGCCGTGGTTCGAACTGACGGACCGGCACAGTATCGGCGAGCGGATTGTCTTCGGCCATTGGGCCACCCTGGCCTTGCAGCCTCCCACCCTCCCCGACCCCGCCCGGTCGCCGGGGGGGCGCTCGGCCCCCGCCGCGCGGACGGATCCGTTCGATTTTTTCACCCATCTCCATGAACGCCATGGCGTTTATCCCCTGGACACGGGCTGCGTATGGGGAAATCGATTGACCGCCTTGCGGCTGGAGGACCGGCGTTACTTCAGCGTCCCCTGTTCCGACGCCCCGGGCGTCCAATCCCGAGCGCCGAAGATCCCATCACCAAAGGTCCCCATGCAAGGCCTCCGGCAAGCGAGCGAACGCCCAACTCATCACGCCCAGTAACAAAACCCCCGCCACCACGAACACCAGTTTCGGCCAGAGATGGGAAAACGGGCCCACCGCAATCGCAAACCCCAGGGCCGTGCCCGCCGCCGGGGGATGCTGGGCCCCGACTATCACCATCAGGAAGGCACTCAATCCCACGGCCACGGAACCGCTCACAACCACGGTATACCACGCCGCCACGCCATGGCCGATGGCGCTCATCATCAGGTAATAACACAGACACCCGACAGTGCTCGCTATCAGATGTCCGCAGAGGAGGCGGCGCACCTTCGCCGTCTCCAGTCCCGGAAGGACAAACACCAAAAAGGCGCTGGAGGCCAGGGAGGCCGCCACGATGCCACTGGGGAAATCCACCTTCCCGGGGAAGAAGGGGAGTGCGCAATAGGCGAGAAACAGAAGGAGCGCAATGGACCAACCCACCAGGGAACTCTCGAACAGGTACCGGTGTTTTATCAGGTACCGAGTAAAAGCGCTCCCCTGGCCAAAAGGCCTCTCCTCGCGGCGGGGTGGCCCGCGCCGGTTCCCCCGCGTAAACAACCGCCCCAAACCGCTGGCCACTCTATCGCAAAGACGCCTCTTCCCGGGTTCGCCCACCGGAGTTTGCTGCTCACACATCTTTATCGCACCTCATTCCGGGCGCCCTCGGTCTTTTCCGGGGCCCGGGGCACACCACCCACGCGCCCATAAGCCCAGGGTGCGTGGGCCCGGCCCTCACGACCCCCGGGCCCGGCCCTCGTGACCCGTGGGCCCGGTCCTCACGGCATCGGAGGCGGGCGGGGCCCGTTTTTCACGCCCCGCCCCCGGTGGCCCCCGGGCAACCGGGTAAAAAGCCCCCCGAGTCCGGTCCTGGGAAGCTGTTTGGAAATTCGCGTCCTGGAGGCCGTGGCTCCCCCAAGGCGCGATGGGGGCTGTCGTGGACGACACGACGCCCCCGAGCCCATAACGAACCTCGCCCCCGTCCCAACGCGGCAGGACGCCATTCGGGCCCCGCCCCGGTGGATGACGAATTCCCAAACGGCTTCCAAGGCCTACACCACCACCAGGGTCGCATCCAGGCGGCCGGTCCGGATCTCGCTGCTCTCCCGCATCCGGGCGCGCACCTCCAGGTGATACTCCCCCGGCGCGAGACCCGTGGGGACCAGAAACACCAACTGCCCCGGCTTATTCTTCTGGGTCATCGCCACCTTGGTCTCGCCGGCGGCCGCCACCAGGAAAATACCCTCGTCCGCCTGGTCCGGGTCGAACTTCAGGCGGTGCCCATCCACCGTCCCGATATTCCCCGGGGTCAGGGTACCATTCACCTCCCCGCTGGCGAGATCCCCGTACCGCATCAGGGTCGGGGCCGGTTTCACCGACTCCACCTTCGCCACCTGGCCCTCCTCCCGCACCGCCTTGCGCACCCCCTTACCGGGGCTCGCCCCCACATCCAGCCGGTGGCGGGCCGGATCGAAATGGTCCGTGGGGCCATGGAAAACCCCGGAAATCCGCGGGAAGAGCTGGCACAAATCCCCCAGGTTCACCCGCATCCCTTCCAGCAGCAGGGACTCGCAGGCCGCCACCGCGGCGATGAGCACCGCCATCACATCCGCCTCCCCCACCGTGGAGCCCTCCTCCAGGATGCGGCGGGCGATGGCGTCCAGGTCCGCCGAGCCCGCGATGCGGACCTGGGCGGCGTAATCGTCGGGGTCCGAGGTCAGATGGTTCTCGAACAGGGCATAATTGATGGTCATGGTTTGGCTCCTCCGGTCGGTTTCGTTGTCATCATCCTGTTTTCCCATGGGCGGCGCGGCCACCCGGAAAATACCGGATGGGTGGGTGCCCATGGGCATTATCGGCCGTTGCCTTTTCCTGGAAAAACCCGGCGCCGGAACGGATCGATCCCCAGCCTGGGTTCAACGGTCTCTTCCCGCCGCGCCAGTTCCCCGGGGTCGGGAAGATAAGTCCGGGATGACCCTTACGCCATCCATCGGTTCATCGGTGCATGGGATTTTCTCTCTCATGGATTCTTTTCCCTTCGCGCCAATATCCCGCCCCGAAGCCTGGGAATCGAAGAAGGGCGCGGCACTTGCCCGACGGGTTCGGGAAGCCGGCGCTTTCCGAAAAAGGGCGCCCAAGCGGAGCCCGGGCCCCAGCGGAAATGATGCCGTCATGGATCCCGGTCTCGAACTCAATCGCTTGCATGGTGATCTCCTTTCATCCCCAATTCCCAATTCCCAATTCCCAATTCCCAATTCCCAATTCGTAATTCCTAATTCGTAATTCCTAATTCCCAATTCCTAATTCCCAATTCCTAATTCCCAATTCGACATTTGGAGAACAACATTGAGCTTCAGGTTGGCCCGTTGGAGCGGTTCGGCCTTGGCGCGGCTGTAGGCCGCCTCCATGAGGTTCTCCAACACCGCCAGCATGCCCGATTCCATGCGCTCCCCCAGGGTAAAACGCCGCGGGCGTGGAAATTTATCCGGCTGGGGGAGAAGCCATTCCAGCAACGCATGGCAATCCCCAATGGCCTTGGGGGTTTGTTGGTCCATGATGGTCTTTTTTGCGCCGGTTCCCACCAAGTTCCAGCCTGGGAGCGAGGGGACGGTGGTATTTGCCACAAGACATTCGCCGAATTTTCGCGCGATCCTCGCTTCCCTCGGATAAGGATTTCCCTGCGCGAAATCCTTTGTAAAGGGAAAAAGTATAAAGAGTAAAGGGTCACAAGGCCCTGGCGAGTCGAAAACCGACGTAGCTGAACGCTTCATCTGTCCAGTTCCAGTTACGGTTCGCCGACCGGAGCCTCCTCGGTTCGTAGTTCCACGAACCGCCGCGAACCACGCGCCGGCCGCAATCGCCACCGTCCTCCCCGCCCCAGGCCCTGCCGTCCTCGGGGGCGTTCTCGTAGTTGCCGTGCCAGCAATCCGCCGTCCACTCCCACACATTACCGTGCATCCCGTGGAGCCCCCAGGGGTTGGCCGGGAGCGACCCCGCCGGGACGGTTTTTCCACGATAGACCCCGGTCCTGGCGCCGCAACCGGCATAGTCATGGTTCCCAGCATAGTTGGCCTGATCCGTATGAATGCATTCCCCGGTGGAAAAGGGCGTATCCGTCCCCGCCCGGGCCGCGTATTCCCACTCGGCCTCCGTGGGCAGGCGGTAGTCCTCGCCCGTCTGCCCGCTCAGCCATTCGGCATATTCCGTGGCATCCTCCCAACTGACGTTGATTACCGGGTGCTCGTTACGGCCCCACTTTCGGTCATCCGGCAATTCGCGCCCGGTGGCCTTGGCGAATCGGTCGTAGTCCGCGAAGGTCACCTCGGTCACCCCCAGGGCGAAGGGCTCCGGGATGCGCACCGGGTGTCGCGGGCTTTCATCGGAATTGCGCTTCGCCTCGCCCTCGGGCGAGCCCATCACGAATTTCCCCGCCGGGAGCACCATCATCCCGGGCCCCAGGCCGCCGTCCCTCAGGCGGTCTCGGAAGGTTTGGAACGCCAACGTCGCCCGCACCGTCTTCTCCTGCCCCGGCGCCAGGGTGATGCCCCGTTCGAAAGGCTCATAGCCTGCTTTCTCCACCCGCACCGTGTACTCCCCCGGCGGGCGTTCATGGACCGTGGGACCGGTGGGGCCCACGGGCTCGCCGTCGATGGTGACGGTATCATTGGTGACATTGGAGTGGATGGTGAGCCGGGCGGGCTTGGGCGGCGGCGCGGGAATGGCGGGTGCTGGGGGCCCGCTCCCCTGGACTTCGCTCGGGGACCGCTCCTTGCCATCCCTGGCGCTGGGTCCCGGCATTCCCTGCCGGGATGACGGAGTGGGTGTAGGATGGGCAAGGGCGCTCCGCGTCGTGCCCATCTCGGGGTCTAGAATGGGCATGGCGCCTGGGGGCGCCTTTGCCCATCCTTGGGGCTCGCTTCGCTCGGCATCGGCCTGAGCTACCACGGAGGCCGTCCCTGGCGTGGCGGGTTCCGCCTCGCCGCCCGTTGATTTGCCGCCCTGGAGGGCGGCGCTCCCAGGGACGGCTCCCGGATGGGTCGGGCTGGCGGTCATGCCGGGGGCCCCCCTGGGCGCGCCGGCATCTTGCCGGCTCTTGGGTTCGCCCCTGTCCCCGGCGCTGGTCTGTTCCTGAAGGGGTCGTCCGCCCCGGTCGGGTTCCGTTCCCCAAAAGGACCATATGGCCAAGGCGCTGGCGACGATGGTGAGCACCCCGGCAACGATGGTAATCAGCGCATCGGCGGCCAGATATCTCTTCCACCAAGGTTCCGCTTCTTTCGGAGACGGCTTCTTCTCCCCCCGGCGCACCTCTTCCCGGATCTCCTTCGCCTCCCCATGGGACAGGGCCAGCTCCTGCTGGAACCGCGCCAGCCTCGCCCGGGTGGCCTCGGTGAGCGCGCCCTCCGGCCCCTCCTCCATCCGAATGGCCTCCCGGAAGGAGGCGGCATAGAGCTGCCGGTCTTTTTTATGGCGCGCCCCCTCGGCGGCGACCTCTTTTTCGGTCCCCGCCTGGATCGCCTGGGCGTCTTCCTCGTCCAGCCCCAGCCGCTGGCGGTAATCGGCAAGGTTCGTCTTTTCGGCCTCGTCCGCGAGACGCTTCCCCTGTTTCAGTATCTCCCGGACGGTTTGGCCGTATTCCTGGCATTTCCCGTCGAATTCCTTCCGGCGGGCCGCCATGGCATCCTCCTCGATGGCATCATAGCTGGCCGTATCCAGCCCGAGCCTTTCCCGCCAGTCATCCAATCTCGGGCGGGCGGCGATGGCGATCTCGCCCCGGTGGTCCAGGGATTTGCCCACCGCCTTGGCGTACCGCGCCGAAGGGTCGCCCACGGGCACCCCGGCGACCCGAATAGCCCCGCCGCCCCCGCCCAGGTAGATGCCGGGCCGCATGGCCGGTTGCACCGCCTGGACCCGTCCACGGGCGTACTCGTGGAGCTCGCCCACGGTGACGAAGCCGTTGTCGTTGCCGTCCGCCTCCCCGGTCTCGATGCCCCGGATGAGGAAACGGGTATACAGGGAGAGCGCTTCGTCGTCTTGCTCGAAGGCGTAGCGGCTGGCGGTGGAAGCGGTGAGGATGGCCTGGCCCTCGCCACCTGGCGCGGCCTTGGCGGGAGGGGGGGCGGCATGGGGGAGGAGCTGTCCGGGGAGGTCGATGGTGCCGTCGTCCTTGATGGCGTACTCCGCCGGGAAGGCGCCGCTGTAGCAGCTATCCAGAATCACCACCTGGCGCCGGGCGCGGCTGCGTTCCATGTTCTCGTGTACGGCGCTGGCGGAAACAGCGGTGGCGCGCACCAATTCCCCGTTGGGGGTCTTGCGGGTCGACCCGGTGGCGAGATAGAGCCTGCCGGCGTCGTCCTTGAGGCCGTGGCCGGAGAAGTAAAGCAGCGCGAGATCATCCTTGGCCCGTCCCGAGAAGAGTTCCTCGATGGCCGTCTCCATGGCCTGCCGATCGGGATCCTCCAGAAGGATGACGTTGGCATCAGGAAAGCCCCCCATCTCCGGGTGACGCAGGACCGCTCCCAGGGCCTTGGCATCATTGACCGCCGCCGGGAGCGGGGGGAGTGCGTGGGTGGGGTATTGGCCGACGCCGATGAGGAGGGCGTGTTTTTCCACGTGGGCGGGGGGTGGCGGGGTCAGGTCGGGCGTTATGCCAAGGCTCGGATTGCGCGCCTTGGCGCGGGGGGTTGCATCGGGCTCAGGCAGCCTTGGAAAGGAGATCGATGAGCCCCACCACCAAGGCGGTCTGGGCCAGCGCCAGACCGATCATCCATTTGATGAGTTCCACCTTGATGCGCTGTTCCGTTTCACGCAGATCGGCCTTCGTGGCGAAGGACGCCTCGCCGAGGGCATCCTTGTGGGCGACGGCCTGCCTTTCCGGGACGCCGGCGTCCCGGAGGGTTTCGACGAAGCGATGGGTATCGAAGGGGACGGCGCTCATGGGGGTTCTCCAGGGTGGTTAGTTGAATGAGAAACAATGATACACCATGATTCGGTTGACTACAGTAGCAACCGCCGAACATCCGCCAGCAGCGAACACAGGAAGGTCGTGAAGCGGGCCCCCTTCGCGCCATCGATCACCCGATGATCAAAGGACAGGGAGAGCGGCAGCATCCGGCGCGGCCGGAACTCGCCGTCCAGATATACCGGTTGCAGGCTCGACCGGGCGACCCCCAATATCGCCACCTCCGGCGCGTTCAGGATGGGCGTGAACCCGGTCCCGCCGATGCCACCCAGGCTCGATAGGGTAAAACACCCGCCCTGGAAGTCCCCGGGGGCGAGCTTGTTCTCCCGCGCCTTGGCGCTCACCGTGGCCAGTTCCTCGGCCAGCGCCAGGATGCCCTTTTGGTCCACGTCCCGAATCACGGGAACCACCAGGCCCTCGGGCGTGTCCACCGCGACCCCGATGTGATAGTAGCGTTTGAGGATCAGGTTCTCCCCGTCCGGCGCCAGGGCGGCATTGAAGGTGGGGAAGGCCTTCAACGCGGCCACGGACGCCTTCAGCAGAAAGGCGGGGAGGGTGACGCGCGCGGACTCGGATTCCTTGGGGAGGGATCGGCGAAACGCCTCCAGATCGGTGATGTCCGCCAGGTCGTGGTGGGTCACATGGGGAATGGTGACCCAGGTCCGGTGCAGGTTCGCGCCGGAGATCTTTTGAATACGGGTCAGGGGCAGGGTCGATATGGGTCCGAAGCGGGAGAAATCGATCTCCGGCGATGGGGCGAAGGGGAAGGGCGGTTGTCGGTCGGCGCCGGGCGTGGCGGCGGCGAGCGCCCCTGGCTCCGGCCCTCCCCGGGCGAAGCGCGACACGTCCTCGGGCAGGATCCGGCCCTTGCGCCCCGTGCCCGCTACCTGTTCGAGCCGGACGCCCAGCTCCCGCCCCAGGCGTCGCACCGCCGGCGAGGCCTGGGGTGGCGAACGAGGCGCGGCGAGGGCCGCATCCGGCTCGGATGGCCGGGGGGCGTTCGGGGGAATCGGCAGCGTCCCACCCATGGCCGGACCCGTCGCCGTCTCTTCCACGGTGAGGATGGGACTCCCTTCGGAGACCCTGTCGCCGACGTTCACCACGATCGCCTCGACGATCCCGGCGCAGAGGGAGGGGATCTCCAGGGTCGCCTTATCGCTCTCCAGCGTGATCACCGACTCTCCCGCCTCGATCCGACGCCCCGGCGCGGTCAATACCTCGATGACCTCCACGTCTTTGAAATCGCCGATATCGGGGACTGTAACTTCTATTGGCGCACTCATGGATATTGCCTCTTTTCGCGGGATGATGGATGATTTTATTTTATGTCGGATGGATTCGGGGGCTTTGGCTATAACCTTCAAAGCAACTCACACAGGCAAAAAACCACCCGAGAAGCTGTATGGAAATTCGCATCGTAGCGAGGCTGGGCCACAATCGGGGCACTGCCTCGCTACGATGCGAATTTCCATACAGCTTCTTTACGCCACGGCTGGCCGCCACGGCATTTACGATGGCATTATTGCGCGGTGTTCCGGTAAATCGGGGGAAGATCATACCCTCTCGTTGACCCGAACCCCAGTCTTGATATTGAGAGCTCGATGTGGAATTCCAACTTCTTTGGCCCTAGCGCCTTAAAGGCGTTACAAGCACGCCATGGAAGGCCTCTCCATGGCGATCACGAGCCATCGAGGCGGAAATCCGTTCGGCGCGAAGTCCCAAGCTTGGGATTGCTTTCCTTACCTCGCCGGATACCAAGATTCGGTTGTGGCTTTGGCCGCGCTGGGATGTTCCATGCCCGACCGCCAGCGCCCATTTTGGAAAGTCCGAATATCGCCCCGCCTTGCGCCCGGCCATGGGAATATGTCACGCTCCGGGCGCGCGAATCACGCGATGGCCGTGACCTGCCACCCATCCGGGTGCGTGTTCGACAAACCACCTCCCCCCCGATCGATTTCCCATGACCCTTCCAGGGACGCCCTATGAGGCGTAGGGGGACGTCATGGGAGATCGATCCAGGGGCGGGGCTCTACCTTATCATCGAGGGAGGTCGATAATGGCAAACCACAAGACCCAATCCGTCCTCGGCATCATCGGCGGCAGTGGGGTGTATGAGTTCGAGGGACTGACCAACACCCACTGGGAGCGGATCGCCTCGCCCTTCGGCGAGCCCTCCGACGCCTTGCTCTTCGGGGAATTCGGCGGACAACCGTTGGCGTTCCTCCCCCGGCATGGCCGGGGACACCGGATTCCACCCTCCGAGATCAACTTCCGGGCCAACATCGATGTGCTGAAAAGGGCCGGCGTCACCGATGTCATCTCGGTGAGCGCGGTGGGTTCCCTGCGGGAGCATTTGAGGCCGGGGATGTTTGTCATCGTGGATCAATTCATCGACCGGACCTTCGCCCGGCACAAGAGCTTTTTCGGCGGGGGACTGGTGGCCCACGTCTCCATGGCCCATCCCGTTTGCAGGCGTTTGGGGGACCATGTGGAGGTCGCGGCCAGGGACGCCGGCATCGAGGTGGCCCGGGGCGGGACCTATCTGGTGATGGAAGGCCCCCAGTTTTCCAGCCTGGCCGAATCCGAGCTCTATCGCGCCTGGCATTGCGATGTCATCGGCATGACCAATATGCCCGAGGCCAAGCTCGCCCGGGAGGCCGAGCTCTGTTACGCCACCGTGGGCATGGTGACGGACTACGACTGCTGGCACCCGAATCATGACGATGTGACGGTGGAGACCATTGTTCGGATATTGCGGGCCAACGCCGATAACGCCCATGGGTTGGTCAAGGCCCTCGCGCCCCGCGTCCGGGGGGACTCGTCGGCCCAGGATTGCGGCTGTCGGAGGGCCCTGGAACATGCCTTCATCACCGCCCCGGATGCGCGGGACCCGGAACGGCTGAAAAGGCTGGATGCCGTTGCCGGGCGTGTGTTGAACGCCGATCCATAGCGGCGCCACGCCCGGCCATGCCCCATGCCCCCGGTCCTTGTTTCATCCTCGGGGGTGGCCGCGAGAGACACGAATCACGCAACATTATCACACGACATGACCGTTTTTGTTTCCAAGGAGAAGTTCCATGCCAATCAAATCCCGTATTCGGACTGTCGAACATTATCCGAAACAGGGCATCATGTTTCGGGATATCACCACCCTGTTGAAAGACCCGGTGGGCTTCCGGATGGCCATCCACAAGCTGGTGAACCGCTATACCGGCGTCCCCGTGGACAAGGTGGTGGGAATCGAATCCCGGGGTTTCATCCTGGGCGCGCCGGTCGCCTATCTCCTGGGGGTCGGTTTCGTCCCCATCCGCAAAAAAGGCAAGCTGCCCGCCGAAACCGTTGGCTACGACTATGAACTGGAGTATGGCACGGACCGGATCGAGATCCACACCGACGCCATCGACCAAGGCGAGAAAATCCTCCTGGTGGATGACCTCCTGGCCACCGGCGGGACCGCCGAGGCCGCCACGAAGCTGATTCAGGGGATGGGGGGCGAGATCATCGAGTGTTGCTTCGTCATCGACCTCCCGGATATAGGCGGCAGGGCGCGGCTCACGGCCCAGGGACAGAAGATATTCTCCCTGTGTGAATTCGAAGGGGATTGACCCGGGCGTATTGTCTGTTTAGGAGAACGAAAAGGCGCGCGCTTGGGGCGCGCGCGGATTTATCATGCCGCCCTGGAGAGCGGCGCTCCGAGGGTTGCCTATGGTTGAAGCCATTCCGGGAGACGAGCCCCATCGAAGCGCCGCTGGGAGCGCCGGTCTCCAGGCCGGCATGGAAAACCGCCCCTTGCAAGGGCGGCTCCTCTATTGAAAGATCCACGGGATCGAAAGAATCCGATACGAGTCGACGATGGATAAAACCCTCCAAACCACCATACCCCCCCGCATCGCCCGCATCCGGGAGCGGATCGCCCAGGCCGAACAACGCTTTGGCCGGAAACCCGGCAGCGTGGGCCTCCTGGCCGTGAGCAAGAAAAAACCCGCCACCGGGGTGCGCGCCGCCTTCGAGGCCGGCGGACAAGGGGCCTTCGGGGAAAACTACGTCCAAGAGGCCCTGGACAAGATGAAAGACCTGGCCGATCTCCCCGCCCAATGGCACTTCATCGGCCCCATCCAATCCAACAAGACCCGCGCCATCGCCGAGCATTTCGCCTGGGTCCACAGCCTGGACCGCCCCGCCATCGCCCGGCGCCTCTCCGAGCAACGGCCCCCGGATCTCCCCCCCCTTGCCATCTGCCTCCAGGTCAATGTCAGCGGGGAAGCCACCAAGTCCGGGGTCGACCTCGAAGGGGGGTTGGCCTCCCTGTTCGACCTTGCCCTGGCCGTCATGGAGCTCCCCCGCCTGGATCTGCGGGGCCTCATGACCATACCCGCCCCCAGCCGGGACGAGGCCGCCCAACGGGAACCCTACCGCAGGCTGCGCGAAGCCCGGGACACGCTGGATGCCCAGGGCCTGGCCCTGGACACCCTCTCCATGGGCATGAGCGACGACCTGGAGGCCGCCATCGCCGAGGGGGCCACCCTGGTCCGAATCGGCACGGGGATCTTCGGGGCCCGTTGAGATCTCCGGTGGGCGTTCTCCTTAATAAAGAGCGTGTTGAAACATTCGCAATCGACAGGGGCGGGCATGGCCGGGAGGCCGCCTCGTGAGGATCGGGAATTTTCAGACACGCCCCAAGTCCGGTTGGGGCGTGACCGAATTCGGTTTCGCCTCGACCGGATTCGGTTTTGCCTCGACCGAATTCGGTTCCCACGGAATGGAATTCGATTTCGGCAGAACCGAATTCGGTTTTGCGAGGCGCATCTCAAGGCAATCGACGACCCCCGGCGCGCCGCCGCCTTCGCCGCCCGCATGGCCCTGACGGCCCTGCCCGGG
>CAZQHJ010000024.1:0-23427 GCA_964593225.1 uncultured Thiotrichales bacterium
GGCAACAAAATACGTCAATGGCAATTGGAAAACAGTTTCATTCGGTTGCCCTGTCCAATGAGTCCTTTTCATCCCCCATGGAAACCCATCTCTCTCCACGCTACAAAGACACCCCCGAGGGCGTCGAGGCCAACGCCATCCTGCGGGCCTGCGTCCATTGCGGCCTGTGCGCCGCCACCTGTCCCACCTACCAATTGCTGGGCGACGAGCGGGACGGCCCCCGGGGGCGCATCTATCTGATCAAGCAGGCCCTGGAGGGGCAACCGGTGAGCCGAATCACCCAGCGCCATCTGGATCGCTGCCTGATTTGCACGGCCTGCGAGGTCACCTGTCCGGCGGGGGTTCGCTATCGTCACCTGTTGCGGATCGGTCGGGCGATCGTGGACGCCCAGGTCCCTCGCCCGCGCCTCCAGCGCCTCCAGCGTCTGGCCCTGGGCAAGGTGTTGCCCTATCCGGGGCGCTTTTCGCCGGTTTTCAGGCTGGGCCGGATGCTGCGCCCCGGGTTGACCCCGGGCGAGGCGCCCTTCCCGCCCAGGGGGGCGACCGGGAAGGCCGGTCCTGAACCGCAGCCGGCGCCGGGGAGGGCAACCTTGCCGGCCCTGTCGCGGACCGGGGCGGCCTCGCAAGGCGCGGCGTCCCAAGGCCGGGTGTTGATGTTGGCGGGGTGCGTCCAGCCCGTGGCGACGCCGGGGACGAACGCCGCCCTGGCGCGGCTTTTGGCGGGGATTGGCGTCGGTCTTGTCCCGGAACCGGGGGCTGGGTGTTGCGGGGCCATCGGCTATCACCTGGGGGCGACCGATGAGGGCATGGCGCGGATGCGCGGGAATATGGACGCCTGGTGGCCCCATGTGGCGGCGGGGGTGGAGGGGATCGTGGTGAGCGCCAGCGGGTGCGCCGCGATGGTCCGGGATTACGGATATATCTTCCGTCATGATCCCCGGTACGCGGAGAAGGCCGCCCGCGTCTCGGCCCTGGTGAAGGACCCGGTGGAGTTGCTGGGGGGCGAGGACCTGTCCGGGTTGGGGATCGCGGGCCATGGCCGCCGGATCGCCTTTCACGCGCCCTGCACCCTACGGCGTCGTCCGGGGCTGGTGGAGGGGGTGGAGGCCCTTCTGAGGGGGGTGGGGTTCGAGCTGACGCCGGTTGCCGACGCGCATCTGTGCTGCGGTTCGGCGGGGACCTATTCCCTGTTGCAACCGGCCCTTTCCCGGCAATTGCTGGCTAATAAGCTTTCTTGCCTGACGGCGGGGGAACCGGCGCTTATCGCGACGGCGAACGTGGGGTGTCAGTTGCACCTGGCGGGCCGGGCCGGGGTGCCGGTGGTGCATTGGGTGGCGATGTTGGGGGCGTTGGCGGATTCGGATACGCCCTCGGACGCACTCTAGGCGCGTGTCCGAGGGCTCCCGGTCGTAGGGTTTACTGCATAATCGCCCGTAACGCCTCGGCGTAACGCGCAAGATCGCCCGCCGTCTTGGTCTCCGTGGCGCAGACCAATAGGGCATTGCCCAGTTCCAGATACGCCTGGGCCAGGTCGTACCCCCCCAACACGTCCGCCTGGGCCAGTTCCGCCAACACCTTCCCCACCGGCCGGTCCAACTGTAACACCGCTTCGTGAAACAGGGGGCGGTGGAAGCGCCTGGTAACCCCGGGGATGGCGGTGAGTTGGTCCACCAGCGCCTGGGTGTTGGCGTGGCAGGTGGCGGCCACCCGCGCCAGGCCCCTTGGCCCCATGAGGCTCATGTAGAGGGTCGCCGCGGTGACCAGCAGGCCCTGGTTGGTGCAGATGTTGGAGGTCGCCTTGGCGCGGCGGATGTGCTGCTCCCGGGCCTGTAGGGTCAGGGTGTAGCCGGGCTTGCCGTCCAGATCGGTGGTGCCCCCGATGATGCGCCCCGGCATCTGGCGGACGAACTTTTGCCGGCAGCACAGGAAGCCGAAATAGGGGCCCCCGGAAGAAAGCGGCGCGCCCAGGGGCTGGCCCTCGCCGCAGACGATGTCGGCGCCCTCGCCCCACTCGCCCGGCGGTTCGAACAGGGCCAACGCGGTGGGGTTCACCACGGCGATGACCAGGGCATTGTGTCGGTGCGCCCAGTCGGTCAGGGCATCGACCTCTTCCAGATTGCCCAGGAAGTTCGGTTGCGGGATGACCAGCGCCGTGAAGTCCCCCGGCGCGGCGGGCAGCGCGGCGGGATCCAAGAACCCCTCGTCCTGGTCGTAATCCATTTCTTCCAGCACGATGCCCTGGTTTTTGACGATGGCGTGGGTGACACGGCGATACTGGGGATTGAGGGTGCGGGGCATCAGGACGCGGCGGGATTTGGACTTGTGGTTGACGCGGACCGCCATGAGAACGGCCTCGGCCAACGCCGAGGCCCCGTCGTATAGGGAGGCGTTGGAGACATCCATGCCGGTCAGGCTGACCATCATGCTCTGGTATTCATAGAGCAACTGCAAGGTGCCTTGGCTGGCCTCGGCCTGGTACGGGGTATAGGCCGAATAGAACTCCCCCCGGGTGGCGATCTGCCACACCGCAGCCGGGATGTGATGTTCGTAGGCCCCGGCGCCGATGAAACACAGTGGCTGTCGGTCCTTGGCGGCGCGATCGGTCATGAGCCGATCGATCTCCCTTTCACTCATGCGCGCCGGCATGTTCTCCAGGCCGTCGGTGCGTAATGGGTCGGGGATTTCGTCGAATAGGGTTTCGATGCTGTCCACGCCAATGGTATCCAGCATGTTTTCGATGTCCTGTTCTGTGTGGGGAATAAACGGCATAATCCAAGCTCCGCACAATTAATTATGCATGCAACAGTTCAAGGGGAAACGGTTTGACGAATTGCCAGGAATCTGAGAGGTGCTCGGCCTGCCACAGATCGTAGTTTTTCTGTAGATTCATCCAAAGATCGGGCGAGGTATCGAAGGCGCGCGACAGGCGAAGGGCCATGTCGGGGGTTACGGATCCCCGCTCATTGATGATTTTCGATAATGTCTTTCTCGAGACGCCGATCACCGAACTCAATTCGGTCACTGTGATGGAAAGCGGAGCCAGGTAATCCTCCTTGAGGATTTTACCCGGATGCATTGGTTGTCTGGTCATTTTCTTCATGGGGGTTGGACCTTATAGTTTCTTACTAATGGTAATCACCATAATCCACTATGTAAGCATCCCTTTCGACGAATTCGAAGAATACCCGCCAGTTGCCGGATACCTTTACGGCGTACAGTCCTTTCATATCCTCCGTCAATTTATGCAGGTTCGATCCCGGATAATCCATATCCCGTATCTCACTGGCGGCATTGAGGTGATCGAGGATGTGCGCCAGTCTGCCGGCATGTTCCGGTCTTATGCCTTTTTTCGCGCCCGAATAAAAAAAGTCTTCAAGTCCTTTATGCCCGAATGATTTGATCATCGGCATCTCATCCTCATGCGCAACCTTTCCCAGTCCCGCTTTTTCGGAGCGTGTTTGAACATTCTCCGGCGTAGCGAGGCGTCAGCCCGGTTTTGCACCTTATGCAACGCAGGGGGCCGCAACTCGGGGGCCAACCCGGTAGACCGACAATCTTTCGAACACGCGCCCAGACACGCTTTCGGAAAAAGCTACGCACAGCGCATGCTCTATTTGTGACCTTTTAGGTTACGAATGTCAAGCACACTCTTGCCATTGCGCACGAAGGGCGGCTTCACCACCACCGCCGGCAATGCTTTCCCGCGGACTTCGACTGCGCACCGATCGCCCGTGCCTGTCGGCACCCGGGCCAAGGCAATGGCGCAACCCAATGTCGGTGAGAAACTGCCGCTGGTGGTTTCGCCCTTGCTAGCATCGCTCACCACCTTCTGATGGGGGCGCAACATACCCCGCCCTTCCAAGACCAGGCCAACCAGCTTGTATTCCTCCTGTCCGCGTCGGGCGTCCAGTGCGCCGCGGCCGATGAAGTCGCGCGTCGCGGGTTCGAAGGCCACGGTCCAGCCCAGGCCGGACGCCAGCGGCGTGGTGTCTTCGGTCATGTCCTGACCATACAGATTCATGCCCGCCTCAAGACGCAGGGTATCGCGTGCGCCGAGGCCAACTGGCGAAACCCCGACATTGGCCAGGGCCCGCCAGAGGGCCGGTGAGCGGTCCGCCGGGGCCATGATCTCGTAGCCATCCTCGCCGGTGTAGCCGGTACGGGCGATGAACCACTCACCATATTGCACTGCGGAGAATGGCACCAGTGCCGCGCACGGCAACGTCTTTCGATGATGGTCTTCGTCATAATCAGTAGATTTTCGCCGGTTGTTGAACGACGTATTCGTAGGGCGGGGTACTCGTTCCCCGGCCAGGTCAATCCCGTCAGTCAGGGCCTGGTGGGTTTTCTCGCGTGCGTTAGGTCCCTGCACGGCCACCATGGCGAGATCGTCCCGCTCGCGTATCTTTACGGCAAAAGAAGCCGCCACCTTTTCCATGTGAATGAGGTCGTTATCGCGGGTGGCGGCGTTTACTACCATTCGAAACCGATCCTCGCCCAGAAAATAGACGATGAGATCATCGATGACCCCGCCGCGCTCGTTGAGCATGCACGAATAAAGCGCCTTACCGGGTTTTTTCAATTTGGCCACGTCGTTGGCCAACAGGTAACGCAGGAATTCCCCCACCTGCGCGCCGGTGAGGTCCAGCACGGTCATGTGGGAGACGTCGAACATACCGGCGTCGCGGCGTACCTGGTGGTGCTCCTCGATCTGTGAGCCGTAGTGGAGCGGCATGTTCCAACCGGCGAAGTCCACCATCCTGGCGCCCAGGGCGATATGGCTGTCGCGTAAAGGGGTGTATTTCATCATTTCAGTCATGATGTATTTAACCTGATATCGGTACGTGGAAAATTCGTATTGTCCACAAATTCTGTGGATAACTTTGTGGAATACTTGGGAGCATCGGGAAAAAATGCTCTCGATTCCGTAGGTTGCGTTAAATTGGCAACATTCTGACCAACACCATGGAAAACATTATTTTTCAGCTAGTTGGATGCTATTTGGTTGTTGTTTATATGGGGCAATGGCCGTTGTTCCTAATGGATAAATGCCGTGTGATTCGGGATTGTGGATGAACCGATGATTTCAATGGGCGGAGTCATTCGGTTCCTCATCGTCGGATTTTTGAACAAAACGATCGGGAAAATCATCCTGTGCTGGATTAGGGACAAATTCGCCATTCGGCCACGAGGGCGCCGCGATGGGCTCGCCCAGGTTGGCCTGAATCAGTTTTTCCCGCGCCGCCAGCAGGCGACCTACCAGTTTAGGTTCCACGGCGGCGTAAGCCGCTGCATCCTCCCGGCGTTTGACCACGATTCCCAGCAATTCCGTGATCGCGTTACCCACGGAATTTTGCGAGATGGTCACGATCAGACGCCCCGCGTCATCCCGATAGATCAGCTGTTTATAGGCCGGACGCCAACGGATCTCGTTGGCAAATTGGGGATCCTGGATGACCCGCTCGCGCAGGTCGCGGGCCACGCGCTGAAACTGATTGCTCGATAGCAGGACCTCCTCGATTTGACCGGAGAAGTTGGCCTCGTTCGGTACCTTGGCCTCCCCGGTGGAAACCAGGGAGAAGAAGGTGCGATAGAAATCCAGAAAGCCCAGCAGGATCTGCTCGTATTCATACCAGAAATATTGATCCTTGAGCTTGGATACGCCCCCTCGCAACTCCCAGCTCGGCAGACCCTGGGGGTAGCCGGTCAGGGCCAGGCTCGATTCGGTCGAGGAGATGGGATAAAGGATCTGCAGATCCAATACATCCAGGAACTCGTGATATATCTCGCTCAAGTGGCGCAGAAACAGACTGTGGTGACCGCTGTCGGTTAGATTCGGGTCTGTCGGGTTGGCATATTCGGCATGTTCGATGAGGTCCATGGGGAAGGCCATGAAATGATTGTGGATCATCCGAATACTGGGTACGCCGGGTTTATTCAGGGGCCAGGTGGAATCGAGGCTTGCCTCGCCACACAGGATCAAATGCCGATCCGGATCGGGAAACGTCTCCAGCAGATAATCAAACAGGATCTGCGTCATGATGTTCCAGACCTTCTTCTGCCGGCGTGTCATCTGATCGCGTCGCACGGCGCGTCCCAGGGGATCCAGGATGTGCCGGGAGGTATCCAGGATGATGGAGGTGTCGAACTCCGTACTGTGCCCGATCAGCTTGCGGTACATGAGCAGATCCTCCGGGGTCCGGAAGAGGCCATTTTCCTCCGCAAGGTTCTTCAGATTGGCGGGGCTGTTGAAAAATTCCACCGGGGCCATGCCCGAAGGGATCGTCAGGGACATTTTGGGGTTGGGGGTGATAATTTCACGTGCTGCGGATTTCATAGGCGATTCCTGTCAATGTCGGCTTTATCGTGAAAATCGAACAAAACCATCTGCTTCCGGCTATGTCCGGGTTAGAGTCTCTGTATCGCCGGACTTTTGAACAAAGTGACCAAAAAATTCTCGTGGGCCTTTTGGGTTCCGGCTGTGTCGGATTGGGTTATACTCAGAACATAAGTATTGAATATCAGCGTATGTTGTTCGTGTATCGGAAAAGCCGAGGTCTTCGAGAGCGTGTCTGAGACGTTCTTCCCACGTACATGCATTATATATTTCGCCCCGCGTAGTGGGGCCATATGATTTTCATTGAACAGCCCTGATCACCCTTCAATCTCGGAGAAGCGGCATGAAGCTGGTTACCTTTCGCAAAGAAGATGACGTGCAATATATTGGCGCGTTAGTGGACAACGAGCGCGGTATTACCTGCCTACAGGTAGGCGCGGAGATCATGGATGGTTTTCTCTCACCCTTTTTCACCAGCATGTTGGCGTTTCTGCAAGGCAATGCCGCCACCCGGGATAAGGCGCAAGCCACCGTCGAATACATCACGACCCAACGTCCCCCGGGCGGCGTGGTTGCCACCGATAGCGTAACGTTGCTCGCGCCACTGCCTCGCCCGGCGTCGATCCGCGACTGCATGGCGTTCGAACAGCATATCCTCAACTGCATCCGCGCCGTGGGCCTCAAGAGATGGGCGCCACTGGACGAGTGGATCGAAAAGACCTTCGGGCGTAAAAAATCCTTTGCCTGGCGCGCCAACCAGGCATTTTACGAACGCCCGGCCTACTACAAGGGCAACCGATTCTCCGTTATCGGCCCCGATGCGCCCGTGCGAATGCCAACCAAATTCACATCGGTTCGACTATGAACTGGAGTGGGTATCTTCATCGGAAAAACGGGCGTCGATATCCCGAAAAGGAAGGCCCGTGACCATATCGGCGGATACACCCTGTTCAACGATTTCTCGGCGCGCGATATCCAAGTAGGAGACCACAGGGGGCGGCTGGGGCCGTGCCTCGTGACGCCGGACGAAATACCGGATCCCTATAATCTCACCATGACCGCCCGCGTCAATGGACAGGAATGGTCACGCGGCAGTTCCGCCGATATGTATTGGTCCTTCGAGGATATGATCGCCTACATCTCCCAATCCGAAACACTCCACCCGGGCGAATTCATCGGTTCGGGTACCTGTTCCGGCGCCGAAGGACGTGGTTGCGGCCTGGAGATGGGGAAATTTCTGAAGGCCGGTGATCTCGTCGAACTCGAGATGGAACGCATGGGAACACTACGCAATCGGGTCATTTCCCCCTAAGAGCGCGTCCGAATAATAGGTTTTCCCCATTTTTCTCTATGCCCTCCGTGGTTGGTATCAAGCACTTTTGTTGTCACGGAGGACACGAAGTTCATAGAGATACTCTGGATGAGGTATCGAATTCGGGATTTATCACCAGGCTACAAGGATACATTGTCGGCATCACGCACAATATAGGAAACATCACTCGATGCGTTACCGACATCACGCGTTATGCCGATAACGCATCGAGTGATGTTTCCCATGTTTCGCGATATGTAGGCGACATATCGCGTGATGTTTACAACATGCCGCGCAACGTCAATCGATTGTCAAAACATGGCGCCACCCCATGAGAAACCTCGGACCTTTCGCAACGCGGCAGCTCGCAATTCGGAAGCTGCGGTATATGGGCGCTTTTTCACGACCTCCCAGGAGAAAGTGAATGATTACGCTGATAAAGCGCCCGATATTTGCTGCCTTCCCTGGAAAGCAGTTCGGCATGGCTGCCGCTTTCGACAATTCGACCTTCGTCGAGAACGGCGATCGAATCCGCTCGCTCGATGGTCGTCAAACGATGGGCAATGACCAGCACCGTGCGCCCCGCCATCAAATGGTCGATGGCGTCCTGAACGGCGCGCTCGGACACCGTATCCAGGGAAGAGGTTGCCTCGTCCAGGATCAGGATGGGGGCGTTCTTCATGAAGGCCCGGGCCACGGCCAGGCGCTGGCGTTGCCCCCCCGACAGGCGTACTCCGGATTGACCAATCAAGGTATCGAAACCCTTGGGCAATGCCTCGATAAACGCCAGGGCATTGGCGTGTCTGGCGGCGGCAATAACCTCATCCATGGAAGACTCGGTTTGACCATAGGCGATATTGTTGCGGACGGTGTCATCGAACAACACGGTACTCTGGGTCACTACGGCAATCTGTCGCCGTAGCGATTCAAGTGTTACCGCCCTGATATCCCTGCCGTCGATAGTCAGTTTCCCGGCCTCGGTATCCATAAAACGGGGCAACAGATTCGCCAAGGTGGTCTTGCCGCTGCCGCTATGGCCCACCAGGGCCACCGTTTGCCCTTTCCTTATCGTCAGATCGACGCCTTGCAGGACCGCCTGCTTGCCTTCCGGGTATTGGAACCGGACATCGTCGAATCGTATTTCCCGGGCAAAGGCCGGCAATGGCTCGGCATCGGATCTATCCTGGATCTCAGGTGGATAATCCAGCATCCAAAACACCCGGCTCGCCGCGGCAAGCCCCTGCTGGATTACGCTGTTGATTTGAGTTAGGCCCTTGATGGGCCGATAGGTCATGATCAGCGCTGTCAAAAAGGCGAAGAACGTACCGGTGGTGGACTCCCCATCCATGACCTGCCGGCCACCGTAGACGATGATGGCGATGATGCCGATGCCGCCCAGCAACTCCATGATGGCGCTGGAGGCCTTTCTGGCCTTGATGTTCTTGATTTGGGTCCGGAAGACCTCCTTCAACACGTTGGAAAAGCGACCGGTCTTGAACCGTTCGGCGGTAAAGGCCTGGATAATCAGACTCCCCACCAGGGAGTCATGCATGATGGCCGAGAGGCGACCCATGTTCTGCTGGAGTCGGATCGTCAAACGGCGGTAGATACGACTGAAGAGGATCATGGGCAAAAAGGAGATGGCCAGAAACCCACTGCAGAATATCGCCAGCCGCCAGTCCAGGTAAAAGATGACCCCCACCAACCCCACGATCTGCAATACATTCTTGATCAACCCAACCGCAGCCGTCGAAACAGCCCCTTGGATCAAGGCCACATCGGTTAAAATCCGCGACATCAACTCCCCGGTGGAATGCCTATGGAAAAAAGAGATCGATTGGCCAAGCATCCGCTCGAAGATTTCCTGGCGCAGGTCGCGCACCATACTCTGACCGACACGATTCAGATAATATTCATAAAAGAAGAAAGCGATGCCTTTCAGCAGGAATATGGCAAACAGGATCCACGGGAGATACGTGAAATAGAGCGCGTTCTTCTCGATGAAGATCTCATCCAAGACCGGCTTGATAAGATAGGCCTGCAGGGAGGTAAGGCCCGAGACAACGACCATGCAGGTAATCGCCACCACCCAATATCGAATGTAGGGTCTGGTGTAGCCGTACAGACGATGCAGAATTTCCTTGTCCGGGTATTCGGCGCGGTTATCTCTGGGTCTGTATTTCTGAATTTTCAGCATGTATTTTCTTTTGCGCTTTTATGAACCGACAAACAACCAGCAACGCCCGGATCGTAAACCACATAACTTTATGCGCATATCTGATTGATATAAAACGATATTATCGGTCAAAATGAAGCGCGAGTGGGAGTTAAGTATATAATTCCCTAATTTTTCCTTACCGTTATGCCGATACTTGAAACGCCATAGCTTGCTACCATTAAGGCCTTGCGCCGGGTTTCGCGTTTCTGATTTTGGCGTCGGTTGTCATTTGGGGGTACGCTCCTGTGAGGATGGGCGATATACCCCCAAAAATATCCCCGGATTTTTTGGGGGTCAACGGGTGTGGGTGTGCTTCATTGGACAATGATACAACGAAAAAACCCGCACTTAGGCGGGTTTTTTCGGTTTCGTTGGAGAGAGTTGAATGGATGTGTGAAGGCTGAGCCCGGATTCGAACCGAGGTCCACGGCTTTGCAGGCCGCTGCATAGCCACTCTGCCACTCAGCCGATGTTCCACTTTACTATCCTGACTTACCCCGAGAGCCAGGGATTATCGAAAGTCGTCAGACCCGCCAATGATGAATAGTTCGCTATTCGCCTCGCCGACACTGAACTATTTTGCGGGAAAATGGCGGCGATTTCCCATTTTCCCGCTACCATTCCCCTAAGCCCGATTAAGTTGCCGGAGAACAAGAAACCGACGAAACGACAGATGCCTGAGGAGTACTTTGGAGCGGGAAACGGGTCTCGAACCCGCGACCTCAACCTTGGCAAGGTTGCGCTCTACCAGCTGAGCTATTCCCGCAAAGCGAATATGCGCTATTGTAGTGGTAGATACGTAACTGTCAACCGTTAGGGCAGTGCAACGGCATGAAGGTATTTCATATCCGACAAGCCGCGTGTGACGGAAAGATTTCCGGCGGCGAATAACGCTTTGATTCGGTTACCCTGATTTTGGGGTTCGGTATCGTCATGGCAAAGGGGCATGGAAAACGATCCAATGCGATAGCAATGGAGAATAACAACGATTTTCGGTTGCGACTCGGCTCGGCTGCGCTATACTTGCCCCGTTGTGACCGTGTTGTTGTGACCATAAATGAGAGAGTTCGATGGAAAATACATCCCCGGCTATTATCAAAAACCGCCTGCAACGCTTGCAGGTTCATCTGGAACAGGAAAATCCGGTCCTGCTGGATATCGTCAGAAGCTTCAAGGCCCTGGATACCGTTGCCTACCGATTGGGCATTTTACCCCGTACCGATTCCTTTGCCACACAGGTCCCCTGGTGGCCGCTCGTGGCCGTCCTGGGCACCTTCTCCTCCGGAAAATCCACCTTTATCAACCACTATCTGGGCCGGAAACTGCAACTGACCGGGAACCAGGCGGTGGATGACAAATTCACCGTTGTCTGCTTCAGCAGCGACGGCGTCGCCCGCACACTGCCGGGTCTTGCCCTGGACGCCGACCCCCGCTTCCCCTTCTATCAGATCAGCACCGACATCGAAGAGGTCTCCATGGGGGAAGGGAAACGGGTGGATGCCTACCTGCAACTCAAGACCTGCCCCAGCGAGAAGCTGCGGGGCAAGATCGTCATCGACTCTCCCGGTTTCGACGCCGACGCCCAGCGCACCTCGACCCTACGCATCATCGACCAAATCATCGATCTCTCCGATCTCGTGTTGGTGATGTTCGATGCGCGCCATCCCGAGCCCGGCGCCATGCAAGACTCCCTGAAACATCTGGTGAGCGGCACCATCAACCGCTCGGACTCCAATAAATTCCTCTATATCCTGAACCAGATCGACGCCACCGCCCGGGAGGACAACCCGGAAGAGGTCTTTGCCGCCTGGCAGCGGGCGCTTGCCCAGGTGGGCCTGACCGCCGGGCGGTTTTTCCGAATCTACAGCCCCGAGGTAGCCATTCCCATCGAGGACGAAACCCGCAGGGTCCGTTTCGAGGAAAAACGGGATATGGATTTGGCGGAGATCCATTATCGCATGGAGCAGGTGGAAGTGGAGCGGGCCTATCGGATCATCGGGGTCCTGGAAAAGACCGCCAAGAAAATCCGGGACGACCTCGTGCCCAAGATCGAATCCGCCAAGGACCGCTGGCGGCGTTACGTCCTGTGGGCCGATGGGGCGACGTTCGGCGCGCTGTTGCTGGGATCGGTCGCGTTCAGCATCTTTGCCGGGTATTGGGACGGCCTTCACTTTCTGCCCCCCCCCTGGCTCCAATGGCTCACCGCCACCTGGCCGCGCACCGGGGTATCCCTGGCCGCCGTCGTGCTGGTGCTGGGGTATCTGCATTTTGTCATTCGAAGGATTGCGGCCCATTCCGTCATCGCCGGATTGCGGCGCAAACTCCCCGAGAATGACCGGGACGCCGTGATCCGCGGGTTCCGAAAGAATACCAACCCGCTCTTCTCCCTTTTCAGGAAAAAACCCGTCGGTTGGAGTCGGTGGGTGGAGAAACGGATCACGAATGTCCTCCAGGATTCCGACAACTACGTCCAACAACTGAACAGCCTCTACGCCGACCCGTCCGGCAAAAAGACCCGACAGCGGATGAGCAAAAAGTTCACCAAATCCCCCGTCTCCTCCACCCCCGCGCCGCCGGATATTCTGCGCCCCCAGGGCTCGCCGAAAAACATCGATCAACAAAAGGCGCGGGTGACGGCGGCGGAAGATGCCAACGCCCCGGAAGAAAAGCCTGGGAAGCCCTGAACAGGATCCACGAAAATGGCGCCTCCCGGTTCCGGTTGCTACCGATGGATTGGCCGGAACGGATTGGCGCCCGGACACGGGGGATCGGCGTCGCCATGGGAGGGGGCAATGGGGTAGCCGAGGCTGGTGTCGTCCTTCACGTACCGGGCGATGGGATTTCGCGCCGCTTCCCGAGTCGCCATTGGGGTGACACCCACGCATTCCTCTTTCAGGCTTCCGTGGAAACTCCCAATCTTGCCGTGACCCCGCGGATGCCGAATCCGCGGGCAGCCAAGAGCGTGTCTATACTTCGCACGGGCCATTTGTTTAATTCCGAAAACAGCCAAAACGCCAGATGGCATTAGAAATCACGCTTACCTTTGAAGATGTTACGGACTTGAACACCATCAGCGCCTGTTGCGCCGGAAATTCGAAATACAGCCGTTAAAAGTATAAAAATTCCCGGTCTACCGCGACGGCCCCCGAATCGCGAGAATCCGTCCGGGACGGCGGGAGAAAAATTCCTACTCGCTCGCGGGCATAGCCCGCTCCTGCAATGGAAACCCTATCGACATTGGCCAGCGATTAGGCTGGGGTGGCGACTTCGCTCGTTCCCAACGTCCTCTACTTGGCAATCCACCCCTCGCTGCGGGAACGCATAACCTACTTGCCCCGCATCGGGGACACAAAGAGAAAAAGAACATGAGCGCCATAGTCAAAGAAGTATACGACGCCTTTGTCGAGGCCGGTGTTAGTGAAGAAAAATCCACATTAGCAGCCAAGGCGATTGCCGATTACGACAACCGCTTTTCCCGAATCGAATCGGATCTCCTGATCTTGAAATGGATGGTCGGTTTGGTCATTGCGGTCAAAGTTCTTCCACTGTTGAAGGGATTTATCGCGTAGGCTTCCAGTAGATATAGCGATCCGCGGAGACCGAAGCATGATCACATCTCCCAATATTCCGAAGGGAAGATCACGCTTTGCCTTATGTATTTCACGGATCTCCCGGCCAGGCCGGGTTGAGAGGTGAAGGATGCGTTTTGCATACGACTCGGCCTACAAAGTAATGGCGCCGATACTCATCGCCCTGGCCATGAGCACCGGCGCCCTGGCAGGCGAGGTCAGCGTTGCCGCGGCCGCCAACTTCCGGGCGACCATGAAGGCGCTGGCGGAAGACTTCGAAGACGAAACCGGGCACAAGGCGTCCCTCAGTTTCGGGAGCACCGGGAAGCTGTATGCCCAGATACTCCACGGCGCGCCCTTCGAGGTATTTCTCGCCGCCGACCAGCGCCGCCCCCGATTGTTGCGGGAAAAACGTCTCGTCAAGGATCGCCACACCTATGCCATCGGCAAGCTCGTGCTCTGGCGCGGCGACGGAGAACGCAAGGTGGACCGGAACACCCTGGCGGAGGGGGCCTATCACCGGGTCGCCCTGGCAAACCCCAGGAACGCCCCCTATGGCGCCGCCGCCCTTACCGTCCTGGAAAGGCTGGGGGTAGCCGACAAGGTCCCGGTGGCCAAGCGGGTCCGGGGGGATAATGTGGCCCAGGCCTATCAGTTCGTGGCCACCGGCAACGCCGATATCGGGTTCGTCGCCCTCTCTCAGGTCATGGGGAAGGATGGGGGCAGTGTGTGGCGGATCCCCGAGGCATTGTACGAACCGATTCGACAGGATGCGGTGTTGCTGGCCCGGGGAGAAGACAACCCCGCGGCAAGGGCTCTGTTCGACTACTTGAAGCGCGATGCCGCCCAGGGCGTGATTCGGCGGTACGGTTACGGGATACAGTAGTGCCGCGCGCGCTAACTTCCTTCGATGATGGTTTTTTGAGAATCAATAGGTTGTTGGCGGTTGTTGAACGATGTATTGATGACTTGGGGTAGTCGGGCCATACCCGCTTTGCTTTTTGCATAAGTCTCAAATGGAACCCGAATTACAGGCCATCGGATTGACCCTCAAACTGGCCGCCGCCACCACGGCGATCCTGTTGGCGATGGGGACGCCCCTCGCCTGGTGGCTGGCCACCTCGAAGGCCTGGTGGAAGGAGGTGGTGGGCAGCATCGTGGCCCTGCCGCTGGTCCTGCCCCCCACCGTCATCGGATTTTATCTCCTCTTGATGCTGGGGCCGGAAGGGCCGGTGGGCAGGCTCACCCAGGCCCTGGGCCTGGGGCTCCTCCCCTTCACCTTCGGCGGCCTGGTGGCAGGGTCCGTGATCTATTCCATGCCCTTCGTGGTCCAACCCATCCGCAACGCCTTCGAGGCCATGGGCCAGGGTCCCCTGGAGGCCGCGGCCACCCTGCGCGCCTCCCCATTGGGGCGCTTTTTCACCATCGCCCTCCCCCTGGCCCGCCCCGGACTGATCAGCGGGACGGTGCTGGGCTTTGCCCATACCGTGGGGGAATTCGGCGTGATACTGATGATCGGCGGCAGCATCCCGGGTGAGACCCGGGTCCTCTCCATCGCCATCTACGACCACGTGGAGTCCCTGGCCTGGTCCCAGGCCCACTGGCTCTCCGGCGGCATGCTGGCCTTTTCCTTTCTGGTCGTCCTGATGATGTATACCTTCAATGGCCCCATTTCCAACTTCCGGCGAAACGGGCGTTGAGGGCGGGAGGTCCGTGGGAAAGACGACTGCGGAGAAACGGCCCTCGAGCGACCTGACAGTCGAACTGCAAGATACCCGGGGCCGGTTCCATCTGGAGGTGGCCTTCCAGGCGCCGGCCCGGGGGGTAACGGCCCTCTTCGGGCGGTCCGGGTCCGGGAAGACGAGCATCCTGCGGGCCATCGCGGGGCTCGCCAAGGCGCAACGCGCGGTAGTCAGGCTCGGAGAGGATATCTGGCAGGACTCGGAACGCTGCCTCCCTACCCACAAGCGCCCCATCGGCTATGTGTTCCAGACCCCGGACCTCTTTGGGCATCTGTCCGTGCGGGGTAATCTGGAATACGGCTGGCGGCGGGTGCCCGCCCGTCAACGAAGGGTGGATTTCGACGACGCGGTCCAATGGCTGGAGCTCGCCCCGCTCCTGGCCCGGGCCACCGACACGCTCTCCGGCGGCGAGCGTCAGCGGGTGGCCATTGCCCGGGCGCTGCTCACGAGCCCCCGCCTGCTGCTCATGGACGAGCCCCTGTCGGCCCTGGACCACGAGGCGAAACAGGGGATCCTGCGCTACCTGGAGGGCCTGCGGGACCGGCTTGCCATCCCCGCCCTCTATGTGACCCACGACCCCAACGAGGCGGCCCGGCTGGCCCATGGGATGATACTCCTGGAGGGGGGACGCATCCTCGCCCAGGGCCCCGCCGCCGACCTGCTCACCCGGCTGAACCTGCCGCTGGCCACCTACGACGACGCCGCGGCCATCCTGGAGGGGCGCGTCTCCCGCCACGACCCCGCCTACCACCTCACCTGGATCGCCCTGCGCGGCGGTCTCGTCGCGATTCCCCGACAGGATCTCCCCGTGGGGAAGCGGAGCAGGGTCCGCGTCATGGCCCGGGATGTGAGCCTGTCCCTGAGGGTCCATTCGGACACCAGCATCCTCAACATCCTGCCCGCCAAGGTCGTCGATACGCGGGCGGTCACCCCCAGTCAGATCATCGTGCGTCTGGAACTGTCGGATGGGCAACACATGCTTTCGCGCATCACCCGGCGCTCGGCCATGTCCCTGGGCCTGGGGGAAGGGATGCCGCTCTACGCCCAGGTCAAAAGCGTGGCCTTGATCGAATAGGCAAAATAGTCACAATGGTCGGCACACCGGAAGGACGCGCTTTTCGTCACCCATGCAGTATCATGGAACCGTGGAAAAGAAAAGGCCTCCCGCCGCCAACATCGCACGTCACACGTCACACTTCGAACTTCACCCATGACCCGCTGCCCCGCCTGTTTCCGTCAAAGCGCCGCCCACGGCACCAATGCCGCGCCCGGCACCGACGCCTGCCATTGCGGTTGGCGGGCCGACCAGGCGCCCGTGGGGAATTCCCGCTTTCTCCCGTTGGGGACACCCCTGGGGGAGAGCTACGTCATCGGCCGGGTCCTGGGGCACGGGGGACTGGGGGTCACCTATCTCGCCTGGGATAGCGGACTGGACACCCGCCTCGCCATCAAGGAGTTCCTGCCGGAGGGTCTGGCCGGGCGGGACCCCGGGACCGGCCACGTGCTCGCCCATACCGGGCAGGAGCCCCTCTTCCAACACGCCCTGGACAGGTTCCGGGAAGAGGCCAAAACCCTGGCCCGGTTCCAGCAGTACCCCGGCATCGTCTCGGTCTATCGGTTTCTATCGGCCAACGGCACCGGCTACATGGCCATGGAATTCGTGGACGGCAAGACCCTGGGGGACCATCTGGCCGAATGCGGCGGGCGGCTGGACTGGCGGGGGGCCTGGGCGCTGCTGACCCCGGTCATGGACACCCTGCGCCAGGTCCACGGGGCCGGCCTCTTGCACCGGGACATCGCCCCGGACAACCTCTACCTCACCTTCGATAACCAGGTCAAACTGCTGGACTTCGGCGCGGCCCGGGAAATCGCGGGCGGCGGGGGCGCCCCGCGTTCCCTTCTCCCCACCAAGGGCCCCTACGCCCCGGAGGAGCAATACCGGACCCGGGGCGAACAGGGCGCCTGGACGGACATCTACGGCCTCTGCGCCACCCTCTACCAGTGCATCACCGGTCGCCTGCCGGACAGCGCCCCGGACCGGGGCTACGCGGACACACTGCAACCCCCCGCCAAGCTGGGGGTGGACATCTCCCAAGCCCACCAGGCCGTCCTCATGAAGGGCCTCGCCCTGCGCGCCGAGGACCGCTGGCGGACCATCGGGGAGATGCAGCGGGCCTGGGAAAAGGCGGAGGCCGCGGAGAGGCCACCCGTGCCGCTTCCCGAGCCGCCGCCTTCGCTGCCAAACATGCAAGCGCCGGGACCGTGGCCACCGCCGAATGGCAAAAACGACAAGCTCATCAGATACGGCCTTTGGATCGCCTTCCTGACGTTGGTGTTTACCATCCTTGGCGTCCTAATTACCGCCCTCATGTTCATTAATGATCCGGCAGACAGGCTTACCTCTCCAGAAGACGATCAAACGATGGGCACGACGCCCGATGGCGTCTTTGCCCATCCTACAACGCCCGACTACGCCAACTGGCGGGAATTGCAGCGCATACAGGCCCACCTCGGCGGTTCGGAAGGCGCAATCTGCCTGGACGACTGCATTCGATTCTCCCCGGACGGGAGCCGGGTGCTGACGGGGAGTTGGGACGACACCCTGAAGCTGTGGGCGGTGACGGGCGGCCGGATCGGTGAGGCCCCCATCCGCACCTTTAAGGGCCATACCAGTGATGTCGATGCCGTCGCCTTCTCCCCGGACGGGCGCCGCGTGCTCTCGGGGAACGATGACAACACCCTCCGGCTCTGGGACGCCGCCAGCGGCGAGAGGTTACGTACTTTCAAGGGGCATTCCGGTTGGGTCCTGTCCGTGGCCTTCTCCCCGGACGGGCAAACCGTGCTCTCGGGGAACGCTGACCGCACCCTCCGGCTGTGGGACGCCGCCAGCGGCGAGAGGTTACGTACTTTCAAGGGGCATTACGGTTTGGTCCTGTCCGTCGCCTTCTCCCCGGACGGGCGCCGCGTGCTCTCGGGGAGCTCTGACAAGACCCTCCGGCTGTGGGACGCGGCCAGGGGCGAGGAAATCCGCACACTCCAGGGGCATTCGAATCCTGTCCGTTCCGTCGCCTTCGCCCCGGACGGGCAGCGGGCGGTGTCCGGGGATTCGGGTGGGGTGATGATCCTCTGGGGGGCGGAGTGAAAGGCGTTCGAAGGGGGAAGTGTGAAGTTCGAAGGGGGGAGTGAAGAGACGTTTGACGTTCGAAGGGGAAAGGGTGAAAGGGATAAGGGAGATAGGGTGGGAGTCTCTACTTCGAACGGCTGATTCGTTTACATTTTCAGACAAGTCCATAACCGGGTGGTATTATAAATAACCCCTGTATCGAAGGCTTCCCTATGACCCGATGCCATTAGCGCCTGTTATGCCGGAAAGTTCGGAAATCTGCCGCTAAAAGTGTCACTTCGAACTTCCCCCTTCGAATTTCACCCTTCGAACTTCACACTTCCCCCTTCGAACTTCTCCAGGGGGGCTTTCCGCGGATCCGGGGCGGGATTCCGGGTTGGGAGGCAGGCTTTCTTTCCGCGAATATTGGCTTTCCGCGGGCGGTAGAAGGCCTACTTTTATGGAATAGAGGCTTGAATTCGATGCGGGAAGACTTTCTCCAGCCGTGGGAAAGCCTTCTTTTGATGGGAGAAAGCCACCTTTCTGTAAAGGATGGCTTTCTCCCGACGAAAGAAGGCTTCCTTTCCATGGCGGAAAGCCTGCCTCCGATCGCCGTAAGTCCGCCTCCGGTGGAGAGTGGTTTGCGGCGGAAAGGCGTTGGGGTCCCCGGGCCGGGCGCGCCCCTCCCTGGGTTGTCCGCTGGCGGCCCAGGGGGGGGGGGGAAACACGCCTCCCCGGGCCGGAGGCGCGGAACCCCGGGCGCGGATGGCTGATATGGGGGCGTGAAGACCTCCGGTGGTGGCGGCGGCGGCCCGGAACGGAGAGGATCGAAATCGAAAAGAATGGCCGATCCGAAGTATACTGGGCTTTGGATCATCGAACCGGGAATCACTGAAATGACCGATCAAAAAGACTACAAAGACACCCTCAACCTCCCCAGGACCGCCTTCCCCATGCGCGCCAACCTGGCCCGGCGCGAGCCGGAGATGCTGGCGTTCTGGGCGCGGATCGACCTTTACCACCGCCTGCGGGAGCTGCGCGCCGATTGCCCCCGTTACATCCTCCACGACGGGCCCCCCTACGCCAACGGCGATATCCACATCGGCCACGCCGTCAACAAGGTATTGAAGGATATCATCGTCAAGGCCCGGGGCCTGGAGGGTATGGACGCCCCCTACGTGCCGGGCTGGGACTGCCACGGGCTGCCCATCGAACACCAGGTGGAGAAGAAGCGGGGCAAGGTGGGCCGGAAGATCACCGCCGCGGAATTTCGCCGGGCCTGCCGGGAATACGCCGCCAAGCAGGTGGACAAACAGCGGAAAGACTTCATGCGTCTCGGCGTCCTGGGGGACTGGGCGCGGCCCTATCTCACCATGGATTTCGCCACGGAGGCCGACACCATCCGGGCGTTGGGCAAGGTCATGGCGGCGGGCTATCTCCATCGGGGCTTCAAGCCGGTCTACTGGTGCACCGAGTGCGGCTCGGCGCTCGCCGAGGCGGAGGTGGAGTACGAGGACAAGCAGTCGCCTGCCATCGATGTGCGTTTCCCCGTGGCGGACCGGGCCGCCTTCCTGGCGGCCTTCGGGGAGGCGGCGGAGACCGCCGCCGGGGACCTGCCGGTCTCGGTCCCCATCTGGACCACCACCCCCTGGACGCTGCCCGCCAATCAGGCGGTGGCCCTGCATGGTGAATTTCACTACGTCCTGGTGAAGACCGGTGAGGAATGTTTCCTATTGGCCCAGGAACTGCTGGAATCGGCCATGACTCGCTATGGCATCACGGAATATGGGATATTGGAACGCACCCCCGGCGCCCGGCTGGAAGGGCTGATGCTCCATCATCCGTTCTATGGGGATCGGAAGGTCCCGCTGATCCTGGGGGAACACGTGACCCTGGAGGCCGGAACGGGCTGCGTGCACACCGCCCCCGGTCACGGCCAGGAAGACTACGTGGTGGGGGCGCGCTACGGGCTGCCCGTGGACAACCCCGTGGGTCCCGATGGCCGGTTTCTGGCGGGGACGCCCCTCTTCGAGGGGGAGAGCGTCTGGGACGCCAATCTCCTCGTGGTGACGCTCCTGGACCAAAACGGCTACCTCTTGCACGACGAGCCCCTGGAACACAGCTATCCCCACTGCTGGCGGCACAAGACCCCCATCATCTTCCGGGCCACCCCCCAGTGGTTTATCCGGATGGACGAACCCGGTTCCGGGGGCGGCGAGACCCTGCGCCAAACGGCCCTGGCCGCCCTCCCCTCCGTGGGCTGGCAGCCGGACTGGGGCGAGCAGCGCATCCGGGGGATGATCGAAAACCGGCCCGATTGGTGCCTCTCCCGCCAGCGGAGTTGGGGCACCCCCATCACCCTCTTCGCCCACAAGACCACCGGGGAGCCCCACCCGGAGACGGCGCGCCTGCTGGCGGCGGTGGCGGAACGGGTGGAGGCGCGGGGCATGGACGCCTGGTTCGATCTGGACCCGGAGGAATTGCTCGGCCCCGAGGCGGCCGAACACTACGAGAAGGTGCCGGACACCCTGGATGTCTGGTTCGACTCCGGGGCCACCCACTTCACGGTCCTCTCCCGGCGGGAGGGGCTCGACTTCCCCGCGGATCTGTACCTGGAAGGCTCCGATCAGCACCGGGGCTGGTTCCAGTCGTCCCTCCTGGCGGCGCTGGCCATGGGTCGGGCGGCCCCCTACCGGGCCGTCCTGACCCACGGCTTCACCGTGGACGCCCAGGGCATGAAGATGTCCAAGTCCCGAGGGAACGTCATCGCGCCCCAGCAGGTGGTGAACCAGCTGGGGGCCGATATTCTGAGACTCTGGGTGGCGGCCACCGACTACAGCGCGGAGATGAGTGTCTCCGACGAGATCCTGCGCCGCATGGCCGATTCCTACCGAAGGCTGCGGAACACCGCCCGCTTCCTGCTGGCCAATCTGGACGGCTTCGACCCGGCGCGGCACTCGGTTCCCCCGGACGGGATGCTGGCCCTGGACCGCTGGGCGGTGGGCCGGGCGGCGGCGCTGCAAGAGGAAATCCGGGCGGCCTACCGGGCCAACCACTTCCATGTGGTCTATCAGCGGCTCCACAACTTCTGCACCGTGGACATGGGCGGTTTCTATCTCGATATTATCAAGGACCGCCAGTACACCACCCTATCGACAAGCCTGCCCCGCCGCTCGGCCCAAACCGCCCTGTATCACATCGCGGAGGCCCTGGCGCGCTGGCTGGCGCCCATCCTGAGCTTCACCGCCGAGGAGATCTGGCAACACCTGCCGGGGGAGCGGGCCGAATCGGTGTTCCTGAGCGAGTGGTATTCGGGGCTCGCGCCCCTGACGGAGACCGAGGACGAGGGCGCGCCCACGGACCCGCGATTCTGGACCCGCGTCATTGCCATCCGGGACGCCGTGAACCGGGAGCTGGAGGGCCTGCGCGGGGCGGGCGATATCGGTTCGGCCCTGGATGCCAGGGTTTCGATCTATTGCGACGAGCCGCTGCGGGGCTCCCTGGGCCGGTTGGGGGAGGAATTGCGCTTCGTGCTCATCACCTCGGAGGCCAGCGTCCATCCCTCGTCGGAAGCCCCCAGCGACGCGGTGGCGGCGTTGACGGATACTTCCGGACCGGGCGGCTCCCCGTTTTGGCTGCGGGTGACGCCGAGTCCCCATCAAAAATGCGTCCGCTGCTGGCACCGCCGGGGGGATGTGGGGGCGCATTCGGAACATCCCGAATTGTGTGGAAGGTGCGTCGGGAATGTGGATGGGGTGGGGGAGGTGAGAAAGTATGCTTGATTGGGATTCCCCCCGGCTTTGCCGGGGGAAATTTTATTTGTAGGGGTTTTCCGGATTTTGAATATCCGTTTCCATTTCCGAGGATTCGAGGCATGAGAAAATATCATTCCGCGATTTGTCTACTATTGGTTCTTGTTCCGCTTGCCGCGGTCGGTTCCGATGAGAAAACCAATGCCGAAGAGGCCGGCATTCGAGCGATAACCGAGAGCATCACCAATATCTGCGATAAACCGGGCGATGCGGCGAGTTATTGGGAGGTCCGCGCAAAGGGCAGTGGTCCCGCGAGCGTCAAACTACTCAATTTGGCCGATATCGGCGTGACGGGGGAGGTGAATTTCTCGAAGGGGGAATGGGACGGTGTACGAAGAACCATCGAAGATGCAAAGGATTACCGCGCCTGTGCAAGAGAACTTGCACCCCTGTTCATCGAGAAGTTTCAACCCATCATAGAGCAGCCCAAGAAACAAGACTCTCCAGACAGAATACTTGGGGGTATCAAGTATCAGCAGTTCGGCGCGGGTGTGGTCGTGACATTTGAATCCTGTGAAAAGAAAGTCGGTTCTGTCACCTGCCATTTCACCGCCAAAGCGCAAAATTCGGATGTTGGGTTTGATATATGGAGGGAAAGGTCTAACGTAACAACCGATATGTCCGATCAAGGAGGACATAGGTTTTACGCTGATTATGTGAAAGTTGCGAATTTCGAGGCAGACGTAAGCAGTAATCGTGATTACGTTAATGCAGCACTCATAAAAGGAGTCGATACAAGTATTTCTATTAGATTCGATAATGTAAGACCGGAAGCTGCCAGTATAAGCAGAGTCAGAATAAGAACCAGGGTACGTGATGGATCAAAGGAGAAAATGTTCTCTTTCTATTTCCGCGACATAAAAATGAAAATCCAGGAAAGCACTGGAGATGAATGACCATAACCGCCATCGCCTTCGATACGCTCAAATTCGCGCAGACCCTGCAAGATGCGGGTTTTGACGGGACGCAGGCCAAATCCGTCGCGAAGGCATTCAAGGAAGCGCAACACGAGTGGAAAACCTGATCGCCAAAACCGCCGCCGAGACCCGCGTGGAAATCATCAAGTGGGTATCGGGTTTGGCGGTAGCGCAGGTTTTTTTTACTGGACGGCATTCTTGCAAAGCTGCTTTTTTAGCGAACAGACCCGACTTCCGAATAAGGAATAAATATGGAATGCTTTCACTGCAAAGGTAGAATGATGAGAAAGGTGGCGCCATTTAGCGTGGATCGGAAGGGATATCATATTACCTGGGAGGCAATACCGGCGTGGGTGTGTACTCCAGGGCAACCGAATGAAAGTATTTTTATATTGACAAATCTGGCAAATGGAGGTG
>CAZQHJ010000025.1:0-23117 GCA_964593225.1 uncultured Thiotrichales bacterium
CTTGAATATACTCCTAAATCAGTTCGCTTCCGTTCCCTGAAATGGCCAAAGTCGAATCGGAAACCCAGTGGCAAAAAATTGAGGCTATGCTCTGGAAACCGAAAACAGCGAGAGGCAGGAAGCGCAAGTACAGCCTGCGAGAAATCCTAAACGCAATTTTTTACCTTTCGCGAGCCGGTTGCGCATGGCGCATGATTTTCCCCCTTGGCAAATCGTCTATCATATTTTCGTCGCTTGGCAACAGACGGAACCTGGAAAAATATCAATGCTGCTCTACGGACACAACTGCATGAGTACGATGGTCGGAAGCCGCAACCCGGTGCCGGCATTATCCGGTTAAAACTACTGACATTAAAGGAATACGCGGCTACGATGCCGGTAAAAAAATCAAAGCTCGCAAAAGGTATATGCTTCTCGACACTATGGGATTTCTTCTATTAGTCATTCTCCATGCCGCCAATATTCAGGACAGAGATGGCGTCAGCGTCAAACGCAACACCGATACCACAGGTTTCGTCGTTCTGCCCGGACGGCAGGCCGCAGAACGCACTTTTGGTTGGTTTGGAAAATATCAGCGCCTTAGCAAAGATTACGAAGTACTAACCCGCACCAGCGAGGCCATGATATATGCCTCTGTGGTTCATCTCATGACCGGACGGTTGGCACGCAAAGCTCAGCCTTTAGTTCTTAATCGGAATTTTTAAACACCTTCTTAGACCCATTCGGGGAATTTTTCATTTGGGATTCTCCTAGGCATCATTAGCTTAGGAGATGGTATTAGGCCAAGTACAAAACATCAACCTGGAATCCAAATAAGAGTGAAAGGAGATTAAACGTGAACAACTTACCCGATTCCGATCGGATCCATGCCTCCGTCCTGGGTGATGAGCTCGACGCCGAGGAGTGCCGGGTGCTGGCAAGGAAAATGAAAGTCAGGCGATTGACCGATGGCCAACACCTGGTTGAGGTGGATAGCGAAGAACACACCCTGTTTGTTCTCGTGGAAGGCAGAGTGGGGGTTACCGACAACGGTGGAAATGTCGTCTATGCGATGAAACCGGATGAATGCGCGGGGACCCGCGCCTTCGTGGACAGAACGCCCCGCAAGGCGACCCTGGCCGCCATGGGCGCTGCCACCGTGTACACCCTGGAACCCGATGACTTCGAATCCCTGTTGGATACGCAGCCGCGCATCGTCTATAAGGTGATGCGCTCGCTTTTTCGAACGACCCATACCAACCTGATGCGCATGAATCTCGAGTCCCAACAGCTTGTCAACTATATCTCCAGGACACAGGGCAGGTATTAGTGGGAAGCGGGGAGTCGTCTCTTATCGCCGGACTCTCTCTCGAGCCTTTCCAATCTTGGGCGACTTGCGCATTGTCGCCGGCTGCGCCCTGTCAATCCTTCTGCATCCTTATCCACCCTCCGAATCCGTTCTTCGAGGTTTGTTTCTCGGCCTGTTCGGTGGCCGGTATTGTCCCAGGTCGCAGGCGATGAAGTCGCCTCTACGTCCCACTCCCCACGCCTTCCAATAAACGCCTGGCGTGTTCCAGGGCATCGATGCGCCACGCATACCGACGGTCTGGCGCCAATTGGTCGAGGACCCGTTGTTTTTCCAGGAAATCGGCGACCGCCGCCCGGGCGCCCACCAGAAACACCTGCCGCTCCAGGGCCCGGGCATCGACGATCATGTCTTCGATGACCCGCGCGCTGGTGTAGTCGATCACCGGGACATCGCTCAGATCCAGGACCAGGGCGTCATGACTGTCGAATTCGGCAAGCCGCCGGGACATGCCCTTGGCGGCACTGAAGCTCATGGGGCCGGCCAGATGAAAGAGCAGGATGCGTCCCTTGGCCGCCCGCATGATCTCCGCCTCTTCCCGGCTCAGGGGATCCTCCTCCGCCGGATCGGTAATGGCGGTGATGCTGGCGAGCTGGAGATCGGTCATGCGCTTCATGAACACCAGGCTCGCCATGACGACCCCGATGGCCACCGCCGTGATGAGATCCACGAATACCGTGATAAACAGGACCGTGAACATCATCACCACGCCGGCCTTGGGGGCGTGGCGAAGGCGTTTCAGATAATCCCAGTCGATAATGTCCGTCCCCACCTTGATGAGGATGCCGGCCAGCACCGCGTGGGGGATGTCCTTGGCGAACGCCCCCGCCCCCAGCACGATGGCCAGCAACACCAGGGCGTGCAGCGCCCCGGAGATGGGCGTCCGCCCCCCGGCCCGCACATTGACCACGGTGCGCATGGTCGCCCCCGCCCCCGGCAGTCCGCCGAAGAGACCCGCCACCATGTTACCGATCCCCTGACCCACCAGCTCCCGATGGGAATCGTGATGGGTGCGGGTCAGGTTATCGGCCACCAGAGAGGTCAGCAGGGAGTCGATGGCCCCCAGGACCGCCAGGATCAGGGCCGACTTGACCATATCCGCCAGCAGCGCCAATTCGAAGGTCGGCAACGTGGGTGTCGGTACGCCAGTAGGGATATCGCCCAGGGTGGTGGCCCGGCCTTCGGCAAAGAAAATCAACAGAACCCCGGTGCCTACCATCAGGGCGATCAGGGGGGCCGGTAGGATCCGATTGATGCGTTTCGGCAGCAGGTAAACGATGGCCAGGGTCATGGCCCCCAGGATGGCCGCGTCCGCCACGGGGTTCGCCAGGACCTCCGGCAATCCCAGGATGGAGGCCAGGGGGCCCGACTCGGCGGCGTGGCCCAATAGGGGACCCAACTGCAACAGGATGATGATCACCCCGATGCCGCTCATGAAGCCCGAGATCACCGGGGCCGGCACCAGGCTGATATAGCGCCCGACGCCCAGAAAACCGAAGGCGATCTGAAAGGCCCCGCCCATCATCACCACCGTGAAGGCCAGCGCCGCCCCCATGGTGGGATCGTTGGGATACAGAGCCGTATATTGGGTAAGGATGGCCGCCATGACCACTGTCATGGGACCGGTGGGCCCGGAGATCTGGGCCGGCGTGCCGCCGAAGAGTGCCGCGAAGAAACCCACGAAGATGGCGCCGTACAATCCCGCCACCGGTCCGGCCCCGGAGGACACCCCGAAGGCCAGGGCGAGCGGCAGGGCCACCACCGCCGCCGTCAGGCCGCCGTAGAGGTCGCCGCGCAGGTTATTGAAATGGAGAGCGTGAATGATTTGCATGGCATCTCGCGACGGTCTATCCGTCGATTCCTATACAGGTTTTATATAACGACAGGGGGCTGTTCACTGGGCATCGCTATCGAAAGGGGGGGAAGATGGAACGCGATGGCGATATCGATGCCGAGAGTCACAATAGATCCCCAACCCGACACAGCCGGAACCTTTTCGGTTCCGGCTGTGTCGGGTTGAGAGATTCATGGAATGGCCCGCCCCACGCCCAACAATCAGGAGTGGAGCGGACCCTGACTCATCGTATCAAAAAAGGCGAAGTAAAGGTGCGGGGAATCGGTAATGGCTCAGTTTGAAATCCTCGATTGGCATTTTTTTGCCCCGAGGATACTCTTGGTAGTGTGCGCCTATATCTTTCAGAACATCCGGAAGAACAACAAAAAATCGCCTCCTTCCTCACCGCCCTGGACACCAAGATCGACGCGGTGGGCCGACAGATCGAGGGCCGGGAGAGATTCAAGCGGGGACTGCTGCAAAAAATGCTAATATAATTATGAATTACGAATGTGGCATGACGAACGAAAGATTGTAGGGGCGATCTTAATTCATAATTCATAATTCGTAATTAATTCCGCCATTTCCCGGGCACTTCGGAGCACTCTCCGAACATCTCGGAGAATTCTCCGGGTACTCCAGGGCATCTCCCGGGCTCATGACTCCATCCACCGGGCACTCCGGGGCATTCTGAAACAGCTCCGATGTATTCTCCCACCACTCCAGAGAGTTTCCCCGGCCCATGATTCAATCATCCGGGTACTCCGAATAATGTCCCGAGCACTCCGGGCAATGGCGCGCAGGGCCCGGAATATTTCAGTACTGTCCCCCCCGGCAGGCTTTCGGTACCATTGTCGAAACAATCCCCGTGAGGACATAAATCCCAATGCCGCGCGTTCGGACGAGTCCTTTATTGGTTCGCGCTTATTTTTTAGCGCTTCGGGCCAGGACCCAAACGGGCCGGGTCCTTGCACGAGGAGCGGTTTTCTCAGAATCTTTGTTTTTCCTATACGTTGGAAGCTGTTTGGAAATTCGCATCGTAACGAGGTGGCGACTCGATTGTGGCTCCCGCAAGGCGCGATGGGAGCGAAAATAAGGATTGTAGTGGACTACGGAACACAATTTTCTCTCCCGTCGCAACGGGGCAGGACGCAATTCCAGCGCCGCCGGGGTAGATTGTGAATGTCCAAACAGCTTCTTAGATTAAGGAGGTTCCCGCCATGACGAATAAATTCCCCCACGCAGAGGCCGAGGTTCTGGAGCTGGCCAAGAAACTCGCCGACGGTCTCGCGGCCAACACGGACCTGTTTCCCGCCCCGCCCACCTCCGCCGAGGAGATGAATGCCCTCCTGGGAAAATGCCAGACGGCGGTGGACGCGGTGGCCGCCGCCAAGGCCGCCCATAAGGAGGCCGTTGCCGACAAGGATGCCCTGATCCGTGAACTGACCGGGCGCATGAAGAAGGATTTCCGGTACGCGGAGGATACCGTGGATTACGACGACGCCAAGCTCAACCGCATCGGCTGGAGCGGGCGCCATGCGGCGACTCCCCTGGCCATCCCCGGCCAGGTGCGCAGTCTCCAGGTTACCGCCCAAGGCGAGGGCTGGGTACAACTTACCTGGAAGGAACCGGCGGAGGGCGGCAAGGTGGCCACCTACCGCATCCAGCGCCGGGGACCGGACACGCCCGCCTGGACCCTGGTGGAGATTGCCATGGAAACCGAGGCGAAAATCACGGATCAGGAACGCGGCAAAAGGCTCGAGTATTGCATCGTGGCCGCGAACAAGGCGGGGGAAGGAGAGGCGAGTAATACGGTGACGGTGACGGTGTGATTAATGACGAATTAAGATCGCGCCGAAAATCTTTCGTTCCTAATTCCTGATTCGTAATTATATTGTTCGTAATTCGTAATTAAATCCCCGTGAGTAAAAACAAAAAAGCCATCACTACCCAAAGACCAACTAACGGATTTCCTGCTTTACAACACGCCGAATGGCGAAATTAAAGTGGAAGTCCTGTTACAGGAGGAAACCATTTGGTTGCCACAAAGGCGCATTGCGGAACTGTTTGGGGTGGAGCGTAGCGTTGTCACCAAACACTTGACAAACATATTTAGCAGCAATGAGTTAGTTGAAACTTCAGTATGTGCAAATTTTGCACATACTGCCGCTGACGGAAAGAAATACAATACCAAATACTACAATCCGGACGCCATTCTATCCGTCGGCTACCGCGTCAACTCCCGCCAAGCGAGGCGATTTCGAATCTGGGCGACAAAAACCCTCGAGGAATACATCATCAAAGGCTTTGCCATGGATGACGAACGCCTGAAAAACGGGCGTTACTTCGGCAAGGGCTATTTTCGTGAACTGCTGGAGCGGGTGCGTTCCATCCGCGCCAGCGAGCGGCGGATCTATCAGCAGATTACCGATATCTTTGCCGAATGCTGCATGGATTACGATAAAAATTCAGAAACCGCCAAACTCTTTTATGCCAACGTTCAAAATAAATTTCATTACGCCATTACCGGTCGAACGGCGGTGGAGATTGTTTACAGCCGTGTCGATGCCGAAAAAGAACTGGCCGGGATGCTCACCTACAAAAACGCACCCGATGGCAGGGTGCTGAAATCCGATGTCACGATTGCCAAAAATTACCTTACCGAGGCGGAGATCAAAAAACTGGAACGCACGATCTCCAGCTATTTCGACTATATCGAAAATCAAATCGAGAAACGAAATGCCTTTTCAATGGCGGCCTTCAGCGAGTCCGTGGATAGATTCCTGGCATTCAACGATTTCGAAGTGCTGGAAGGATTCGGCGGCGTTAGCCATGAACAGGCAAAACAGAAGGCACATGCTGAATATGACAGGTTCAATAAGACACAGAGAATCGATTCCGATTTCGACAAGCTGATCCAAAAGGTATTCGACCGAACTGGAAAATCCCCATGACGCAAGACATTCGCTGGATACAACGTTTCGATAATTTTCAACGTTCGATGGTTCAACTGGATAAGGCAATGGCCTTGATGAAGGAACGGGATCTTTCCGAGCTGGAGGCCCAAGGTGTGATCCAGGCGTTCGAGTACAACTACGAGCTGGCCTGGAACGTGATCAAGGATTTCTACACTTATCAGGGGATCGTCGATATCCAGGGGAGCCGCGACGCCTTTCGCACTGCTTTTAACCGGGGATTGATTGAAGAGGGCGAGGCGTGGATGGCGATGATCAAGGGGCGTCAGCTGTCGGTCCGCACCTACGACGAGGAGGTGATGAAAGGGCTGCTGGAGGATATCGTCCATCGCTACTATCCCCAATTCGTTGCCCTGCGTACGACCTTGCTGGAAAGGCTGGAAACGGATGGCTAGCCAATTCGGTCTCGATGCATCCGTCATCCACCGCATCCGCGAGACCCTCGCCGGTTTTCCGGAGATCCGCCGCGCCGTTCTGTACGGTTCCCGCGCCAAGGGGGACTTTCGCCCCGGATCGGATATCGATTTGACCCTCGATACCGAGGGCGATACGTCCCTGGGGTTCCTCTACCGGGTGATGGAGGCGATAGAGGAACTGGATCTCATCTACAGCTTCGATATTTCACTGTTTGCGCATATCGAAAATGAGAATCTGATCGAGCATATCGAGCGGGTGGGCGTCGCGTTCTATCACGCGGAAACGTTCGCCGCCGAACAAGCGGAAAAAGGGAGACGTCTTATCTACAGTGAACAAAGTTACCAGTCCGAGGCGTAACTGGAACGGAGCCTCATCGGGCGCCTGAAGGATCTCGGCTATGAATCGGTTTCCATCGCCAACGCGGGCGATCCGCTGGCCAACCTGAAGCACCAACTGGAACGGCACAACGACGTAACCCTGAGCGCCGGGGAGTTCGCCAGGGTGCTGAACCACCTGGACAAGGGCAACGTCTTCCACCGCGCCCGGATCCTGCGCGATCGGATGCAAATCACCCGCAACGACGGCAGCGTCCTTTATCTGCAATTCCTCGATACCGAGCACTGGTGCCGAAATCTTTATCAAGTAACCCATCAAATTACCCAGGAAGGCAGCTACAAGAACCGCTACGACGTGACCCTGTTGATCAATGGGCTCCCCCTGGTGCAGATCGAACTGAAACGGCGCGGCATGGAGTTGAAGGAGGCCTTCAACCAGATCAACCGCTATCAGCGCCACTCCTTCCAGAGCGAGGGCGGGCTGTTTCAATATGTGCAGATCTTCGTGGTCTCCAATGGCGTCAACACCAAGTATTACGCCAACAACCGGGATCAGGACTTCAAGCAGACCTTCTATTGGGCCGATTTCGGGAACAATCCCATCACCCGCCTGGATGAATTTGCCGATTGTTTTCTGGAGAGGTGTCATCTTTCCAAGATGATCGGCAGGTACATCGTGCTGCACGAGTCCAACAGGGTGCTGATGGTGTTGCGTCCCTACCAGTTCTTTGCCGTGGAGGCGATCATCGAGCGGGTGGAGGAGACCCGGAAGAACGGCTATATCTGGCATACCACCGGCAGCGGCAAGACCCTGACCGGTTTCAAGGCGGCCCAGGTGCTCATGAAACTGCCCCAGGTGCATAAGGTGGTGTTCGTGGTGGACCGGGCGGATCTCGACTACCAGACCGGTAAGGAGTTCAACTGGTTCAGCCCCGGCAGCGTGGACGAGACCAACAACACCCGATCCCTGGTCGAACAATTGGCAGGCGATAACAAGCTCATTGTCACCACCATTCAAAAGCTCAACAACGCCACCCGGCATGGCCGTTTCCTGCCTCAACTGGCGGCCATGAAGGACGAGCGCCTGGTGTTTATCTTCGACGAGTGCCACCGCTCCCAGTTCGGCGCCACACACAGGAATATCACTGGCTTTTTCCCCAATGCCCAGTTCTTCGGTTTTACCGGCACCCCGATCTTCGCCGACAACGCCACCGCCAACGAACACGGCAAGCGTACCACACGGGATCTCTTTTGCGACTGCCTGCATCGGTATGTGATCACCAACGCTATAGCCGACGAGAACGTGCTCAAGTTCTCCGTGGAGTATTGGGACAAGCTGAAGAAGAAAGACGGTTCCCGGATAACCGATGAAGAGGTGGTCGGGATCGACACCAAGGCGTTCTTCGAGAGCCCGGAGCGTATCGAGGGTATTGTCGACTGGATCATCGAACACCACGACCGCAAGACCCACGACCGCGCCTTTTCGGCCATGTTGTGTGTCAGCGGCCGTGATGCCTTGATTGCCTATTTTGATACCTTCCGGCGCAAGCGAGAGGCGGGCGAGCACGATCTCAAGGTCATCACCATCTTCACCTATGGCGCCAACGAAAACGACGCCGACGCCGATGGCCTTATGGGAAATCCTGATTTCGAGATAGGCGACTTGGAGCCGGGCAAGGATGCCCCGGCCAGCCGACACAGCCGGGAGAAGCTGGCCGAATTCGTCGCCGACTACAACACCCTATACAACACCGCCCACTCAGTGCGGGATGGGCAGGGCTTCTACACCTACTACAAGGACATCGCCAAGCGCATGAAGGAGTGCGACCGGAAGGGCAACGACCCGGCACAGCATGCCGACATCCTGCTGGTGGTGAATATGTTTCTTACCGGCTTCGACGCCAAGACCCTGAACACCCTCTACGTGGACAAGAACCTGCGCTATCACGGACTGATTCAGGCATTTTCCCGTACCAATCGCACCTTGGGCGAGCGTAAATCCCAGGGGAACATCGTCTGTTTCCGAAACCTGAAAGATGAAGACTGATAAAGCCATCGCCCTCTTTTCCGATGAGGGGGCGCGGGAAACCATTCTGATGGCGCCTTATGAAACCTACGTTGCGCGCTTCAATCAAGCCGTGGGGGCGCTGCTAGTGGTCTGTCCATGAGATAAATTAGGATGCCGGATTAAGCCAGCTTTTCTACTTCGGCATGTAAACAAACTCCAGTATCCTAAATTATCAGATTGACGAACCACTAGCCATTGCCGAGCGCCCCGACGCGGTAAACGATCTTAAGAGTGAAGAGGAGCAACTTGCCTTTGTGCGGGCTTTTCGCCAACTGATCCGACTGCTCAATGTACTCAAGCCCTTCAGCGAATTCAGCTTCCATGACCTGGAGCTAAGCGAGCAGACCTTCGAGGACTTCAAAAGCAAATATCTCGACATCTACGAACTGACTAAGGAGGGCAAAGGTGAGAAGGTCTCTATTATCGAGGAGGTAGACTTCGAGTTGGAGCTGATCCGGCGGGACGAGATCAACGTGGCCTACATCCTGGAGCTGTTGGTAGATCTGCACCGCAAGAGAAGCAGTACCGACGCACAAGAACAGGGAGAGGCCACGGAGCGCCACAAGGATATATTGGCTATCTTGGGCAAGGAAACCGGGCTGCGCAGCAAGCGCGAGCTGATAGAGCGCTTTATCGACGACTACATGCCCGCCCTGGCCGCCGACGACGAGATCAAGCCCGTCTTCCTCGACTACTGGAGCAACCGGCGCCGGGAAGCCATGGCCGAACTATGCCAAACCGAAGGCATGAAGCCCGAGGCCGTCACCGAGATCATCGGCGCCTACCACTTTACCGGCAAACGCCCCCTGCGCGATTCCATCTTCAATGCGCTGGAGACGAGACCCAAGCTAATGGAGCGAAAGGAGATATTCAAGCGCGTGGTGCGCAAGCCGATGGATCTCATCCGAATCTTCGATGAAGGCATGGGAGATATTTAACCCAACCACCACCCTTACCCTATCTTATCCTCACACCAACCCGGCACACCGGGCGATCCGTTCGGCATGATTCGGGGTTACACGCTGGCGACTTTCAACGACCCCGAATAACCCCCATAACAAATCTTGACGCCTCCCCGGCGCGGGGGTGTCTTCCTTGACACCTCGGCAACAATCGGGCGAGATATCTTGTGTAGTTCCAAAAGGAATTTGTGCATTTGCTCGGCCCACGGACTACCGTTTTCCTTCAGGCTATTTAGCTCTCGTAGCAGGTGAGCGCCACATAAGAGATGGTGCACAACGTCGAACTTGAAATAGCCCGCAGCTCTTCGAACAGTTGGCCGATCTGCTCCGGAGGCATCTTGTTGTCCACTGATAGCATGGTTACCAACGTGCGCACCCCAGGACCATATTGAACCGGAGCGTTTATCCGGGCAGGTCAAATACTTGGCGACTTTGGACAATTTGGTAGCTCTCATCCGCTTCAAATGACCGGCCACAACAATGACATTGCTCCGGCAAATGGACTTCAACACGGTTAGGATTGTCTACCTGCTCCAGCGTCTTCCCCTTATGCCCTTTCCGCCCCCCATTGCGACGGCCTTTCTCCTTGGGAATACCGGGAGAAACCGACTTCTTCTTGTAACCATCACTGCCCGGCGGTTTATCGCTATTTGTGCTGTCCAATCCCAAACGACGACGCAGTTCCCCATTCTTTGCTTTGAGCTGCGTGTTCTCCCACGATAACTGCTTGATTTGGGCATTGAGGGAGGGTACATCGTACGGGAGGTGTCATTCGTTCAGCTTAACTGCTTTTGGGATAGGTAAGTAGTTGCCAATTGCAGCGGATGTGTCTCATAGACGTGCTCAAAAATTGTTACCAAGTGCGGAACCTTTTCAGCGGTGTGGTCGCAGAATTCATCCGCTCCTTTATGCTTGGCAAGGAATACCCTAATCCACAATTCTACCCCACCGTCAATGCGTAAGTCCTATACCGGTTGAATGTTGTCGAGGAACCGGACCCGACCAGGCAGCCACCTCTCGAGCACTCTTGAACGCCAAGGGATCACCGCCACCAGCACCGTTGCCGTTAACGGGCCTATGGCGGGGATCGTCTGCAAAACCCGACAGCGCTAAAACCCGACAGCGCTCGTTTTGCTTGCTGACCGATTCGAAGCTCTTTTCCGACGAGACGATACACTCGTCCGAATTGCACTGCTGAAAACCCGGTGAAACAAGGGTAAACAGCAATAAAGAGTAGGATACCCCTTGCACCTTTGTTACCATCCGGCATGCTGTAACCGGAACGTATATTACCGGGTGATGAACATGGAAAATCAAAAAATTTTCATCGCAGGCGATCTAACCGCCTTCACAAAATTCAATGAAGACCCCAGGCGAGTTTTTGCCGCATGCGGCCTGTGTCTGATCCACTCGGAGAGTGATGCCACCTTGACAAAGAGGGGTATTAAGATACTACGTAAGCTGATGGATCGCATGGAGACGCAAGGCGTAAAAGACCCACATATCAGACTTGTCAATCCCGGTACGAAAGAGAAAAATCTTCTGGAGAGAATCACAAATCTTTTATATTCAGCCAAAAACAACGATGCCTTTTTCTTCATGTGCAGCAACCTGGAACATTTTCGGGCCATCTGCGCCATCGTGAAGGCAACACTACCCAATGATTATCCTCCCACCTTTACAAGGCTCGAGAATAAACCAGGACGGGTTTTTGCCGCATGTGGCCTATGTCTGGTTCACTCGAAGACCGATGTTACCTTGACGAGGAGGGGTATCGAGATACTACGTAAGCTGATGGATCGCATGGGCGCGCAAGGCGTAAAAGACCCACATATCAGACTCGTCAATCTCGGTACGAAAGAGAAAAATCTTCCAGACAAAGTCGTAAGTATCTTACGTTTGGCCGAAAACGATGATGCCTTTTTCTTCATGTGTGGTGACGTAGAAGATTTCCAGGCCATCTATGACACCGTAAAGTCAGTGCTACCCCCCGATTATGGATAAGCTCGCGCCGCCTTGAAGATAAGGATGTACCTACCCCGCTGGAATACGGGCTTTTTCCCTGCGCTCAACCCCTACCGGCTTCAGCTGATGGAAACTATGAAGGACCGCCATCAGATATCCTCTTTAGCTTTTCGAAACCGGACAGTAAGGAGAAGAATAAGGTGCCCGCGCCGGTCGCACGCAGGCTGGCCGTCTGATCGAAGGGGTAAGCGCCGATCATTTGTTGGCCGATGGCGGCTATGACAGCAATGCAAAGACTGTACGACGAAGACCTCTATAAAGCCAAGCCCATCACCTCGTTAAAAAACCCCTCCCTGCATCCGAAGCGGTAGCGCGGTATCGCCACAAGATACGCTAAAAATACCGCTCCTTTCCTCGCTGCTGTCCATATCAGGTGCATCGGCTATCCGGTTAGCAGTCTGGGCCTTACCAGGCCTTGTCCATGGCTTGATTGGCCTGATAAGCCATCTGTCCGGCCTGCGACGATGCTCCACGGTCCGCCAGGCGAAACAGGCGGTGATGACTCTGCATTAGGAGAGTTACGACCCCGGGTCGTCGCAAGGCCTCGATACGCTATCGGGTCTCTATCGAGATTGGCTATTGCGTTGGATGCGCCCCGACCCTTTCAAGGGCGAGAGGGGCCCCCCAGGGAACGGACCCTGGTCGTGATGCGCGATGGCATGTAAGGGGGAAATGGGCGAACGATCGCGCCGAGAGTGTGATCCGGATAGTGTAGTCACGAGATATTGGCCCGGATAGCGATGCACCTGTATGGACGGCGGCGAGGAAAGAAAACCGAGGTGACGGGCCTTCATCAGCCATTCACAATCGGGCTCATCAATTGGAATTCCACGTCACGCCAAGGTGCACCCGCTAAGTTGGCGCATATGGGATAATCTCCTGAGGTGCCGGATGGGTTACCCCATAGAACTACCCCCAAACATGCCTTGCTGTCATATGGGAATTTACATGATCCGGGATGATCTACTACTCCGTAGGCTACCCCGCGAATTCTTGTGCCATCAAGCGTAAAAGCGACATGGATCACATCATGGATCGTGCCGATGGAACAAACACCCCATGCGGCTCTCACCTTTACCCTGCCTTGTCGAAACTCCGCTCTGATCCAAGCGATCAGGAAAAGCAGCCAGCGCCCGAAGGGGCTACGTAATGTAGCCCCTTGTATGATGTTTTTGAGTTCTGTTTCCTTACTTCTCTAAGAAAAAGTTTAATAAACAAAAAGGAGTTATGAAGAGATAGACTACGAAAGTCTCAGGGAAGCCGTCGCATCCTTAGGCCCGGAGCCAACACGTAGATTGGCTCCCTGCCCTCTTCTTTGTTTATAGCGCGCCGATTATCCGGCAATCATTCGATTCCAGTATAACCGCACAGAGGCGAAGACGCAGGGAACCGAACGCGGTTGTCAGCGCCCCGGACGCTGTGTAGGATGAACATTCGGCCTGAACGGTTGTGGAGGACCAGTCTCAAAACCGGGACCGGGATGCGCGGGCAAGGCAGGCAGGCGTCCATTGGCGCGCCGGGTCCGGGAGGCCGAGGGGTTTTGGGCCGGCGTTTCGCGGGAGAGCTCCAATGACACGGCGCTGGCGTCGCCATGGTCTGCCGGAGAGGGACGTGGAGGGATTGGCCCGGATCGCCAATCGCCTGATTGGCGGGGGTTGCGGACCACCCGGTCCGGACGCCGGCGGAAGAATCCTGTTCCAAGGCGACACTCTACCCGCCATGGCGGATAGAGTATCTTCCATCTACTATGAATCTTCCGCCATGGCGGGAATTCCAGCCGCTATAGCGGGAAATTCATCCGCCATGGAAGAAAGATTCCCCGCCGTTGCGGAAAGGGCATCTTTCACTTCCTAAATACCTTCCGCCATGGCGGCTTTATTATCTTCCATGGCGGAAGGACTGTCCGCCATCTCCTTCATCGGCAGCCATGGCGTGGACATCCGTCACCATGGCCTCTCTATCGGGGCAGGTGGCGGCCTATAAGGCCCAGCGCCGGGAGGACGGTTCCGATGACTGGCGGGATGTGGGGATGGCCATGGAGACGACCCTCACCCTGTCGGAGCAGGAGAACGATAAACGGTTCGCCTATCGCGTGGTGGCGGTGAACAAGGCCGGGGAGGGGGAGGCGAGCAATAGTGTTTTGGCGGTGTTTTGAGGATGGTGTTTTGAGGATTAGGGCGTAGCAGGAAGGCGCTGATAATGAATGACGGGATAAAAAAGGCGACCTGGGAATCCATGCTCACCGCGGACATGAACGCCCGTTACTGGAAATATCTCGTGTACCGTTATATCGAGCGGGATAAATGGCTGAAGATCTTTTTGGCGTTGATGACTTCCGGGACCGTCGCGGCCTGGGGCCTATGGGAAGAGATGCGATGGTTGTGGCAGGCGCTTTCCTTTGCTTCGGCGGCACTGGCCATCAGCCTGCCCTTTTGGGATTATCAAAGGAAGATAGAGGATATGTCGGCGCTGGGCGGGACATGGGGCAAACTGAGGATGGATTATGAGGACCTGTGGCGCGAGGTGAAGAAGCACCCGGACCCGGAATCGCTGAAAGACAGTTACAGGCAGCTCAGGAAAACCGAGGCCATACTCCAGGAAAGGGAGATAAATCTGCCTTACAAGAAGGTGCTACTTAGAAGGTGTCAGAATGAAGTCAAGAAAGCCAGAAGTCTTAACTAAGGAGAATCAAGAATGAGCGATAAGAAAGAGATGTTGCGGGAAGAGATCGAACGGCACCAGCGAGAGATCGATGAATTAAAGAGAAGGGACAGGCCCGAGGATAGCAAGCGGGAGATCTATGACGACGCCACCAGGATGCAGGCCCCGGAGCCGTGGCCCGATCCGCCGGAAGATAACAGCGACAAAGGTTGATGGCCCTTTGGCCGCGCCGGATACCGGCGCGGCAACCCGGAAACGAAAACATGGCCGTTGCCCCCCCCCTGGAAGCGGGCCGCGACACGCGGCGCGACCCTTCCCCACCGACCCGAGAATTCCCGCCCCTGACCCGGGCCGATCTGCAAACCCTCCAGGTCAACCTGGGCTATCGCTGCAATCAGGCGTGCCGACACTGTCATGTGGACGCAAGCCCCCATCGAACGGAACAGATGTCGGCGGAGACCGTCGGGGCGGTGCTGGCGTTTCTGGAAAAGGGGAAAGTCGCGACCCTGGATCTCACCGGCGGCGCGCCGGAGTTGAATCCCCATTTCCGCCATCTGGTCGCCGAGGCCCGCCGGCTGGGCGTCCGGGTCATCGACCGTTGCAATCTCACGATCCTGGAAGAGAAAGACCAGACCGGGTTGGCGGAATTCCTCGCCGAGCACCGGGTGGAAATCGTCGCCTCGCTCCCCTGTTACCTGGAGGAGAACGTGGAGGATCAGCGCGGCAAGGGGGTCTTCGGGCCCAGCATCCGCGCCCTGGGGCGTCTCAACGCCCTGGGCTACGGGCAAGGAGAGACGGGGTTGACGCTGAACCTTGTCTACAACCCCACCGGGCCCTTTCTGCCGCCCCCCCAGCAGCAATTGGCGCGGGACTATAAACGGGAACTGACCGCGCGTCATGGGGTGGTCTTCGACAACCTCTACGCCCTGACCAACCTGCCCATTGCCCGCTTCGGCAATATGCTGCGCGCCGCGGGAAAGTGGGAGAGTTATCTCCGGTTGCTCGAAGACGCCTTCCGATCCGAAAACCTCCAACAGGTCATGTGCCGCGCCCTGGTCAGCGTGGACTGGCGGGGCAGGCTCTATGACTGCGACTTCAACCAGATGTTGGACCGCCCTCTCCGGGCGCCGGGCGGGGGCCGCATCCGGATCGAAGAGTTGGCCCATCGGTCCCTGGCCGGTAATCCCATTGCCGTGGCGGATCACTGTTTCGGCTGCACCGCCGGACAGGGCTCCAGCTGCGGGGGGGCCTTGGGGGGTCTCCACGAGGCGCGTCCGGTTGCCTCATGCCAAACCTGAACGCCGGCCGCTTTGGCCGAAATACCCAAACGAACACATCGCTCAAGGAGAAACATTGAAAATCCTCATCATCGGCAGCGGCGGGCGGGAGCACGCCCTGGCCTGGAAGGCGGCCCAATCGACCCGGGTCACCGAGATCCATGTGGCGCCGGGCAATGCCGGGACGACCCGGGAACCCAAGGTCCGAAACGCGCCCATCGGCGTTGGCGAAACGCCAAAACTCCTGGCCTTCGCCAAAGCGCAAAAGATCGATCTCACCCTCGTCGGCCCCGAGGCCCCCCTGGTGGCCGGGATCGTCGATGCCTTCCAAGGGGCGGGGCTGCGCTGTTTCGGCCCCACCCGGGAGGCCGCCCGACTGGAGGGCTCCAAGGCCTTCACCAAGGAATTCCTGGTCCGCCACGGGATCCCCAGCGCTGAATCCCGGGACTTTATCGATATGGAGAAGGCGGAACGCTACATCCGCGCCCGATTCGCCGTCGCAAGCCACCGATGTCCTCGATTGGCTTCCCATGCCGAAGACGCCGCTTGTGGGGAGACCCCCATCGTCATCAAGGCCGACGGCCTGGCGGCGGGCAAGGGGGTGGTGATCCCTCGAGATTTCGATCAGGCACTGACCACCGCCAGGGCCATGTTGTCTGGCAAAGCCTTCGGGGAGGCCGGTCGGCGGATCCTGGTGGAGGAATATCTGGCGGGGGAGGAGGCGAGCTTCATCGCCCTGGTGGATGGCGAGCATATCCTGCCCATGGCCACCTCCCAGGACCATAAACCCCGAGATGCCGGCGACCGTGGGCCGAACACCGGCGGGATGGGGGCCTATTCGCCGGCCCCGGTGGTTACCCGCGAAATGCATGACCGTATCATGGGGGAGATCATGGAACCCACGGTGGCCGGCATGGCCGCCGATGGCCGTCCCTATCGGGGCTTCCTGTACGCGGGGCTGATGATCGGCGAGGACGGCGGGCCCAGGGTGCTGGAGTACAACTGCCGCTTGGGCGACCCGGAGACGCAACCCATCCTGATGCGTCTGGAGTCGGACCTGGTGGCCTTGTGCGAGGCGGCCATGGACGGGGCGCTGGACCGGTGCCAGGCGAAGTGGGACCCCCGGGCCGGGCTGGGGGTGGTGATGGCGTCCAAGGGATATCCCGGCGCCTATCCCACGGGAGAGGTCATCCGGGGGCTGGACACGGAACACCCCCACACCAAGGTGTTCCACGCCGGGACACGAGAGGTGGATGGAAAGGTCGTCACCGCCGGCGGGCGGGTGCTCTGCGTGTGCGCCCTGGGGGAGACGGTCACGGACGCCCGGGCCGCGGCCTACGGGCGGGTCCGCGAGATTCGGTGGGAGAACCCGTACTATCGGGCGGATATCGGGTTTCGGGCCGTGGGACGGGGGTCGTCGCCTTTATGAGGCCGTGCGCGGGAAATCGCTTTTCTTGAAAAGCGAAGACACCGGGCAGCCGTACTTTCCCGCAAGGTTCTCGGCGCCCCCCACCTCCCGATCCACCAAGGCCATGATCCCGACGATACGGCAACCCGCCGCCAGGAATTGATTGCAGGCCCGGGCGGTGGAGCCGCCGGTGGTAATGACGTCATCGACCACAACGACGGGCGTCCCGGTGGGCAGATCGTTTTCGATGAGGGTGCGGGTGCCGTGTTTTTTGGGTTCTTTGCGGACGATGGCGCCGTGACGGGTGGGGTGGCCGGTCTGCCAGGCGCGCATGATGACCCCGGCGACGATGAAATCCGCCCCTAGGGTGAGACCGCCGATGGCGGTGGGGGGGTCGGGCAGGGCGTCTATCTTTTCCAGGAGGGCGTCGGCAATCAGAGGCAAGGCCTCGCCGTGCAGGGTGACCTTTTTGCAATCGAAATAGTAGGAAGAAGTGGCCCCCGCGCTCAGGGTCATAGCCTGCCCGGTGATGAGGGCCTCGCGGTCGATGAGTTGCCAAAGGCGGGTGAGGGTTTGTTCCATGGGTATTTTCCATTAGTTGGGTACGCGACCCTTTCGCGCAGGAAAACGGTCGCGTAAACGAAAGAACTGCCAATAGATTTCGGTGGGGGAATATTGCCGTGCGCGGCACCTACCGTGAATACGCCATTCAACAACCGGCGACGACTGAGCGATCTCCACGAAAACGGCAATCGAAGGACATTGCCGTGCGCAGCACTACGCGCCGAAGCGCTGGGCCCGAGCATAGAGCCTATCGACGCCAATGAGATCGTTGAATTCCGGGAAGGTCATCGGACGCTGTTCCTCGGCCAGGGTGCTCCCCTCGGTATCGATATCGAGCGCCCGGAACGTCTCTTCCAGGGCGCGCGCGGCCGCGAAGAGACCGGCCAGGGGATAGAGGATCAACTGGAAACCCAGTTCGGCGAGCGCCCCGCGGGCCAGGACCGGGGTCTTGCCGCCTTCGATCATGTTGGCCACATTGGGGGCCGGGGCCCTCCGGCCAATCTCGGCCAGCTGCTCGCGAGACTCCGGGGCCTCCACGAAGCTGGCGTCGGCGCCCGCCTCCCGCGCCCCACTCACCCGGGCAATGGCCTCCTCCATGCCCGCGACCACGAGGGCGTCGGTGCGGGCCACGATGAAGAAGTCCCGGTCACCGCGCGCCTCCACCGCCGCGCGCACCTTGTTCAGGTATTCCTCCCGGTGGATGACCTTCTTCCCCCGCATATGGCCACACCTTTTGGGCCACATCTGGTCTTCCAGGAAGCAACCCGCGGCCCCGGCGGCGATGAGCTGTTCCACGGTGCGGTAGACATTGAGCGGGTTCCCGTAGCCGGTGTCGGCATCGACAATGACGGGAATCCGGACGCTGGCGCAGATGGCCCGCGCCCGTTCGACGATCTCGGTTTGGGTCAAGAGGCCGAGATCGGGTTCGCCGATGGCCGTGGCGGCGACGGCATAGCCGGAAACGAACGCCATGGGGAAACCGGCCCGTTGGGCAATTTTCACGGAAAGGGTATCGTATACGCCGGGGAAGGTCAGGGAACCGTGTTCTTCCAGGATACGATGGATGCGTGTGGACGACATGGTTTTTATCCTCGATTAGTTAGAAGCTGTTTGGAAATTCGCATCGTAGAGGCGGCGCCCGAATTGCGTCCTGTTGCGTTGCGACGGGGGTGAGGTTCGTTATGTGCTTGGGCGTCATGTAGTCCACTACAATCCTTATTTTCGCCCCCATCGCGCCTTGCGGGAGCCACAATCGGGGCGCCGCCTCTACGATGCGAATTTCCAAACAGCTTCTGAGATAGAGCGGGGATTGTCTACGTTAAACGGCCCGTCCGCAAGGCAGGGAGTCGTGAAGCAGGGAGCATGAGAATCTCGGGAATCGCGCCATGGGGATCGTCTCCGGGTTTCATTGGCGTTTATGGGATAAATTGCGGGCAAACGCCAAAGAGAAGGGCTTTTTCCCCTGGCGTTTGCCGATTTGCATGGGAGCGGACGGGAACTCCCGGGGACAGAATGCGGATTCACATCGAAGGAATGCGAGCCCACATTCCTTCGATGTGAATTCCCATTGCAGAGATGCGAGCCTGCATTCGTTTGACGCGGGTTCCCGTTACAGCAATGTGAGTCCGCATCCAGTCATTGTGAATTCCCGTTGTTGGAATGTAGGCTCGCATTCGTTGGATGTGAATCCTCGTGGCGTCCATGGGAACGCCCGTTGGTCCGATGCCGGCCCCCATTTCATGGCCGGGAGCCCCCATTTCGGCGGGGTCAATCCGTAATTGGGAAAACCTATCCGTATGCTTCGAGTATCCTGCCCCTATCCGCCGGATAATCCGGACCGCCAATGTATCGAGGCCGCGCATCCTTCCCAATGACAACAGCCCATTGAAGTTGCCCTATCTCGGCATTCGGCTGGAACTGGCGTTCGACCTTATCCCAATTATCGATTGACTTCGAGGGTCGGGTGGATACGGTGTCGGCTATCCGACCAATGAGGCCGAGACAGTATTCCGAATATCCTCGTGAAGCACAACTATTATGAGTGAAATCATCGAGCGCCAACCCCTGCGCGTATTCGCCGAGAAGGCCTACCTGGACTACGCCATGTATGTCATTCTCGACCGCGCGCTGCCCCACATCGCCGACGGCCTGAAACCGGTCCAGCGCCGCATCGTCTACGCCATGTCCGAGCTGGGGCTCTCGGCGGGGGCCAAATACAAGAAATCCGCCCGCACCGTGGGAGACGTGCTGGGCAAATTCCACCCCCACGGCGACAGCGCCTGCTACGAGGCCATGGTGTTGATGGCCCAGGGGTTCGCCTTCCGCTATCCCCTCATCGACGGTCAGGGGAACTGGGGCTCCTCCGACGACCCGAAATCCTTCGCCGCCATGCGCTACACGGAGGCAAAACTGCGCCCCATCGCCGCCCTGCTCCTGGCCGAACTCGGCCAGGGAACGGTGGACTGGACGCCGAATTTCGACGGCACCCTGACCGAACCCGCCCTCTTCCCCGCCCGCCTGCCCCATGTGCTCCTGAATGGGGCCTCGGGCATTGCCGTGGGGATGGCCACCGATATCCCGCCCCACAACCTGCGCGAGGTGGCCAGCGCCTGCGTCCGCTTGCTGGAAGACCCGGACGCCCATATGGATGTCCTCCGCGAACACATACTGGGCCCCGACTTCCCCACCGAGGCGGAGATCATCACCCCGCCGGAAGAGATCGAACGGATCTATCGCACCGGCATGGGCAGCATCCGCCTGCGGGCCCGCTACGAACGGGATAACGGGGCCATCGTCATCACCGCCCTGCCCTATCAGGTCTCGGGCAGCCGAATCCAGGAACAGATCGCCGCGCAGATGAACGCCAAGAAACTGCCCATGGTGGAGGACCTCCGGGACGAATCGGACCACGAGAACCCGGTGCGGATCGTCATCATGACCCGCTCCAACCGGGTGGATACCGAGCAGCTCATGGCCCACCTCTTCGCCACCACGGATCTCGAACGGAGTCACCGCGTCAATCTCAACATGATCGGAACGGACGGTCGGCCCCAGGTCAAGGACCTTCGCGCCATCCTGACCGAGTGGCTGGATTACCGGGAGGCCACGGTGCGCCGACGGCTCGGCCATCGCCTGGAGAAGATCCTGGCCCGCCTGCATATCCTGGCCGGGTTATTGGTGGCCTATCTCAACCTCGACGAGGTCATCGCCATCATTCGCCAGGAAGATCGGCCCAAGCCGGTGCTCATGGAACGTTTCGAACTCACCGACCCCCAGGCCGAGGCGATCTTGGAACTCAAGCTTCGGCACCTGGCGAAATTGGAGGAAACGCGCATCCGGGCCGAGGCGGCGGAACTGGACGCCGAGCGCAAGGGGCTGGAGAAGACCCTCGCGGCCCGGGCGCGCATCCGGGCCCTGATTCGGGACGAGATCCTTTTGGACGCCGAAAAATACGGGGACGAGCGCCGCTCCCCCCTGGTGGCCCGGGCGCGGGCCCAGGCCATGGACCAAAATAGCCTGATACCCGCGGAACCCGTCACGGTCGTATTGTCGGAACGCGGATGGATACGGGCGGCCAAGGGGCATGAGATCGATGCCCGCGCCCTGAGCTACCGGGCCGGCGACGGGCCCCGGGCCGCGGCAAAGGGCCGGAGCACTCAAACGGCGGTGTTCCTGGATTCCACGGGCCGGGCCTACTCGTTGCCCGCCCATACCCTGCCGTCGGCCCGGGGGCAGGGAGAACCCCTGTCCGGGCGCGTTACGCCCCCGGAGGGGGCGCTGTTTCGCGGGGTCATGCTGGGAGAGCCCGAGACCCTGTACCTGCTGGGATCCGACGCCGGTTACGGGTTCGTGGCGGAGCTGGGGGAGCTATATACCAAAAACAAGGCGGGAAAGGGGGTGCTGTCGGTGCCGGAGGGGGCATCGGTCTTGCCGCCGGTCCTCATCGAGGAACCCGTCGGCGCCCGGGTGGCCGCCGCCACCTCCCAGGGCTATCTCATCGTGCACGATCTGGCGGAGCTGCCCCGGTTGCGCAAGGGCAAGGGCGTCAAGGTCATCCAAGTCCCCGCCGACAAACCGGGTTCAAGAGAAGAGTATGTGGCGGCGGTCACGGTCATCCCAGCCGGCGGCGGTCTCACCGTCTACTCGGGCAAGCGCCACTTGACGTTGAAGGGAGACGACCTTCTCCTTTACCACACGGCGCGGGGACGACGGGGCAGGAAGCTGCCTCGGGGGTTGCAGCGGGTGGATGGGTTAATTTCCTCTTAAAATAGACCCGGACCATGGCCGACAAAGATATCGTCAGTAAAGAGACCATCAAGCGATTGGCCGTCGATCTGGCCACCTACCTGCTCGATTTAGCCATCGATCCCGATTCGTTGGAGGTTTTGGAAACCGAGCATCAGCGTGTGGAAGACCGGCGGGCGGATCTCGTCGTCAAGTTGCGCAATCGGGCGGGGGAAACCTTCCTGTTGCATATGGAGATCCAAAACAACAACGACAGCACCATGCCATTGCGGATGATGCGCTACATGAGCGATATCCTGCTGGCCCATCCGGGGTTGCCGCTGCACCAATATCTCATCTACATTGGCGCCGAACCGTTGACCATGCCCGATGGGATCGATCAGCCCAATCTTCGTTACCGCTATGGTCTCGTGGATATGCGTACCGTCGATTGCCAACACCTACTTGAAAAAGACAACCCGGATGCGCTGATATTGGCCATCCTTTGCAACTTCGGCCATCGCGATCCCCAGACGGTGGTCAATCACATCTATAGGCGGTTGCGAGCCCTGTTGGGTGACAATTCCAGACGTTTTCGCGAATATGTCCATATGTTGCATATACTTTCCGTCAATCGCGACCTTAGGGCGCAAATAGAGGAGGCCGAAAAAATGCTGACCCAAGTGGATGTCGAACGTATGCCTTTTTACCGGTTGGGGATGGAACAAGGAATAGAACAAGGAATAGAGCGGGGAATAGAACAGGGAAAGAAATTGGGGCGAGGAGAGGGCGAGGCCGTATTCTTGATGCGTTTGCTTCGCCACAAATTCGGCGCCCTTTCGCCGGAACTGGAGCGGCGAATCGGAAAGGCCCAACCGGAGGAATTGGCGTCATGGGGAGAAAAGGTGCTCAGCGCAAAGACCTTGGAAGAGGTATTTTTGTGATTTCTTATTGCAAAGAGCTTATTGCACTAGTGCTTTGTCATGACTTAATTTTAGGGTAAACGGATTTCAGTTTTCTCC
>CAZQHJ010000026.1:0-20405 GCA_964593225.1 uncultured Thiotrichales bacterium
GAAAAGCTGGCTTAATCCGACATCCTAATTTATCTCATGGACAGACCACTAGGGGCTGTTGATGTTTCACATAGGTAGCCAAAAAAAGCTACATGCTAATGCCAGGTAGTGGCTCAGTTTGAAATTTCTATGTTTCCATGCCCCGAATGGGGCTATGTACATTAGCCCGGGTTTGCGCGAAGCGTTACCCTGGGGAAGAGGGAACCCTACGACACAACCCCAACGGGGTTGTGTCGGAAGACGTTGATAACGTTAGTGATACACAACCCCCTTGGGGTTGTTCCCACCCTCCCGCCAACCCGGGGTTGCGCGAAGCGCTACCCCGGGCTTGTTATACGTAGCCCCTATCGGGGCAAAAAAATGCCAATCGAGGATTTCAAACTGAGCCACTACCAAATTCTCCGACCAATTGCCACTTGGGATCGTCGTTTTTCTGGTTGTATAGGGAAAACGGCTGGCACGGGGCGCATCCGGCGAGGACCCTGAGCGTATTCGGATAAAACTCCCGCGTCACTTCCCGGCTGGAAATGGTGGCCACGTCCCACCGTATGAAAGGCGCGTCATTGTTGGTTTCGAACGGGTGACGGCACGCCTCGTCCACATCGATCCCGCATGCTACCGGGAAACCCTCGACCTTGAACCCATGGGTCAAGCCCCCGACGCCGCAAAACAGATCGATGACGGATGCCTGCATTCTCCCAGTCCTGTTGTTCAATCGGTTTTCGACTTCCGACTAACCCCCACCGGTAGCCGGAGAAAAATCACCCAGCAGCATCTCCGCTGCCTGCCGGGCCACGCCCGTGGTCAGCGACGCGTCCAGCCCGAAATAGAGGTTCGCCGCCACCAGGAACCAGATGGGGATCAACATGCCAAGGGGCGCCTCTTCCCGTTTATCCGCGACGGCGCCCGCGGCCCCGGCGGCCGCCGGTTGAAAATACGCCGCCTCCACCACCCGCCACACGTAGACCACCGCCAGCAGGGAGCCGACGATGATGACGGCCACCACCGGCCACAATCCCTGTTCCAGGGCGGCGGAGATGAGATACCACTTGCTGATGAAACCGACGCTCATGGGCACGCCGATGAGACTGAGCCCCCCCGCCACGAACGCGGCCATGGTCCAGGGCATCCGCCGGCCGAGGCCGGCAATCCCGTCCAGCGATACGCTGCCGAATCGGTAGAACACGCTGCCCAATGCCATGAAAAGTGCCGTCTTGATGAGGGCGTGATTGAAGAGGTGGACGATGGTGGCCATAAGTCCCGTTATGGAGGTCAGGCTGATGCCAAGCACCATGTAACCGATCTGCGCCACGCTGGAATAGGCCAACATGCGTTTCAGGTTGGTTTGGAAGATGGCCACCAGGGCGCCGGAGAGCACCGCCACCACCGCCAGGACCAGCAATATCCCATCCAGGGCCAGAGTCTTGAAAGGAAAGCTGCCGCCGAACACGGTGAACAGGAAGCGCAGCAGGACATACACCCCGACCTTGGTGGCCGTGCCCGCCAACAGGGCCGACACGGCCGATGGCGCATAGGTGTAGGCATTGGGCAGCCAGGCGTGCAGGGGAAACAACGCCACCTTGAGACCGATACCCACGGTCAGGAAGGCGAACGCCACCGCCACCGTCCGGGTATTGGAGACCGCGGGCAGGCGCGCGGCCAGATCCATCATATTGAGCGTGCCGGTCATGGCGTACAAAAAGCCGATGCCGATCACGATGAAGGTGGCCCCGATGGTGCCCATCACCAGGTACCGATAGGCAGCCATCAGGGCGCGCCGATGGGACCCGAGGGCGATGAGCGCGTAGGTGGAAAGGGAGGAGATCTCCAGGAAGACGAACAGGTTGAAGACATCGCCGGTGATCGCGATGCCCAGGAGCCCCGTCAGGCACAGCACCCAGGCGGTGTAAAAGAGATAGATGCGATCGGGTTCGATCTCCCGCTCCACGCTTTTTCCGGCGAACACCACCACCACCGAGCTGATCCCCGCCACGATGAGCAGAAGAAAGGCATTGATGGTATCGACCCGGTATTCGATGCCCCAGGGCGCCGCCCAACCACCGAGGGCGTAGGAAAGGGGGCCCGTCTCGCGCACCGTGTGGAGCAATACCAGGGCGATGACAAACGCGGTCCAGCTCGCGGCGGTGGCAACCAGCCACGCGAGCTTGGGACGATGGACAAGGAGGCAGACGGGGGCCGCAATCAACGGGATGACGACCTGGAGCGCGGGGAGATGTTGTTCAATCATGATGGTTTCGAGTCGGGTTCTCGGGCTTCGAGCCTTTCTATCTTGTCTTCCTCCACCGACCCGTAGGCCGCTCGGATGCGGATCACCAGGGCAAGTCCCAAGGCCGTGGTCGCGACGCTGACCACGATGGCCGTGAGGATCAAAACGTGGGGCAAGGGGTTGGCGTAGTGGGGAATCCCTTCGGCAAGAATGGGCGCGGTGCCCCCTTCCAGCTTGGCCATGGAGATGTAGAAAATGAAGACGGATGTCTGGAAAACATTAAGACCAATGATCTTTTTCACAAGATGATGGCTTGCGATGGTCGCGTACAAACCGAGCATCATGAGCACGATCACGACCCAGTAGTTGAATAGACCGTTGAATAGGTCGAATGCGGTGGTAAGCAAACTTCCGAACTCCGTTTAACTGTAACAGATAGAATAGGAATGATATCATGAGGCTATGTCGAACGACACGGATTCTGACGCTCGAAAGTTGTTATGTAAAAGTCCGGGTTGTGCTCGAAAGCCAAGGCGCCATGGATGAAAGATTGGGGGCGAAAAAGCCGAGTTTACACGGCGTCGATGAGCCTCTACCCGGATTCCCACGTAGCCGGTTAGGGCGCGGGACGGATTTTGCATAGGGCCCCGGATAGTAATACTATGGCAACCATCACCCGACCACTGCGCACCATTGCGCTGTTTCTACCGCTTCTCCTGTCCTTCCTACCCGCCCTTGGCGCGCCGCCCCTATCCCCGCCCCCCGTGACGGAAATCGATCGCATCGTGGCCGTTGTCGGCGATGATGTGATTGTGGCAAGCGAGCTCGACAGCCGCATTCGCACGATCCTGACGGAAATGCGCCAGGGTAGCGCCAGTGTGCCCTCGGCCTCCCCGGCGCTTCGGAAACAGGTTTTGGAGCGTCTGATCCTCAATCTCTTGCAGGTCCAGGTGGCCAGGCGCGCGGGCATTCGGGTCGACGATGAACGGCTCAATCGGGCGATTGCCGGTATCGCCCGGAGAAACGGGCTGAAACTACGCCAATTTCGTGAAGTCCTGGAAAAAGACGGCTACGATTTCGCCTCGTTCCGGAAAAGCATCCGGGATCAAATGATGATTACGGAGATACAAAAGCGTCGCGTGGCCAACCGTGTCCAGGTAACCGATCGGGAAATCGATGATTACCTCTCGACAAAGGCCCGACAAGGCGAGACGGGGAATGCGTACCATCTGGCCCATATCCTCATCGCGGTAGAGGACAGCACCGACGCAAACCAAGTCGCCGGCGCTCGTAAGAAGGTCGAAAGGGTCATTCGCGAGCTGCGCGCCGGCGCGGATTTCACCCGAATGGCCATGACACTCTCCGATGGCCGACAGGCCTTGGAAGGGGGCGATCTGGGTTGGCGCAAGGAGAAACAGTTGCCCAGTCTGTTCGTCGACGTTGTCCCCAAGATGGGGGTGGGCCAGATCAGCGACCCGTTATGGAATTCCAGTGGATTTCATATCCTCAAACTCGTTGACCTACGAGGGCGAAAACGTCACATAATTACCCAAACGAAGGCCAGGCATATCCTGGTGCGAACGAATGAAATCACTTCGAATACCGACGCAAAAACCCGGCTTGAACAAATCCGGGAGCGCGTCGTCCAGGGGGAGGACTTCGAGGAGCTGGCCAGATCCCACTCCGATGATCGCGGAACAGCCATCAAGGGGGGCGATCTCGGGTGGGTGGGCCCGGGGGATCTTGTCTCGCGATTCGAACAAGAAATGAACAAGCTCCGGCCCATGACGATCAGCACGCCGTTTCGTACCCAGTTCGGATGGCATATCGTGCAGGTGCTCGAACGTCGCAAACACGACGGGACCCGGGAGGTGCGCCGGGCCCAAGCCAGGAAGGAGATCCGGGAGCGCAGGATCAATGAAGATCTCGAGGCTTGGCTGCGTCAGCTGCGGGATGAAGCGTATGTGGAATATCGATTGGAAGGGTGATTTTGTTTTGCCGGGTGATAGGGCGGACTGAGAGGCTCCGATGCCCTCGGAAAGGGGACTATATACATAGCTAGCCAACATCGGGGATAACCGTTGATTGGGTTTCCGGAACGAAAGGCGCGCGCCATTGATATGACGAGGGGAATCCATGGCAGGCCAGGGGGAATCCCGGGCATGGCCCGCGCCTACAAGGGACGCCCTATCCGGTAGGAGCGGGCCATGCCCGCGATTGGGCCAGCCCATGGCGAGTCATGTATATAGTTCCCCTCGGAAATACATCCAATGCACCGCGCCACCCTCTTTGTAGAACAAGCCGAAATCCTCTCCCGAGAAAGCTTCCAGGGCGATCGGATCATCCTGCGGATCGCCGCGCCGCGCATCGCGGCGGCAGCGCTGCCCGGCACATTCCTCCACGTGCGCTGCGACCCGGAACGCCCCATGCGAAGGCCGATCTCCCTCATGGCCGCCGAGCCGGCCAGTGGCAGGCTCACGATTCTGTTCAAGGTGGTCGGCAAGGGGACCGAACGCCTTGCCGCCAGGGCGGTGGGGGATGTGCTGGATATCATCGGGCCCATAGGCACCGGGTTCCGACCACTTGAGGACCGTCCCCGCGCGCTGCTCGTTGGCGGCGGCCTTGGAATCCCCCCCATGGTGTTCCTGGCCGGGTGGCTCGCCCAAGGAGGCCAAACCTCGAAAAGGGCAGGGGAGGGAGGAGGGGGGGCGTCCCCCGCCCAACCCGCCGCTTACCGACCACTCCTCTTGATGGGGTCCGAAATACCCTTTCCCTTCCATCCCTGTCCCTCCCGCCTTCCCGTTCCCGCGCCGGATGGCGTCACCGCCGCCATGCCCCTCATGGAAGCGCTGGGCATACCCAGCCGCCTCGCCAGCCGGCGGGGTTATCCCGGCAGCTTCAATGGATGGGTCACGGCGCTGGCGCGGACCTGGCTCATGGCGCAACCTCCCGGCGCATACCGGGACATCGCGTTATATGCCTGTGGCCCCGAACCCATGTTACGGGCCACCGCCCACCTTGCCCGGGAATACGACCTGCCGTGCCAGGTCTGTTTGGAGGAATTCATGGCCTGCGGGGTCGGCGCCTGCGCGGGGTGCGCCGTTCCGGTCACAACCCCGGCGGGCGTCGCCATGAAGCGGGTCTGCGTGGATGGGCCGGTGTTCGATGCCGGGGAGGTTTTCGGTTGAAAGTGCCTTATGCAAAGGCATTGCCGACTTTCACGCTCTGAATTACGGAAGGATACATTGCTATATCGTACCGACCTGGAGGAGGCCTATGGCGAAAAACCGAGCCTGGGCACCCATGGGGGGGCGGTGTTTGGGTTTGAGCGCCTGGTGTGGGCATGATTCCGCTGACTGAAATCACGTGGTCCCCCTTTGCCGGACGAAGCATGTTCGGAAGACACTCAGGTCGTGGTCGAGTTTCAATACGCTCTCGAACTTCGACCGCTTCTCACAACCAATAAGGACAACCTCTTCTTAAATATATCCTAAAGATCTTTCCCTTCGGTGGGGATGACAGTTGTATTTCACTGTGAAATTAAGATGGAACGAGCCACTACGGCATTTCGGCAATCTCCTCGAAACCTGCCTCGCTTTTCGAAGCGCCCGGAAAACTTTCCAAGTGCCCCGGCATACTTTCCGTGGATCTCGGATGGTTTTCCCCGATCCCGGGAAAGCCTTCCCGAGTCACGGGCAACCTTTCCCGGACCCCTGGCAAGCTTTCCCGCCGTCCCGGAAAGCCTTCCCGGATCGCCGGAAAGTTTCCCCGGGATCCGGTAAATCTTACGCAAGGTTCCGGCGGGTCTGCCGAGTATCCGGTTCGCTTTCCCCATGATCCCGGCAGACCCGCCGAAGGTCGAATCCGGCTTTCCCGAGTTCCCGGCAATTTTCCGAGGTTCCGGTCAATCCCGCCCGGTATCCCGGAAAAGCTTCCGGCCTACCGGTGAAAGCCCTCCGGCATCGGGCCAATCCCACCGAGGGTTCGGGAACGTTTTCCTCGTCCTTGCCCCGCAGGGCCGAGATGGCCGAACAACTGGGAGATGGAACAGATGTGGAGTGAAATAATTTCTTACCTGATTTTCGCGCTGGCGATCGTGTTGGTGTCGTTCGTGGTGTTTATCATCAAGAACTATCGGGTTATCGGGGCCAATGAGGTCGGCATTATCTCCGGCATTTTCCGAAGACAACGAATCCCCGAGACCGGGAAGATTAGGAACTATACCCTCCTGACGGGTGGCGGCGTGCTTGTCTGGCCCGTGATCAACCAATTGAATATCCTGAGCCTGGCGCTGCGAGAGATAAAGATAGATTTGGATGTTAGAACCAAGGAATACCTCCCGCTGAAGTTGACTGTCGTATTGGTATTTCACATCGATGGCCATGGCGATCGATTGCATGTTGCCGTGAGCCTTTTTACACAAAGAACCGACCCGGACGACCAATTCGTCGAGGATTTACTGATGGGCAGTCTTCGAGACGTCATCGCGGGCATGTCCTACCATGAGCTACACAGGGAACGGGGTCGCCTCGAGGAGGAAACCCAGGGGTTCGTTCAAGGGAGATTCGACGAGTTGGGGCTGAAGGTCACCAGCCTCGTTATCCAAAATTTGACGCCAAAGGAGATTCCCCAAGACAAAGACGATTTTTGGGCCGTCAAGGCAAGAGAGGCCATGGCGGAGATCATGCGGGAGACGGACAGTAATATTGCGCAGCAGGATAGCCTGAAAGAATCGGCGCTTGCGAAGGCTGACGCGGAAAAAGCAATCAATGTTTTCAACTCACGGAGAGATGAGTTTATCGCCGCGGCAGAGACCAGGAAAGAACAAGAGATCTCCCAACGCAATCTCGACCGGGATGTTTTCATTAATGGACAAAAAGCGCAGGAATCGGAGGAGTCTCAAAAGAAGGAAACGGAAAGAAACATCGGGATAGTAGAGCAAGAGACGCGGAAAGCGATGGAAATTGCCAAGCGTGAAGCAGCGCGAGATATCAGAATCAAGGATGAGGAGGCGTTGCGGGACGAAGTTTGCAAAGAACAAGAACGCATCGAGGAAACCAAACTCAAAAAAGAGTCGACGCGAGCCGAGTCCGAAGTTGCCAAGGTTCGGGCAGACAAGCAAATCAAGTTGGAGACGGAAGACGCAAGAAAGCTGGAAAGCCTCCGGGAAAACGAGATCACACGGGAAATCGATACCAACAGGGCGGCGATCCAGCAGGATATCGGCGTGGCGCGAAGGGATGCCGAACGCCAAATCAAGGTGGCGAGCATCAATGCCGCGCGGGACGAGCGGCTACGCGAGCAGGAGACGGAAAGGGAGATCGTGGAGAACAAGAAGGAACTCTTGAAAACCCGAGACGAGATGAAGGCCATCGAATTCGATACCAATGTCAGATCCCACCGGGCCGAGCTCGTGCCGCCCGTACTGGCGGAGAAGGAACAACAGGAAACCCAGGCGAACATCAAAAAGGCCGTGTTGGTCATCGAATCGTTGGCGCGCCTCTCCGCCGCCGAAAACGATCGCAACGCCAAGGCCTTCGAGGCCGAAGGCAACCTCCGTCTGGTCCAGGCGGAAGCGGAGGGGTAAAAGGCAAAACTCATTGCCGACGCCGATGGCCTCAAGGCGCAACTCTTTGCCCAGGTCGATAGCCGAACGGCCCTGGCCGATGCCTTGAAGGAGGTGGATGACGCGACCAAGTTTTTCCTCTTCTTCAATGAGACCCTGGAACAGTTCCCCGAGATCCTCCGCGCCCTGGTGGGCGAACCCGGGCTGGCGGGCGTATTCGGGGAGATCGCAAAACCTCTCGGACAAATCGACAGCATCCGAATCGTCGATTTTGCCGGACAGAATGGCGCCGCTTCCCGCCTCTCCGAACTGGCGGAGGTCAGCCCTCGGATCGTCTTGAACTTCCTCTCCAAATTCCAGGCGGCCGGTTTCGGCGATATCATCAAAAAGCTTGGGATCTCCAACGAATGGCTCGAAGAATTTGTGGAAAAAAAGGTCGGCGCGCCGGGCGATACGTCGAACGGCCCGACAACGGATCGATAGCGCATCGTCATGAATCGGACAACACACGCCAATGCCCCGCCGGGCGAGAGAATCGACTCCCTGATGCGGTTCCTGTGGTGGTGCTCCGGGGCCGTCGTCTCCATGCTGAAAGACTACCCAACCGAATACAGCAAATATTTCGGGATAGGCGGCGCCATCTTCACCACCTGGTTGCTGGCGACCATCAGCGGCATCTATGCCTTCTACACCATGATTGGGAGTTACTTTGTCGCGATTCCCATTGGCATCGTCTGGGGCTGGGTCATCTTCAATCTGGACCGGTTCATCACCTCCAGCATGAAAAAACCGGGCAACGAGATCGACGAGGCCTTTTTCTCCGAACGCATCGGGGCCTTTCTCTCGGAATTCCTGCCGGCGATTCCCCGTATTCTGATTGCCGTGATCATCGGTTATTCCATCTCCATTCCCCTGGAACTGCGGTTGTTCGAGTCCGAGGTGCTGGAACAGGTAAAAGAGATCGAAAAGATCGAGATGCAGCGGTACGTGGAGCGACTGCGCCAGGAACGGGACAAGGTCATCTCTTCCCTCAAGTCCGAACGCGTAGCATTGAAACAGGAAGAAGACGAACTGCGCGAGGAATACGGACGCGGTCGGGAAGAAATCGCGCGCATGGAAGAACGCATCAAGGGACTTCGGCGGGAGTTGCAGGCCGATCTTGAAGAACACGCCTCGAAGATCACGGCGTTCCAGGCGGAAATAACCGGAACTGGCGGAACCGGACTGCCGGGCTATGGCAAAGTGGCGGGCCTCAAGGAGGATTTGATGAAAAAAACCGGCGATTGGTATCAGTCGAGCCAGGATCAAACCATGAAAAGGATCGAATCCATGGGTCAGCGGATTCTGGAGATCAACGGACGCCATAACCAATCCGCGCTCCGGCTCGATAGGCAGCTAACAGGTATCGAAACCGAGATCGAAAAAGCCAAGGAAGCGTTCGAGAAAGAGAAAGACAGGGTCCACGAAGAAGGCATGCGCCACGGGTTCCTGACCCAGGTCAAGGCGCTCTATCGGGTCTCGGCCCAGGAAGGCAACGAGGCCATCGAATGGGCGCACACCATCTTCGTGCTCCTGATCATTCTGGTGGAACTGGGTCCGATCATCGTCAAGCTGCTCTCGCCACGCGGACCTTACGATGCGCGGGTCGACCGTGAAAACAAGTTGGCGATGATCGGCATGGATAATGATGTGATTAAAGAACGTTCGATAGCCATTCGAAATAGAAGAACCGGGAAGCACTTGACGTGAATTCCGGCTAAATAGAGGAAATCGTGTGACACAAAAACAGAATCCTATCCCGGAGCGAGAGAAATCTTCCGGTCATCCTTCCGAGGTTCACCAACTAAAGGAAAAGTTGGAACAGGAGGTCTCCAATCTGAAAGAGGCAAATAATAGGGTATCGAAAAAACTGACGGTTTTCCCAACATTCACGATGTTGCTTTTGGTGACGATATTTCTTCTATTTATTTCCTCTGTCGTCGTGAATGACATACGTATGGCCAGGCAGATAGAAAACCGGATAGAGCTATCCAAAGGCGAGATAGAATCCTCGCTAACGGATGCCATCACGCATGATATGCTGGGTGAAATAGCGAAAATACAAGATATATCCGATGGCGCCGCACTGATCGAAAGATTATATAAAATCGCTGAAGAAACCAATCAACAGCTGAAAGATAAAATCAGCCGAATAGAATTTCAGCAGAATATGATTGTCGATGGCGCGCAAGGGGCCCTGGAGAATATGTATTTTATATTCACCGCGGTGGCGGCCTTGTTTTCCCTCCTCGGCATTTACTTTGCCTATCGGCATATTCACTTGGAATCGAAAAAGGAGGAATCACAGGAAAGGCACGACCAGGAAATGAGAGGCCTGGTGGGATCATTCCAGAACAACATCAATACAATCAATTCTCTGGTGGCCACATTGGAGAAAAGCTACGCATATAGACAAATTGTAGAAGAGCAAATAGAAGAACTAAAAGAAGATGCCTCTTTATTCGAGAAGCGTCACAAGGAAGATGAAGAAAAGTTTCGTCAATCCATTGCTGAGCTCAACGCTAATGCGGTAAGGCTCTACAAAGCAAATATCTCCAGAACCACGTTGAATCAGGAGGAACGAAGGCGAGAGTTGAATGCTTTCGCTAACCGGATGAGCAATATGGAATCCAGTCGCGACATAGCAAGCGATATAAATCCCTTCTGTTATTATATGCGCGGATTGAGCCATGTCGCCAACTATAGATTCATGGATGGAATTAGGGATCTGGAAACTGCCTATAAAAAAGGCACGGACGATTTGTCAGGAATAAAAGAAGAAAACTATGCAGGGGAGCACATAATCCGTATACGCGAAGATCTAAATAAGATGCTCGTTGACGCGTGTTACTTTCAGGCCAATTCCTATAAGAATCTGGGAAAATATAAAGAGAGTATTGCCAAGTTCTCCGAGGCCATTCGGCTCGATCCCAAACACCTGGACTCACTTGTTACCAGAGTACAGGTGATGTTCTTCGATAAAGATGTCCCATTTGGAGCGGTTGAAGAAGAGTGTGAAAAACTGGATCGGGCATTCAATTCGTTCAGTGATGCGGACGTTGACGAGGCTGCCTTGAAAGAGGCGAAAAAATTCCTGAAACTTTACCAGGGAAATATGTATTTAAGTAAGGAGAAGCGACTCTTGCCGAAATTCCGTGCCGCATATGAGAAGTATGAGGATAAGGCGAAGGCACTGGAATTCTACGGGCAGGCATATGATGATTCTCCATCGGCTCGCCCTGCCTTTGCCGTTGCGCAGGCTATGGAGGGCGTTGGGCCATCCTCCTGGAGAAGGGGAGAAACACCGGAGAAGATGTATGAACGAGCAATAACAAAACTAAAGGATAGGGTAACACACGACCACGACCTCATATATTCCGTCATGTTGTACTATATGTTGGCCATTTGCGCGTGCAATCTACCGAGGAGAAAAGAAAGCGCGGAAATGTACTTATCACAAGCGCGACAGTGTTTAAAAGAGTTGCCTGGCGATATCACTTACTTCTCGCCCATGAACAAAATCAGATTGAAGCGGGCGGAAATATTGGAAGAAATGAACGAATTCGAGCGATCTTTTATAAAAAATAGTTGATGATCGGCCTCTCGAGTGTATTAAAAATTTATCCGGTTTTAAGGGTTCGTAGCGAGAGGAAGTGGAGTCGGGAAAGAAATCGTGAACAAAAACGCCAACCTATACACACAATTCACCCATCACTTCCCCGAGGACCGCTCCCGAATCGTCATCGGGACGCCCACCGGGCAAAGCCGGTCCTATGGAGAGCTGGAACACCGGAGCGCCCGCCTTGCCAACCGCCTCACGGGGCTCGGCATCGGCAAGGGGGACCGGATTGCCGTCCTGGTGGAAAAATCCCCCGAAGCGCTTTTCCTATATCTCGCCTGCCTCCGGGCCGGGATCATCTACCTGCCGCTCAATACCGCCTACCGATTACCGGAAATCGATTATTTCTTCTCCGACGCGGAGCCCAAGGCCGTGGTGTGTCGGCCCAAGGCATGGGAAGAGATCGCCCCACTGGCGGCGCGACACGGAATCGGACAGGTCCTTACCCTGGGAGAAGAAGGGGAGGGGACGCTTATCGAGATGGCCGGATCGGGTGATTCGGAATTCGAGACGGTCCCTTGCAAGGAAGAGGAAATTGCGGCCATCCTGTACACCTCCGGCACCACCGGACAGCCCAAGGGCGCCCTGTTGACCCACGGGAATCTTGCTACCAACGCGCTTACGCTAAAAAAGGCGTGGCGTTGGACCTCATCCGATGTGCTGCTCCATGCACTGCCGCTTTTCCATGTACACGGCCTCTTCGTGGCCTGCCATTGTGTGTTGATGAGCGGGGCCAGGATGTTCCTGCTGCCAAGGTTCCATGTGGATTCCGTATTGGCCCGGCTACCCCAATCGACGGTGTTCATGGGCGTGCCCACCTATTACAGTCGGCTATTGATGGAACAGGAATTCGACGCCGATGCCTGCCGCGCCATGCGCCTGTTTATCTCGGGATCCGCGCCATTGCCGGAAAACGTCTTCCATGCCTTCCGGGCGCGTACCGGCCACGCCATCCTGGAACGCTACGGCATGACGGAAACCCTCATGAATACCTCCAACCCCTACGATGGCGAGAGAAAACCCGGTAGCGCCGGACCGGCATTGCCGAATGTCGGTGTGCGCATCGTCAATGCGTCACCGGAAGGGGTTGGGGACATCCAGGTCAAGGGGCCGAACGTCTTCAAGGGATACTGGCGTCTGCCGGAAAAGACCGCGCAGGAATTTACGTCGGATGGTTGGTTTCGGACCGGCGATCTTGGGACCCTGGACGAGGCGGGATACCTCTTTATCGTCGGTCGGGAAAAGGATCTCATCATCACCGGCGGCTACAATGTCTATCCCCGGGAGGTGGAACGCGTCCTGGATAGCATCGATGGTATACGGGAGTCGGCCGTCATCGGCCTGCCCGATGTGGATTATGGGGAAAGGCTAACCGCGTTTGTGATACTTGAGCCAAATCGGAAAACCATCACTGCGGAAGAAATCATTGCCATGCTAAAACAGTCCATCGCAAACTATAAAGTGCCCAAACAGGTACGGTTCATCGACGAATTTCCCAGAAACGCCATGGGAAAGATCCAAAAAAATTTGCTGCGCCATTAGGTGCAGGGCAACCGAATGAAACTGTTTTCCAATTGCCATTGACGTATTTTGTTGCCGGAACATAGCCCTTTTGAGGAATTCGAAGGCAAGTTCGAAGCTTGGTCTCCTTACTATCGATAGTCAAAACCGGGCGATTTCAACTAAAACGGGCTCTGTTGGACACCGGAAACACCTCCATTTGCCAGATTTGTCAATATAAAAATACTTTCATTCGGTTGCCCTGCCATTAGGTGTAGCATTCCATGAAATTCTGATAAACTCTGTTTTTCGGGAACAAAGCCGGGAATACCGGATTGTGCTTCCGACTAAGGCAAGAATGCGCGAGAGAGCTGCGTTTACGAAAGGTAAGTGGGCATTTCCTCGTATCTTCAACGCACTCAGGGAGTACAGATGGATTTGTATATCGCTTATTTTCATTCATAATAAGCTTTATCCGCCCTCGTGTGTAACTTTTTTCCGGCAAGCTATTGATTTTCCGAATGCCGTTTTTTAGCATGGACCGAAGATAATGGCGCCGGAAAAAAGTTGCACGCGAAAGTTTTTCCGTATAAAACTTGTTTTCAATCAATTTTCCGTTAACTAACGATGGAGACTGCAAATGCCTACTTTCGTTCGTACCGAAAAGTGTGACGGCTGCAAGGGGCAAGACAAAACCGCTTGCATGTACATTTGCCCACACGATCTCATGAAGTTGGACAAGGATGGGACTGATACCGGTAACGCCATGAAGGCCTACAACCAAGAGCCGGAGCAATGCTGGGAGTGCTACTCCTGCGTGAAGATTTGCCCGCAAAACGCCATCGAATGCCGCCACTACGCCGACGTCGTACCCCTCGGTGGCTCCGTACAACCCCTGCGCGGTACCGATTCCATCATGTGGACCATCAAGTTCCGTAACGGTACACTCAAGCGCTTCAAATTCCCCATCCGCACCACCCCCGAAGGCTCCATCGACCCCTACAAGGGCAAGCCCGCCGCCGAGATGTCCAAAATCGAAGAACCCGGTTTCTTCTGCCAGGAAAACGGTTTCCGGGCCGGCGATCGCAGCGAGTTGATTTGCCTGTAGACAAGGGCCCTCGCGCTTACAGTTGGGTAAATAATTAAATTAAAAACCATTCGAGGATCAAAGTAATGTCTGATGGTATTTTTGGTAATCCCCAGGTTATCGAGGAAGAGGTCGATATCCTATTGATTGGTGGTGGTATGGCCTGTTGTGGTGCCGCCTTTGAAATCATGCGGTGGCTCGAAGCCGAGGGCAGTGGCCTCAAGGTAAAGTTGGTCGACAAGGCCGCCATGGATCGCTCCGGCGCCGTGGCCCAGGGACTGTCCGCCATCAACACCTATATCGGTACAGAGCAGGATCCCGCCGACTATGCCCGCATGGTCTCCAACGACCTCATGGGCATCACCCGCGACGATTTGGCCTATGATCTCGGTCGCCATGTGGACGAATCCGTGCATCTGTTCGAAGAATGGGGCCTGCCCATTTGGAAGACCGACGAAAACGGCGAGCGTCACGATGGCTCCAAGGGTCTGCCCGCGCTGAAAGACGGCGGCAAACCCGTGCGTTCCGGTAAGTGGCAAATCATGATCAACGGTGAATCCTACAAGTGGATCGTCGCCGAAGCCGCCAAGAAGGCGCTGGGTGTGGACAACATCCAGGAGCGCGTCTTCATCGTCAAGCTGGTCAACGACAAAAACAAACCCAATCAGGTCTGTGGCGCGGTCGGTTTCTCCGTTCGCGAAAACAAGATCTATGTCTACAAGTTCAAGGCCTGCCTACTGGCCGCCGGTGGTTGCGTGAACATCTTCCGTCCGCGTTCCGTGGGCGAAGGCACGGGCCGCGCTTGGTACCCCGTCTGGAATTCCGGTTCCACCTACTCCATGGCCGCCGAGGCCGGCGCCGAGCTGACCATGATGGAAAACCGCTTCGTGCCGACCCGCTTCAAGGACGGTTACGGTCCGGTAGGCGCTTGGTTCCTGCTCTTCAAGTCCGTTGCGACCAACGCCTTGGGCGAGCAGTATATGCAACGCAACAAGGAGATGCTGGACGACTATCCGCCCTATGGCAAGGCCGCCGTCCCTGCTTCCTGCCTGCGTAACCACCTCATGCTCAAAGAGATGAAGGAAGGCCGCGGTCCCATCTACATGGATACCGTCACGGCGCTTGCCAATCTCCGCGAAACCCTGAGCCCCCGCGAGGTCAAGCACCTGGAAGCCGAGGCATGGGAAGACTTCCTGGATATGTGCGTCGGTCAGTGCGGTATCTGGGTCGGTGAAAACATTGAGCCCGAGAAGAAGAACTCCGAACTCATGCCCACCGAGCCCTACCTGCTGGGTTCCCATTCCGGTTGTTGCGGCATCTGGGTCTCCGGTCCCACCGATGTCGGTGCGCCCACGGCGGAAAAAGAAAGCGGCATTCCCTCCCATCTGCCCTCCGGCTGGAACTGGGGTTACCGCTCCATGACCACCGTCAATGGTCTCTTCACGGCTGGCGATGGCGTTGGCGCCTCCGGTCACAAGTTCTCCTCCGGCTCCCACGCCGAAGGTCGCCTGTGCGCCAAGTCCATGGTCAAGTACTGCGTGGACAATAAGGACTACAAACCCGAGATGGATACCCCGGTGCAGGAACTGGTGGATGCCATTTATCAGCCCGTCAAGACCTACCTGGAGTTCAAGGACTACACCACCGCCATCGACGTGAACCCCAACTACATCACGCCGAAGATGCTGCAATTCCGTCTGCAGAAGATCATGGACGAGTACGTTGCGGGTGTGGCCACCTACTACACCACCAACGAGCATATGCTGGCGGTTGCCGAGGACAAGCTGGAGATGCTCAAGGAAGACGCGGCCAAGATGCGCGCCAAGGACCTGCACGAACTGCTGCGGGCCTGGGAGAACTACCACCGCATCCTGACGGCTGAAGCCCACATGAAACACATCCAGTTCCGCCAGGAAAGCCGTTATCCCGGTTTCTACTATCGCGCGGACAAAAACTTCGTGGACGAAAAGAATTGGAAGTGCTTCGTGAACTCCATCTACGACAAGAGTACCAAGAAGTGGACCTGCTTCAAGCGCGCCCACACGGATCTGGTCGACAAGTCGAAGCTGTTCAAGTAAAGCCCGTATCCGCGTGCTATCGCCCCCGCGAACAGAGGGGGCGATACCGTGGGCAATGGGTCCGGTGACTTGAAAAAACCGGGTGCCGGAAAGCGCCCGGTTTTTGTTTATGAATGGGTTCCAAGGGATCCCGATGAAAAATGGTGTTATCGAGAAGTCAGCAGCTCACTGGAAAAAGTTGCACACCGAACTATAGGGATAAATTATCCGAACCGTCCGGATCGGATAATTTATCGATCACCACATCCCTGTCGCCAGGGATGGAACTCGCCGTTACCGTGGATACTCTGGTCTGCGGTGTCCACTTCCCACCCGATACCGCGCCTGTCGACATCGGCCATAAGGCGCTCGCCGTAAATATAAGTGATCTTGCCGCCATGGGTGCCCGTCCGGATTGGGCCGTCATGAGCCTCGTTGTTCCTCGGTGGGACGAAGATTGGATCTCGGCGTTTCACAGAGGATTCAACGAACTCGCTGAGCAGCATGGTGTTCGACTCATGGCCTGGGACATTGGCGTTGGTCCGCTGGCAATGACCATCCAGATCCATGGGCAGGTGCCCTCTGGTCGCGCCCTTCGTCGTGATTGTGCCCGTCCGGGGGACCTCATCTTTGTCACCGGAACCTTGGGTGATGCCGGTCTGGCCCTCGGAACACGATTTGCCGACGAAGGAGAGGGGTTCGAAATCCCCGAGGAAGACAAGGCATTTATCGACAGGCGCCTGGCCTGTCCCACGCCTCGTGTCATTGAGGGAATCGCGCTCCGTGGGATCGCAACCGCAGCCATCGACATCTCCGATGGGTTGACTGCGGATCTATCACACATCGTCGAGGCAAGTCGGGCCTGTGCGGAGGAGTTGGGAGGATTGAGCGCGACGATTGATATGGAAAAACTACCTTTATCGCTTGCATTGCAGCGGCTCCCGGACCGAATACAGGCATGGCAATTTGCGCTGTCATCCGGTGACGATTACGAACTGTGCTTTACGGTACCGCCGGATCGATACCGGAGACTACAGCAGGTCGCGGAGCGTTTTCCCTGTCCCATCACCCATATCGGTTGCATGGAAACGGATTCGGAGGCCCGTCCGGCCATTCGGTTCCTGGGATCGGCATCGGGCGAGGAAGCGTTTTTGTCCAGGGCGGGATATCGGCATTTCGGGTAATGGAAATCATCGGGATTCCGGGAATTTCCGTCTCCCAATGCAGGTACACGTTGCCTATTACCCATGGTACACTTTAAATCATGAGGGCAAGCAACCTTACGAGCTATATGCCCGACATTCCGTGCGTCTTTACTCACTTCCGGGATTATGAATGACGCCATCTCTCGGCAGGATTCATTCAGGCTTGTAACCAACCGAGATAATGAATCCGGAAAAAATTGTGCGCAAAATCGACCTCTTTGAATAAAAAAATACGATGAATATCGATATGGATTTGGCAAGCGGGATCGCCGCTTTCGAGGCAAAAGAATTCCGCCGCGCCACGCAACTGTTGGCTCCCCTCGCCGAACAAGGCAACCTTGATGCCCAGTTCCGGCTCGCCGTCATGTACCAGAATGGCCTGGGAAATGCCCGCAACGAAGCCTTTGCGCTGAAATGGATGCGTCAATCAGCCGAAGGCGGGCTGGGGCTCGCCGAGCACGGTCTGGGCTTTATGTATCTGGAAGGCGATTGCGTGGACAAGGACGAGGGCAAGGCCACGGAGTGGTTTCGCAAGGCCGCCGAGAAGGGTCTGATAGGGTCCATGACGACCCTCGCCATGATGTACGAAGAGGGCAGGGGCGTGGAAAAAGATCCGGAACAGGCAAGATATTGGTATCGACAGGCAGGCTTCGATGACCTTCGAGGGAAGGTTTGTTAGCTCGATGCACTTGGAAACGACCGTTCCATGTCTCTATCATGTTATAAATCTATGAATTTTCCGCTGGAATGAAGACAGACAGGGGGGAATCCCATGAAATGCCAGTGTGCGAATTGCGGTGTCATCAACGAAATTCCCAATGATGCTTCCCCTTCGGAATCTCTTTGCTGGTCCTGCGAACAGCCTCTGATCAATGTAAGGGACCCGAAAGGGGCCGGGGATATGTCCACGGCGGTGGGATTGATGGGGGGTGGCATGTTGGGGGCTTCCATTGGCGGTCTTCCCGGTGCCTTCGTGGGCGCTTTGATCGGCGCCTTGATCGGCAGGGAAGCCCGGGGGGTTGGTTGATGCCGATCGATACGACGGGAATCGGCATCATCCTTGGCCTCCTCGCTTGCGCGCTTATTCGCATTCCTGAAATTTCGCCACCGGAGCCATCGTGTCGATATCGACAACGCCGCTAATATCGTCCTTGCCGCCAATATCGCCCTTATATTCCTTTCGGTAAATGCCATTCTTTCGTTCATGCAATTGATTTTGGCGGCAGTTCGCGACGACCTAAGTCAGCTGCCATCAAGATGGCGAGAGTACCTTGCGGTGGCAGCCCTGGTTGGGATTTGGATGATGGGAATATACCTATACCGAATCTTCAGCAAGACGTATCGAGTAAAGGATAGCAGATAAAATCGTTATCGCCCGGCAGGGCGATAATCATGAAATATGAGCATATATTAACTATATCTTTCCGGCCTTATCGAAAAACATAAAACAGGTAATTCCAAATGGCTACAGAAAACAAAACCATTCCCGAAAGAGCCGCGCGCACTCCCCGGTTCGTCAGCCAGATAACCCGCGATACGCTCGCCCTCATCCTGGCTGGTGGCCGTGGTTCGCGTCTCAAGCACCTGACGCTCTGGCGGGCCAAGCCCGCCGTCCCCTTCGGTGGCAAATTCCGCATCGTCGACTTTCCACTGTCCAACTGTATCAATTCCGGCATTCGCCGGATTGGCGTATTGACGCAATACAAATCCCATTCCCTGATTCGCCACGTACACAAGGGTTGGGGGTTTCTTCGAGGCGAATTCGGTGAGTTCGTGGAGCTGTTCCCCGCCTCCCAGCGCACCAGTGAATCCTGGTATGCCGGCACCGCCGACGCCCTGTACCAGAATCTCGATCTCATTCGCCTCCAACATCCCAAGTATGTGGTCATCCTGGCCGGTGACCATATCTACAAAATGGACTACGGCACCATGGTTGCCGCCCACGTGCAGGCCGAGGCCGACATGACCGTGGGTTGCCTGGAGGTTCCCATTGCCGATGCGCGGGAATTCGGCGTTATGACGGTGGACGAATCTCATCGCATCATCGAATTCAACGAAAAGCCCGCCAACCCGAAACCGGTGCCGGGCAGCACCGACACCGCCCTCGCTTCCATGGGGATCTACGTGTTCAATACCGATTTCCTCTACGAGCAGCTCATCCGGGATGCCGATAACGAGACATCCAGCCATGATTTCGGCAAGGACATCATTCCGTCTGTCATCGACGACAGCAAGGTCATCGCCTACCCGTTCCGGGATCCCGCCACCGGCAAGCAAGCTTACTGGCGCGATGTGGGGACCGTGGATGCCTTCTGGGAGGCCAATATGGAACTCGTGGGGCTTGACCCGGAACTCAATCTGTATGACGACGTATGGCCTATCTGGACCTACCAGGAACAGCAACCCCCCGCCAAGTTCGTATTCGACGACGACGATCGCCGCGGTATGGCGGTCGATTCCCTGGTCTCCAGCGGCTGCGTCATCTCCGGCGGGACCGTGCGCCGTTCCCTGCTCTTCTCCGCGGTTCGCGTCAACTCCTATGCCGAAGTATCGGACGCCGTCGTCCTGCCGGAGGTGGATATCGCCCGTAATTGTCGGATCACCAAGGCAGTCATCGACCGCGGTTGCAAGGTCCCGGAAGGGATGGTTATCGGTGAGGATCCGAAGGCCGACGCCGAACGCTTCTATCGCACCGACAAGGGTATCGTGCTCGTTACCCCCGAGATGTTGGGGCAAAACATCCACATCCATCGCGGGAGCGGCGAGGATAGTTTCGAGGTCGGCTAGTGTCTCGTTCCACCTTAATTTTGGGATTTATAATTTATACCGTTAAATCCACTATGATGCATCGCGAATTCAAGTCGCAAGTGCAACAGTTGGATCGATGTTGAAAAATAGCTGATTAGGGGTATCCATGCCAAGGCATTTTCTTGGTCGGTTGTTTAGCTTATCCATGACGCTCCGAGTTTCCACGAGTGTGATTTTGGTGAAATCGGAGCCCTTGGGAAAGTACTGGCGAATAAGGCCATTGGTGTTCTCATTGAGCCCTGGCTCCCATGAGGCATGGGGGTGAGCGAAGTAGAAGTCTGCGTTCAAGGTTTTGGC
>CAZQHJ010000027.1:0-20090 GCA_964593225.1 uncultured Thiotrichales bacterium
ATGACCACTTATTGCCTTGCCTAACCCCAAAATTAGAATGGAATGAGCCACTAGCAAGATTGTCGGATTTTACGCGTAACCCCACGAAATATATCAGACCATGAACCCATCGGATCTTGCGGACCGGATCGAAAAAAACGAACTCGAGAAAAAGTACTCGGGCATAAAGAGCTGCTGTCAGCAGGTGCTGAAAAAAATGGATCTCGGCAAACTGAACTCGACGACGAAGATTACCCACGAGCAAATACTGAAACAGGGTGATCGCCTCGGTGATCTGGGTAAGGAACTCATCAAGATTGAATTGATCGTCCCTGGTGTTTATTAGAAGCTGTTTGGAAATTCGCATCGTAGCGAGGCGGTGCTCCCCGATTGTGGCTCCTAAGGCGCGATGGGGGCGAAAATAAGGATTGTAGTGGACTACACGACGCCCCCAGCACATAACGAACCTCGCCCCCGTCGCAACGCGGCAGGACGCAATTCGGGCGCCGCCGCAGAGTGGATTGCGAATTTCCAAACAGCTTCTTACATAACAGCCATCGGCGAGGAGGTAGTGATGAAAGGACCCAGCTCGGTAACAGCCACAGCCGTCACTATCGGATCCGGGCTTTGGCTGCTTATCATGCTGACGCTAACGGGCATTCTTCCGAAGTTCAACCCTGTCGCCGATAATACCGGCTAGATCGACGCGGATCGGTTACGTCACTTTCTCCGCGAAAGGGTAAGGCATACACGCCAATTGCTTATCGTGGCCATCCTTACCTTTGTCCTTGGCGTGATATGCGCGGGATTGGCTGTGGGACTTTCGGGAGCAGAACATCAAGAAACCAAAGATGGTACAGAAAAAGCCACGCAACCAGATAACACACCTCGCGTTCCCAATTCGGCAGGCGCTTCGCCGAACACTCGACTGTAGCGAAACTGACAGGACGTACTGGAAATAATTCGTTTATAGCGCTTATAAAACTCAACCACTACCCGCTTAGAGACTGGTAGGTATTAAGGTAATCCATCTGAAGATGGCGGTTTTAAACCCATGTCCGCCTTTCCCTCAAAATAGGCTTGATCCCAGGCGATGCATTCCCCAATCCGAATAATTTCGCACGACGAAATCATTTTTTCTCCAAGGCATTGAATCCGGCGGTGATGCCGCGCAAGGACGCAGGCACGGTGACCTTCTGTCCGCCAAGCGTATGGAAACCGATATTGGCCTTGATGCCGGCCTGTAACTTTTTGCGCAGCTCAGGGGAAACCTTACTCGTAACCAGACAACCAGCGGGCTCACAGTGATTGAACCGCCATTGACTGACCTCCCCCTCATCAATCCGGAGACCGATACCCGGGGGAAGCGCGACACCCAGTGGCAGGCGTAAAATAACATGTAGGGCGGAGGGGTTGCCTGCATGAACAAAGACAATAGTGACGATGGGAGACGTGGCTTTTTCGGCCTTGACCTGTTGCGTCAGGGTGCAGGGCCTTTCTTTTTCCGGATCCTTTTCTTTCGGGCATCGTAATACCCAATCTCCATGGGTGCTGGAAGTAAATGCTTTCTCCTCCCCGAAGACATTGCCCGCACCAAAGGCCAGCAAGCCGATAGACAGAAAAACGGCCACCAGGACCGGTGCAATCCGAACACTATGCATAGTTTGTTTCATGAAAGATATCTATCCTGTTTGATCATGTGGAATAGGAACACGTATTCCATATGATTTCGCTGGGCGAAATCATCATTCCAACCGCTCGATACTCACCCTGCCTGCCTCGACCTCCAATCCCGAAGCGTCGAGTCGGCATGGCAGCAGTTGACGAACATTTTGAGCAGCGGCTGCGATGCCCAAACGAACGGCATCTACGATGGCCGGTTTGCTGGCCGTCACCCGATTTCCTATTATCCAGGCGATTGCGCCGGCCATGGCGTCACCCGAACCAATGGGATTGACCACCTCATTTGCGTCCATGATGATAGGCTGCATGCGATACACCGCCGTGGTCGAACTGAGCCAGACCGATGCCGCGCCCTGGGTCACTACCACCCACTTGGCGCCCCGCCGATTGAGTGAACGCATGGCGTCCAGCAGTGCCTGATCGTTATCCAGGGAATAGCCAACCGTCCTTGCAAGCTCTTCCCGATTCGGTTTGACCACCAGCGGCTCCAGGTCCAGCACCGACAGCAGTCCATCGCCGCGAAAATCAAGCACCAGGGGGCAGCGCTGTTTCTCAAGCAATTCCCGGTAGAAGGAAATCGGTACACCCTGGGGTAGAGAACCCATCACGACGGCGACCTTTGCACGCCTTGCCTCTTCATGGAAGGCCGCGCGGCATCTTTCCAGTTCATCCGGCGTCAGTGGGTGTCCCTCTTCCACCAGTTCCGTAATCGTGCCGGTTGCTTTGTCGATGATCGTCGTACAAACGCGCGTGGCGGCTTTGGTTTCGATAGATCGGTAGCGCATCCCCAGTGCGCGGAATTCTTCTTCCATGGGGCCGCGCGCCACCCCGCCGACCGGGGCCACGACGAGTCCCGGACCGCCCAGGGTGTGAATCGCAACGCCTGCATTGAAGACCTTGCCGGACGCGCACCACTTAGCGATACGGGCTCGGTTTACCTGGTCGATTTTCACGGAATCGAATACCAGGATCTGTTGCCATGCGGGGGAGAGGCCGACGGATAGGATCATTGGCCAATCAAATCGTCAAATCATGCAAAGTCATCCCAGGAAAAACGCCTTGAAATCCTTTCTCGCCAACAAGAGGCCCAGATTGTAATACACCTCCGAAAATCTCGAATCGATCTTCATTGCCTCGCCAAGATGGTGTTTGACCTCCCAGGTATCTTCTCCGGAACCCATAAGCAACAGCGCCAGATTGTGGTGTGCTGCGGCGAATGCCGGATTGGACTCTACGGCGTTTCTCAAATTCCCGATTGCCCTTTCCGGGTCGTCGAACTTGTCCACACATAACAGGGCCAACCGGTAATACGCTTCGGAGTGTTGCGGATCCAGCGCAACGGCCTTTTTGTAGCTTTCCTCGGCGGCCTTGGGGTTGCCCTCTTCGGCGGACAAAAACGCCGATAGGGTATAAAACGCCGAAGATTCCGGCTCGGTTTCCAACCCGTCCAGTGTTTCCCTGGCCTTCATCAAATGAGGTTCCCGATATACTTGCGCCGGTTCTTCCTGTGCTTCCTGTATTTCCATCCGTTTAGGTGTCTGTTCCTCCGCCAGTATCCCTTCCTCTTGTCCCGCATTTTGCGTTTCTACCTCTTCCCCTTTTTCCTCGGCTCCGCCCTTCTCCAATCGATTCTTCTCCAGGATATACCCTCTGATATAAAACTTGGCCAGATTGATAGCGTCCTCTTCCCCCTGGAGGAGGCCTTCCAATATAAACCGCCTGCCCTCGAAGTCCGGGTTCAATATCTCCAGCCTGTCGAGCCTCTCCGATCGGCAAACCGCCATGGAGCCTTCCAGTCGAGCGAGTTCCTGCCCTATCCCTTCGTCTTCCCTGTTTCTCGTTATCGCATAGACCCGTTCTTTCGCCAGTTCATCCAGCTTGGCCGGCGTGATCAGCTGCAATGCCTTGTCCAGGGCCTCCCGCGCCAGGTCGGATTTCTCCACTCTCAGATAGTTCTCCACCAGCGATACATGGTATTCCATCTTTTCGGGGGCGATGGTAATACACTCCGTCAGAGCCTGTATTGCCTCGTCCCACCTGGACGCGACAATGGCGACTTCGGCGAGTAGGGACGAAGTGCGCTCCCGATCCCTTTTCTTTCCCGATATAGGTTTTTCCGCCAGCTTCCGGGCAATCTTGAGTTCTTCGATGGACTTGTCGAATGCCTCTGATTCAAAATACTTTCTGCCGAACCCCTGGTGCTTGCGGTAGCGGTATTGATTTATCCGAATCGTGGCCGCCACCGCAACGAGAATAACGACGGCCACGGACAAGACGGCCTGAAACATGACCTCCTGCGGATTGCTTTTTATGTATTCGAACAGCTGATCAATCATTTGTCGTAATTTCCCGGTGCGTTGGTTGACTTATAAAGTTTGTGGTTTCGTGGTCGTTGCCCCGTTCCGAAACGGAAATATTAGCGGACAGAAAGATGGTGTCCATTGAGCAATGGGCACAGCCAGTAGCGTTCCCAAGCCGCTAATTTTCATGGTGCGTTGGAGCGCACCATGAAAAACTACCCGAACAACCCCACAAAAACGAGTCCAATCGCCACGTAAATAGCGCCCTCCAGCGCCCCGATGGCAACGTTCCTTTGTTCGCCCACCTCTTCCCCCACATTGATTCCCGGCAGCAACACCAGGCGCGCGGCAATGGCTATCACGGTCTGCGCCAGGAACATGCCAATGGCCACCACGCCCCATATCAACAGGGAAAGGGCGATATTGTCGATGGCGTAAACAACGATGCCGGAGGCCGCCGTGACGGCAAGCCCAACGCCGATCCTGTGTCCGGCGAAGCGCACGGCGAGCGCAATGTTCCCGGCGGCGATTTCCCGTTCCAGGGAATTGTCGGGATGGCGCCTTGCAAACACCAGGGTGCGATAGCGGGTGGCGAGGTACAAAATTACCTGGGCAATCACGTATCCGCCCAATACCACCACGATACCTGTGTAGGTCGAGCCATCCACCCAACTCATCACGGCGCGCACGATGATGGCGGTGGCGATGAGGTTACCCGCGTCCGTCAGGGCGGCCCCTACGTTGCCCTGTTGAATCAGGGCGTGTATCGGGATCCCCGGCATCGACAGGTGATCGAACAGGCGGCTGGTGACCCACATCAGTCCAATGCCTACAATGCCGTAACCGAGCATCAACAGCGCCTCGTGGAACAGATTTCCCCCGGCGTCCCCCGCCACCGCGCCCATGAGCATGATGGAGACCCCGATCACCGCCCCGGTCAGGGAGATGCCCACCGCCGCATTGTCCTCCACGGAAAGGACTTCATGTAGCGAAGTATTAGTATTGGCCACCACGCCCGAGAAGAACCTGAGACCGGCCAATATGGCCAGCACAATCACCAGATCGATGAGGTAATATTCCAGGGCGGCATCGTGGAGGATAATGTAGTTCACGGGGGGGATATCCAGGGCGGAAGTATTCATGGGGTAGGTCTCTCGATCTATTCTATGCGGCTTACCAATTGCCTTATGTTCGGCGCCTGACGATCCAATTGCGACTGGTTGACCATAACCTTTTTCCCCGCGACTGTTTTACGTCCGGCTGTCAATATGGATATGGGGACGCCCAGCGCGCCGGACACTACCGATGCCGTATTCGCGTCATTCACTTCATATCGGAACATGCGATCGAAGGCGCGCTTGTTGTTGGGTTTCGATGCCCCGCCATTGGGATGAACGCAGAAGGGTGCCAGATCCGACTCCCACACGCGCCAGATTTCCTGGCCGATCTCGTTCACAATCGTCTTGAATGCCGATGCCGAGGATTTGTAGATGGTCAACCTGTTGCCGATATACAGGTATATTTTCGGCAAGGCCATTCTGTAACGTTCCGAGTAGAGGAAAAACTCCGATTGCCGGTCTTCCTCGCGCCGTTCCACGCCGTACACCAGGGCCAAAACGGTTCTCACGGCGCGATAGGAAGAACCATCGGAAGAAAACGGGATGATCAATCTCTCGGCAGCGCTCATGGCAAGTTCCGTATAAATGCCGAAACTCGGATTGCAGTCGATAAAAATGCAAATTTCTTCCTCGAACCAAAGCCTCTTGATGTCCGCTATCAAGTCACTGATCCAAAGATGCACGATCCGCCAAGCATCCTCCGGGCCGGGGTGGGTAGCGCCGTAGACCCTGGATGACTGGATCTCCAGGGTATCGTCTCCTACTACCAGATACAGGTTTTCCGGTATGTTCCCGTTGTGTCTCGATACCTGCGTGACGTACTTCGCGCCGGAATTCGTCGGCATGTACGGGCTCGATATCCTTTGGTTGACATAACCCGATATGGTCATTCTTTCCTTAATCGAGGCATCCTGTATGGCGTTCAGGTGTTTCTCCCCCTCGAACATCCCCCCAAGCAACATGGAAGACGCATTGGCTTGGGGACACAAATCGATAACCAGGACCTTTTTATCCGGGTTTTGCCTTGCATACTCGGCGGACAGTTGGAACGTCAAATAGCTCTTCCCCACACCGCCCTTGTTGTTCCAGATTGCATAGATGGCCATCTTCATTTTTTACCTTGTGTGCCGCGCGCGAAACCGAATAACCGGATGATTCCGCGTAGCGGAATCATTTACCGCGGAAGGACCGCCGGCTCGTCCCGCGGCCGCTGGCGCCGAAAAAGGAAGAACGGCGTTTTGTTGCCGTCGAAGTACTTCTGCTGCTTGTGCGTGTGCTGCCGGGGGTCCGGCCGCTCTTTAGCGCGGAACTCGTATTGGCGCGACGATAGGCATAGGTGCTCACGCGCTTTCTACCCGCCACGCTCCCGTAGTTCTTCGGTTTCGGTGTAGTGATTCCCTGCCGGGCCAGGCTCCCCTGCCCCCGGCGCCAAGTGCTCCGATCCGCGCGCGAACCGTAGGTATCCCGGCCCGCATCGTGATAAAAACTATGCCGGGGCCGACTGTACCAATCGTTGTGATAGATAGGCCCCCGGTGGAATCCGCCACCCATCCCGCCGCCCATGAACCCCAGCACATCGGTAAACATCCGGTACATACCGTACCATTCCCAAAAGCCGCGCCCGGAAGAGTCGGACGACCACTGCCCATAGGCGGGATTGCCCACCAGATAGCTTCCCGGAACCTGACCGTCGCCCCCCTTCACGGCGGCGGTTTGCGCGTTTTTCGGCACGTTGATTCGGGGCAGTGCCTCTTGGGAGAGATCGGCCAGGGTGTTCACCACATCCAGCAATGCGTCATTGAAGATCACCGGATCGGCGCCCGCCGACAGGGACTCCAGCTCCCGCCAGGCCATGGCGAATTCCTGCTTGTTTTTGGGTTCCCGATTCACCTTCGACAGGCGCCGGCGCAGCCCCTGGTAGAGGGGCCCCTTGGTCGTCGCATCCTTGCGCAACTGTGCCGCGATCTCCTGGAACGCGGGGTTCCGACGCGCCAGTTCATCGGCATAGGTCTTGATCAAGCGCGTATTGGCCAGGCCCTCCGAATCGATCTGCCGTCCCAGTTCCGCCAACTGCCGTTCCACGGCGCTCGCCTTCTTCGCGGCCTCCTGGGCGTACTGGTTGGAGCACCCGGCCAGGGCGAGTGCAAGCACGGCGAAAAAGGCAACCGCCAGAGAAGAAAGGCCGGACAGGGCAGGGGCGGCGGGCCGGGCCGGTGGCCCGGACAAGGGCCGGATGGCCCGTTGCGTTGGAAAGGTCGGGATAAGGGGGCTTGGAATGGGGCTGGCAATGGGCATGGCGAGATTCGGATTTCGGATTGACGGAACGCCTTGTGATTCTACAGGAATAATTCCGAGCCGCAATCACTTTCCCGCGTAAGTCCTGATCATGGTTTTTCCGCTCCAGCCCATGGCGAGTCATGTATAGAGTTCCCCGAAAGTTCCCGGTTTCCTCGGTTCGTTACTCGTCCGAGCCTGGCCATGCCCCGGGTAATCTACCCCATGGTGCCCTACCGCTTCCTCGGTGTGTTCGTCAACACGGCCCTTGGGATTAGGAGCCCGTCTATCCTTAGGTTCGGCTAAGGAGTCGATATACCCCCGTCTTCCAGTGCCCGAACCGGTAACCCTCTCCTTTTTCGAGTCGGGTGTCGGATTGAATCCGAACCACTATAACTTAAGAAGCTGTTTGGAAATTCGCAATCTACCGCGGCGGCGCCCGAATTGTGTCCTGCCGCGTTGCGACGGGGCCGAAAATTGCATCGTGCAGTCCACTACAATCCTTAATTTTCGCTCCCATCGCGCCTTGCGGGAGCCACAATCGGGAGCACCGCCTCTTACGATGCGAATTTCCAAACAGCTTCTAGGTCACGGATCGGTTATGGGGAAAGCACCGGAAACGGCGGAATATGGGATTTTGCCGTCGTTTGCCATTCCCGGGGGAGGTTCTCTCCAAATCCTTGGGCCCGATTCCATGGGATACGGATAACGATTCCCTACGGAAAGGATATATCATCGGCTTGAAGCCTCCATGGGAAATCGGTGGTTACGAGGGCGATGGGAGTTGTTTGGATTGATGGATTCGAGGGGTGAATTTTGGAAATCGAGCCGTGGATTTCAAGATTCCACACTTGGATTTCCGGATTTTTCCCGTCGATTTCTACTTTCGAAGGGTGGAGTTCGGGAATCCTGGCGTCGAATCGTAAAATCCGAATGTGAATCCCGGGAATCGACGGGTCGATTTCACGATTCGACCCTTGGATTTTATCTCGGGAGGCGTCTTTTCCATCCCTTTAGGGGTCGAATATTTCGCGGGATAGGGCCCGGCCCGCGAGAGAGACGATTCATTATATTGACGATTCATGGGGGACGCCAGGGGACACCATCGATGGGGTTCCTTATCTCGTCGCATCCGCGCTGATGGGGAAAACGGATGGTTTTTATGTGTCGTATTCGCGCTGGGATTTTTTGATATCGAGCAGGCTGGGTCTACCGAACGGGAATGTTTTTTCCGAGGCGGGCGCAAGATATCATTATGCAGTTACGTCCTTCGAAATTTGAGGGACATTCTCCCACGATCAGGTATAGTTCTCGGAGATAGCGCTCATGGAAACAACAATTCTTGTAAAAAGTAGTAGCAGGGATGAAGCATATGTAGTAGCAGTTTCATCGACAGAATCCGGGCTATCCATTTTATGTGATTGCCCCGCGGGTGAGTGGAGAAAATACTGCAAGCATAAAATGGCAATCGTATCAGCTGATGAAAGAATCCTCTATGATAGAGAACAAATGGATAACTTCAAGAAAGTAACTGAGTGGATTTCTAAATCAGGCTATCCGGATTTAATTGAGGAACTTCGGATATGTGAAAAAGAACTCGAATCAGCAAAGAAAAAAGTCGAGAATCAGAAAGAGAAAATAGCTCGTTTAATGAAAGAAGGTTTGAAATAGTGGAAATTGAAGCAAGGCGAGATGACAGAGGGTACGCCCTCATTGCAAATTTTGTAGATGTTTTGCCCGTGGTTGGAAAATGGCTGTTCCGGAGGCATTTGCAGACAATGGCTAACAAACATACGCGCGCAGACGCAAAAAAGAGCAACACCGATTTCCGGCGGTTCGTCTCCCATGTGCCAATCGTATTCCTTAACTTGGGCAAACCTTGTCCTCCTGTTTTGCCGAGAGGCCGTGATCAGGCGAAAACCAACGACGGCGTCTCATCCCAGATTCGACCGTTGAAGCCCCGTCCGTTGGCCTTCTTGGCGCGGCGTTTGCCGTCGGCCCCCCATCCGCCCCATTGTTTGAAGAAAAAGGCAACATGGTCACGTTGACATTGCCCATGGATGTTCTCGGCCGGGCCTTCGGCCCGGATTCTCCGCCGGTAATCACCCAGTGGATACCGCCCAGATCGATTTCGCCCAGGTCTTCCAGCAAAGGCTCCGGGGAAATAAACCGCACGGCACAATCCACTTCCCGAAGGTCCCGGATTCTTGGGACGCCATGCCGCCGGTCTTCCACGGAGACGCCCAGCCAGGCATTGCCCGGCGCGGCTCCCCCGGCAAAATAGCGCGGCAGGCGATCCCAGCGCTTGGTGAGGATCTGATAGGTGTGATGGGGTGTTCTCTCGATGACCGAGAACACGCGGTGGAGGAACGCGTCCGGGATTCCCTCGTGGAAGAGATCGGACATGGAGTCGACGAAATAGAGGGTCGGCTTGCGTCGGCGCAAGGGCTGTTCCAACCGATCGGACAATAAAGACAATTGGAAACCATTGTCGTAACCGGGCGCGCCCATGGCCTGCAATCGTTTTGCCATGGTTTCGGCGTAACAGTGTTTGCACCCTGGAGAGATTTTGGTGCATCCCGTTGTGGGGTTTCAGGTTTGTTCGGTCCATTCGATACGCGAGGCCGTGGTCATAACAATAGCGGAGAGTCTGAAATTCAGCCGTTAAGCATACCTCTGATCATCCGATGAATTGAGATACGCCGCGATCACATCGCCATGGCATGGTGCCGGCTTGCAATGACAGCCCAGCGCTTTTCCTTTGAGGGCAATAACCTCACGCTTATTGAATCTCAGGAAGTCCCTGTCGAAGTCATATTTGAATTTTCTTATGGCTTCCTCTCTGTCATTTCCATCGAATCCGATGGCATAGGGATTGCCCCAAGTCGATCCTCTGCCGATATAAACATCATATTTTTTATCTTTATCGATATTGACCACTTTTGTTATCGCTATGTTTATGATTCCGGATCTGATCCCTATTCTTTTTGTTTTTTCGATAAGATGATCCAATGTTTCTCCATCATTGAAAATAATGGCATGGGTGATGTTTTCCAAATGGTCAAAAGTCCATGGGCGATGTAATGGCATTGTGAACACGCGCGTCATGTGAAAGATGCCGGGAGATAAGATGATTGTCATCCGTTTGATAGGCGATATGGAAATGGGACAGATTGGACAGAATATTCGAAACCTTCCTTTCGAATTTCTCATAACAGGCGAAGGATTGCGGATACGCGATCAATACGGTTGGCGTTGCCTGGGTATTCATATGAAATGCACCACTTTGATATCCGTATTCCAGTGCCGGTTCAGGTATTCCACGACCAGACGCCTGTGACAATGGTTCGGTTCATGCTCGCTGCATAACAAACAGCCATTGTCCAACAAAGATTGGTCAATGGAACGCTCGATATTTCTTTGGGACATCAAGTCGAGGAATTTGTCTTCATAGGCATCCCATGTGATCAGCTTCTTTTTATAGGTATCGAGAATATCTTTTGTTGGGGAACTATATACATGACTCGCCATTGGCTGGCCCAATCGCGGGCATGGCCCGCTCCCAACGGATAGCGCGTCCCTTGTAGGAGCGGGCCATGCCCGCGATTCCCACTGGCCTGCCATGGATTCCGCTCGTCATATCAATTACCGGTGTTTGTATCGATTCCAGCAACACATAGAATTTCTTGATTTGAAAAGCGTGTCAGGTCGGTGATAAGGATTTTTCTCATTGGTGATATTCCAGGTGGTCCAAAATTACCCCTCTTCCCGAATCAGCCGCAGCAGTTCCTCGGCGGACATCCTGGCGCTCATCTCCCCGCCCTCCAGCAGTCCGTCGGCAAGGTCGCGCTTGTGCCGGTGCAGATCCACGATCTTCTCCTCGATGATGTCCTTGGTGACCAGCCGATAGATGGTGACCGGGTGCCGCTGGCCGATGCGGTGGGCGCGGTCGGAGGCCTGGTCCTCGACGGCGGGGTTCCACCAGGGGTCCATGTGGATGACGTAATCCGCCGCCGTCAGGTTGATGCCCAGCCCCCCCGCCTTGAGGCTGATGAGGAAGACGTCGCCCTCGCCGGCCTGGAAGGCGTCCACCCGGCGCTTGCGCTCCTTGGCGGGGGTGCCGCCGTCCAGGTATTGGTAGGCGATGCCGCGCGCGTCCAGGGATTCCCGGAGGATGGCGAGGTGGTCCACGAACTGGCTGAAGACCAGGGCCTTGTGGCGGTTTTCCAATAATTCGCCCAACACCTCCTGGAACAGGGCCAGCTTGGTGCTCTGGATGGGGCTCTCTGGCAGGACCAGCCGGCTGTTGCAGCAGGCCCGGCGCAGGCGCATGAGCTCGGCCAGTATCCGGAAGTTTTTTTGTTCCATGGGACCCTCGAGCTCTTCGATCTGTTGGACGGCCTGTTGGCGGAGGGTCTCGTAGAAGGCCGATTCCTCGGGGCTCATCTCCACATGGAGGACGATCTCGGTGCGGGAGGGGAGTTCCTCCAGGACCTGGCTCTTGGCGCGGCGCAAGAGGAAGGGTTGGATGAGTTTTTTGAGCCGCTTGCCGGTGGCCTTGTCGCCATGGCGCTCCACGGGGATGGCGAAGCCCTCGTTGAACCTTTCGAGAGAACCCAAGAGGCCCGGGTTGATGAACCGGAAGAGATTCCAGAGCTCGCCCAGGTGGTTTTCGATGGGGGTGCCGGTGGTGATCATCCGGAAGGTCCCGGCCAGTGCCATGGCCGCCTTGGAGCGTTTGGTCAGGCGGTTCTTGATGGCCTGGGCCTCGTCCAGGACGATGACGTTCCATGGGACCTTGGTCAGCATCCCGGCCTCTTGCTGGAGCAGGCCGTAACTGCAGATGAGGAGATCGAAGGGTTTGAGTCCGTCCAGTATTTCCTGCCGATTGCCGGGGCCGAAGTAGATGCCGTTCAAGGTGGGGGCGAAGCGTTGGATCTCCCCCTGCCAGTTGAGGCAGACGGAGGTGGGGGCCACCACGAGAGAGGGCCCCTGGGGGGCGCGGTCCAGTATGAGGGCGAGGGCCTGGAGGGTCTTGCCGAGCCCCATGTCATCGGCGAGACAGCCCCCCACCCCCCAGGCGGCGAGACGGGCGAGCCACTGGAAGCCCGCTACTTGGTAATCCCGCAACTCGGCCTGGAGGGTGGAGGGGACGCTGGGTTCCAGCGCTTGGGTGTCACGGATGCGTTGGATGTGGCTTTTCCAGTGTTTGTCGGCGTCCAGGGCGCCGGCCTCGTGGGCGAGATCCTGGAGCAATAAACCGGCGACGCCATGGAAGCGCTGGCCCTTGGCGCTTTTTTCGGAAAAGGCCTCGATCTCGGCCAGCCGCCGACGGAAGGTCTCGGTGAGCGCAATGAACTGACCGTCGCCCATGGGAACGAAGCGGCTCTCGTTGCCCCGGGTGAGTTCCAATAGCCGGGCCATGTCCAGGACCAGGGATTCATCCAGCGTCAATTGCCCGGTGACGGCGAACCAATCGTGGTCACGGCGGATGGTGACGCGCAGGCTGTCCATGGCGACGGAATGGCGCACCTTGAGCTTTTCGCCCTCGGGCCATTCCACGATGACCTTCTCGCCCAGGGCCCGCAGTTCCAGCAGCAGTTCCAGGCAGCGGTCCTGTTCGTCGAGGATCCACTCGCCGGTGGCCTGCCCATCCTCCATGCCGGCCAGGGCCGGGCATTCGTCGACGACCTGTTCGGCGAGTTTTTTCTCCTCCCCCAGGTTGCGGGTCGTCTGCATCCGTTTCCCTTTGACTTCGGCGATGATGGTCCCACCGCCCTGGCCCGGTTGGAAGTAGGGACCGTCGTCGGCAAAGGGCCGGACCAGGAGATTGACCTTGAGCCCATCGCCCATGGGCAGGAGATGGATGCGGGGCTGGCGATCGGCGAAGAAATCCGGGATGTTTTCGGCGCTACCGCCGATCCCGGAGTGGACGGTGACCATGGAAGAGAGGGCCTGGACGGCCTCCAGGACTTGCCCCTTGCCCTCGGCGGGGATCTCCAGACCCTTTTGCCCCAGGACATGGATGATCGCCTCGTGGGTGTCGGTGACCTGGATGACCTTGATCCGGGTGGGGGTTTCCTGCTCGATGAAAATGCCTTTTTCATTGGCGTTCCCGGAGAGTTCCACCTGGATCTCGCCTTTTTGCTGGCGCACCAGCAGTTCCGGCTCGGCCTTGACGACTTCGATGCTGACCTTGGGGGATTGCTCCAGGAAGACCAAAGGGTGTCCCACCATGGCCAGCATGGCCTGTTCGGCGTTGAATTCATAGGTTGTGTTGCCATAGTAGCCATAGTAGTCGCGCTGACGGTCGATGGCGGCGCAGATCCGCCGATCCTGATCGGTGAGGAAATCCGGTTTCCCGCTGCCCTCGAATAATCTTTTCAAGGCGACCGGCCGGCCCTTGGACCAGTTCCCGGTGGCGGAACAGACCTGTTCCCGTGGGCGAATGTCCACGTGACCGTATTTGCCCATATGGACCATCCAGACCAAACGGCTGGTGGTGGTCTTTTTGGGGAGAGATTTCTTCCCGGCGCCGACACCCACCTGAACCAGAGCCTTCAGCGCCCGCTCCCATTTTTCCTCCCTGGCGACGATGGGGAGGAGGCTCTGTATGCCGGTGTCCGCCTGTATGGCGGCGGCATACTCCGTAAATTGGTTTTCTTCCCTGGCCCCTTCCCGCCAGGTAATTTTTTCACCCAGGCCATGGAGCAGGTTGGCTATCTCCATGGCAGCCCAGGGGTAGCCGTTTTCGCGGGCGGCCGCCCAGGCCTCTTGCAGACCATGGTTGTTTTTTCGGGCGTTCTTCGGGTCGATCCAAAACCGGGCGAGCATGCCGAAGCATTCGGTGAGGTGGGCGTGTCGGACATCCGAGAGGTCCCTGATGCCCGGCTTCCCGGGCATGGGATTCGATGGGGTGGTGTCCCGGGCAATGGTATCCACCAGGGAAAGTGCTTGCTCCGGCTTATTGGCCTGGGCAAGCAGGGTGGCCCGGATGGCGCGATAGGCGGGAATGGCAAGCGATGTCCCCTGCTTGTCGGCGATTTTGATGAATTCGAGAATCTTCTGGTGCTGGGCGGCGTCCTTGGTCTTCAACAAGGCCAACAGATAGAAAAGGCCGCGTGGATCGGGGAAAAAGGCCTTTTTTTTACCGGTGACTTTGCGCAGCGCGGTCAACCCGGCCTCGAAACAGCGGATGGCCTCGTCGTTTTCGCCTCGCAGGAAGTGCAGCCACCCCTGGAACGCGATCCCTTCGGAGATATCCCGGCCGGAATCCAGCAGGGCCTGGGCTTCGGCCAAGTTTCCCTGGAAGAGCAAGATGCCCGCCAGGGTCTTCCGTAAGCGGGGCGCATGCTCGTCCTCCGAATCCCGATACGACCTTAAAAGGGTCAGGATCTCGGAGATGTCGCCGAAATCGGAAAGAATGGGCATAACCATCTCTTCCAGGGCCAAGGCCTGAATAGACAGCGGCAACCCCCGGAACCGGTCCACATGGAAAGGGGATCCGCAGATGGCGGCCAGGGGTCGATTCAGGGCCATTTCCTCGGGGAATTGCTGCCGGCACAACGACAGATATCGGTTCACCTGTTCCAGGTCGTGGCGGTAGACCCCAATCCGGATCTCCCGATATCCCCGTTCGAATGCGGGCAATTCCTTCGTGTAAGCGTAATAGCTGGGAATCGCGGGGACTTCCTGTTGGATCACCTTGGCCATGGGCTCGAATGTTCCCTCATCCACGGCGGAGCGGGTGGCATGGCCGGCGATTTCGTCGGCGCATCGGAACAGGTGATTATTTTGTTGCACCAGTCCCAGTTTGGCTAACTTCGCCACAACCGGTTTCAGGCTCGTGGTGGTGATGGCTTTGCCATTGACGCCCTTGATCCCGGCCTTTGGGAGATACAGGGCGAGATTGGTTCGGTTGACGAACTCGAAAAGAATGGAAAGAAATTGTAGGATTTCCCGCTCGGGTTTCGGCAATCCATTGAAGGCGTTTATAAGTGGCTCGAGGGGTGGGGGGGGGTAGTGGTGATGACATGGGATCGGTGTTTTCGGCTCACAGCCGCTCATAGTGGATGGCGGCTATCGAGGGATCTCTAATCTCGGCGGGTAACAGCAGGTGCGCGATTTTCATCGAGCTCGAACGAATCGGGTTTCCTTGAGAGACGCTTTTCGACTCAAACTTTGCCCGCGAATTTCCCGACGGTGAAATGGTACTGGGGTTTGGGATGCTTTTTGTCGCCCCAACGGGTGTCCGCGACCCAAGCGCCGTCGGGTTTGTCTTTTTTTCGGGTGTTGACGGTCATTCGGCCCGTCTTCGGGTCGAGGGTCAGCAGGTTGTATTGGAGCGGGATGCCGGGCGCCTGCTGTTTGGTGGGCGCGCCGAAGACGCCGGCGCCAATGATGCGGATGCCCCGTGACTCGTCGTACTGGTGGAAGGCTTCCATGGCCTCGTGGATATGGCCGTGCAGGCAGAGCCGGAAGCCGTTGGTGACCAGCAGTTGCAGGAACCGGTTGTTCATCGCTGCCTTGCCGGTAACGGGATGGTGCCAGAGGGCAATTTTGAGCCAGTTGTCATATTTCCCGTTGCCATCCCGGAGGCGATCCAAGGCGCGGGTCAGGGCCGGTATGTGGATGCCGGCGCGGTCACGGAAGTGGTGATCGAGTTCCCAGCAGGAATTGAGTCCCAGGAACAGGATGTGGTCCTCGGGGCGTTCTACCCAAAGGAACTGCGCTGCCTCGTCCGAGGGGTAGTCCTCCCCACGGTAGACGTGCCGGTAGAAATAGTCGTTGAACGGGGCGAATCGCTGTTGGTATAGGGTATCGTCGCGCACCAGCGCGCCGACCTCTCCCGCCGGGATGCAGCATTCTTTGGATAGTTCCCGCGGCAGTTCGCCCTTGTGCACGAAGGAATAGGCCTGTTTGGATAATGCCCGGTGTATGTCGTGATTGCCCGGCACCACCACGACCCGGCCGGCATCGAGCCCGAAACGTTTTACCAGGGCATCCACGAGGGTGAAGGCGGCGCGATATTCCCTTTCCGTGGCGTGGCACGTGATGTCGCCGGAGATGACCAGGTACGCCAACCGTCTGATTTCCAATTCCTGGATCAGGTCGGTTTCCAGTTGTGTCCGGCAAATATTGGCCAATTCCTCGACTTCCAGGTGCTGGCCGAAGATGTCCAGGTGCGACAGGTGCAGGTCCGATAGGTGGAGGATGTGGATCAGGCCGTCTTCGGCGGCGCTGTATTGCTGCTGATCGGCCCGGAACCTGGTGACCTCCACCGACGTTCGCATCTCGACCGTGTTGGCCAATTGCTGTTGCTTTTCGCCGAGCGTCGGGTCCCACCGGTAGTATTCCTCCACGCTTTTGGGAATCGGGATGGCCGTGTCGTCGCAAAACTGGCAGGGGATGTCGGTTTTTCCGGCCTGCACGCGCGCCTCGATGGCCTCGCGGTTCGTGACCTCCCGGTCGCAGTTGGGGCAATACAGGCGGATCCGCTCCCGGATGTCGATCCCCCTGGCCCGCAGGTGATCGGTAATGAAGCGGATGAAGGTGAGTCGGTCGAATTCGTGGACATCCGGCTCGAAATAGATTGCCAGCTCGCCGGTGCCTTCCTCCAATTGTTGCATGGAAAAGCCGAGCCGGTGGCCGTCCCGGGAGAACGCCACGGCGTATCGCCACTGGTCTTCGCGCCGGAAATGCTCCGTGTAGCTGAGGCGTACCACCAGGGAGGCGTAGATGGTTTCGATGGCCCCCGAGAAACGGTAGGCCACCTCGGGGCGTGGCCGGCTCTCGGCAGAGCGCGTGCGGGTTACGTTGATTTGGCTGGGGAAGACCAGGTAGCCCATCTCCCGGAAGCCCAGATCATGCTGGAGAAGCAACTCGGCGGTCGCCTCCAGCACGATGACCTCCTCACGCCTCGCCAGGCGATCGAAGCCGGTGAAGGGGAGGTTGCCGGTGAGCACGTCCCGTTCCGTGACCGCCCCGATGCCCTTGGGGTGGTTGCGGGCAGCCTGGATGATGGCGGCCCCGTACTGATTGATGCGCTCCGGCCTCAGCAGTATCCAGATCTCTCCCGGACGGGGTTCCAGCCGGTGGACCAGGCCCCGGCTCTGGAGCAATTGAATCACCGTATCCAGCTCCGCCTGGGTGGCCGCGCGCTCGGTGAAGCGTTCCGCCGCCGCTTGCCGGATTGCCGCCATGGGGAGCAGATTCCCGGATGGGGATTGTTGCTTCACCCCGCCCCATCGCTGGCCCGCATCGATGGATTGCGGGTTCGCATCACGCCATTGCGAACCCGCATGCTCCGGTTGTGAACTTACATCATCCGATTGCAAGCTCGCACCGATTTGCTGGGAACTTACATCTCCCGGATGCGGACTCACGATTGGTCGATATAAACTCGCGCTTCCAGATTGCAAGCCCGCTTTTTTCGGATGAAGTTCTTCATTTAGAGCGGGTTTGTTCTCTTCCGCCCGGTCCGGGTCGCGTTGCGCCGGTCCCTTTCTTTCGTGGACCGCCCTAGTGCCTCGTTCCCTCTTATTTTTCTCGTTGTCATTTCGAGCGAAACGGGAAATCTTGTGACCCTGTGTCTGTTTTCTCGCCAAAGATCCCTCGCTTCGCTCGGGATGACAGGAATGGTTTAGCTGCAAACTTAGAGGGAACAAGGCACTAGCCACTTGTTTGCGTTCCAGCAGAAATTCGCGCACCACCTGAAAGAGCCGCGGCGTGCTGGTGCGCGGCAATTGGTCCCAGGGGATGGCCGCCATCAGGCGCCCGAAGAGTTCCTCCACCCCCGCCCCGGTGCTGGCACTGGTCTTGAACCATTCGTCCAGCCCGTACTCGGCCAGGGCACGGTTGATCCCGCGCCGGTCCACGGTCAGCGGACTCACATCGCAGCGGCTGGAAACCAGAAATTTTCGGGCGTGGGGGGGCGCCTGCTTTTTGAGCACCTTGGCCCAATAGAGCACACCCCGAAAGGGATCCACGGTATCGGCGCAGTCGAACAGCAGCAGCGCGGCATCCGCGTCGTCCAGAAACAACTGATGGGTCAGGCGGTACTCCGGCTGACCGGCCAGATCCCAGAGGGTGAGTTCGGCCCGGATGTTGTTCGGCAGCCTCGTCAACCGATCGGTGGGAAAGTGCCAGAATTGGGCACCGTGGGTGGAACCTTCGGTATGACGAAATCCTCCTTCGGCAATCCGAATTCCCAGACCCGATTTTCCTACGCCACTGTCGCCCAGCAACACCGCCTTGGCGTTGACATAGAAGACCGTCGACGTGGACGCCCCCGCGCCGCGTAGCAGGGAAAAATCGACATCCCATATGTTGATTTCGTTCCGGGAGGAATCCGGTATGATCATGACGGGCAGTGTGGGGTGAATGGCAAGTTTGACCCAGGGGCCGGTGTCGCCAATCTTGTTGACGCGCATTACCTCCTCCCAGGTATCGGTGCGCCATAGGATTATCCTGTTATTCTTGCCAAGGGAGGCCAGCAAACGCCCCTGGTCCAGGAAGGCAACGGAAATAATCTGATCGGTATGCCCCTCCAGCACGTATCGTTGCTGCCCGGTTTCCACGTCCCATATTCGGACGGTATGGGAACCCGATGCGATATGTTGACCGTTTGGAGTCCAAGCAACAGACCTAACGGGGCCTTCGTGCCATTTCAGGGTTCGGATGGTTTCACCCCTTTCTACATCCCAGAGCCGAACGGTGTTGTCCTGGGAACCGGAACAGAGTCGGCTGCCATCCGGAGACCAGGCGATCCCTTCGATTTGCCTGATATGTCCGCCGAGCTCGTGCAGCATGCACCCTTTCTCCAGACCCCAGAGTCGGATTGTGCGATTGTTGGAGCACGATGCCAATATTTTGCCATTCGGTGACCAGGCGACGTTGCTGACTCTATCGCCATGTTTTCCCAGAATTCGAATCCGCCGTCCGGTCGTAGCCTCCCATAGACATACTTTGTTGTCGGTATAGCCACCACCGCTGGCCAGTTGCGTTCCATCCGGCGACCAGGCAATGCAGACCGGGAATACCCCCTGGTAGCCCAGTGTCCGCAATGGCTGTCCGCTCTCCACATCCCAGAACCGGATTGTCCTATCCAGCAAGGGCAAGGCCAGAATGCGGCCATCGGATGACAGTGTCATCCCGAATACGTTGAAACTATGTCCTTGCAGTGTGTGGCGAAGCTTCAAGGCGGGATGGTGAGAGGTGTTTTCCATAATTGAATGCCGCGCGCCTTCTCTGCCCGATTTGCAGCCTACAGACGGTCTGATGATTCAGGGCAACCGGATAATAATCAGAGATGAGCCAATACGTTAGAAGGGAATGAATTATCCCAAGCGGCCTTAAATCGGCTTTCTTTAACACTCAGGCCGGTTTTGGCTCGCCTGATGAGATTTAATAGCAAACTGCCGAAAGGTGTTGAAATTTGCTGGAGGATTATTTCGACGAATACGGCTAAGGTTATCTTGATAGCCCACTTCATCGCCAATGCCATTAAGCCTTACATAGTCAACTTGGCCCGTCTGGCAAACGCATTTGATACCGATACACAGTTCGCTTCCAATTACAAACGTTTACAGCGCTTTTTTCGCTTTTCGAAAAATAGTTTTTCCAGAATTGATGTCGTCCAGGAAATTTTTTAAAAACAATTGGTTACCGAAAAATGCCAATAGAGCCTAGTGGTCTGTCCATGAGATAAATTAGGATGCCGGATTAAGCCAGCTTT
>CAZQHJ010000028.1:0-19946 GCA_964593225.1 uncultured Thiotrichales bacterium
CTTCTCTAAAACCAAAACTTCATTGACCGTTGCACTTCGAAGTTGAATCCGCGCCTTGTTTCAGCCCTGATTATTATTCGGTTGCCTTGCCTCAGGGGTCAAAATCCTTACGTTACAGTTCAAGAATATATATAATGCTGCACCGCAAAATTATATCGCCCCATCTATTGCTCTAAAGAGGTACAAATATAATGCAAACAGCAAAAGATCTAATACAAACAGCAAAAGACATTCCCGATATTACCACCAGTTGGCTCCGCTACATCCTCGCCCTCAACCGGGCCACCAACCGGGAAAAAGCGGAAATGAACGAGAGCCTGATGATCGCTCTCCAGATCGCGGTGCAGGCCGCCCGCGACAATCCCATGTCTCTCATGGAGACCATGGAGATTTTGCAGCACAATCAACAGATTTCCACGAAGATGATGGGCGCCACCCAGGAAAAATTGACAAGCTATATCTTCGATCAGATCCAGGAAGTCAATCAGGCGTTCTTCAATACCCTGACCAATAGTAAGGAAGGTGAGAATCTCAGCGAATTCGCCCGGCGTGAAGCGGAGATCATGGAGGCGGTCGCCAATTTCCATGAGCAGATCGAAAAGATCAAGGACGAGTTCGGTTTCCAATTCCATACTTCGGGCTACAAGCTGGTCCACGAAACCCCCACGTTCCTGTTATACCAGGTGCTCCCGACGAAAGCGGGCGTGAAGGTCAACGATCAACTCAAACCCATGATCCTGATTCCCCCCTACATGCTGGGCGTACACATCCTCGGTTTCCTGCCGGGAGAGAATAAGAGCTATGCCCACTCCTTTGCCAATGAAGGGATTCCCACCTACGTCCGTGTGGTCAAGGACATCATGGAAAATGAAGCTGTTCAGACGACGACGCCGGATGACGATTGCACCCAAACCAAGGAACTGTGCGCGAAGCTCGTGGAAAAACACGGTAAGAAGGTCACCCTGAACGGCACCTGCCAGGGGGGATATATCTGCCTGATGAACATCCTCTCGGGAACGCTGACCGATGTTTGCGATGCGCTCATCACCAACGTCGCGCCCATCGACGGTACCTTCAGCGAGGCCATCAGCGGCATGCCGCAGATGCATCACGACTTTATCACCACGACCCTTCCCAACGGCAACAAGGTCGCCAACGGCTATCTCCTGAGCCTCGGCATGCGCTTCGTGGCCATCGATCGTGAAAACCCCCTGGTCAAGGTCCTGGATCAGATCTCCCTGCACAAAGCAACGGAGGCCAACCCCGGTAAGACCGTGGCCGCCCTGTTCCGCTGGTTGCTCAAGGAACGTGTCCATCTGCCCCTCGCAATCGCCAATATGAGTTCGAAGACCTTCCAGGAACCCCTCACCGATAAGGGCGATTTGCCAGTGCAGCTCTACGGCAAGGCGCTCAATGTCAACGATCTCAGCAAATTCGGCGTAAAGTGGTATCAGAACTACGCCGTCAAGGACGACCTGGTCACCCCGCCCTGCGCGACGGCGGCCAACAAGTACATCAAGGACGGTACGGTGGAATGCGTGCCGTTCCCGGGCGGCCATGTGGCGATTCTCACGAGTCCCTACAACAAGAAATCCCCCGTCAATGGAGAATTCACCGGGAAAGATGGCACCAAGTACCGCGGTCCGGTCAAGTTCCAGATGGATATTTCCAAGTAATTTCTCTCTGAACCGACTCCGGGTTGGCGGGAAATTGCCTATTTCGCCCCGCGCAAGCGGGGCGGCCGTGTATTCCCGACGGCCTATTTCAGATTTGGAGCATCCTCGCGCACGTATCCAAGGCTGTGGGAAAATATCTGACCATACTTCGCGAGCCATATGATTTTACGCAGTAAAATCATCATGCACATCACCGAACAAGCCCTCACATTTGACGATGTCCTGCTGGTTCCCGGCTACTCCGACATCCTACCTCGTCAGGTGCGCCTGGAAACCAAAGTAACGCGCCAAATCCCACTCGATATCCCGCTCATCTCGGCTGCCATGGATACGGTGACGGAAGACCGCCTGGCCATTGCCATGGCCCAGGAGGGTGGTATCGGGATCATCCACAAGAACATGAGCGCTGAACGGCAGGCGCGCCAGGTTCGGAGGGTCAAGAAGTTCGAAAGCGGCGTCATCAAGGACCCCATCACGGTTTCCCCGCAAAACACCGTTCGTGCCGTGATTTCCCTGACCCGCCGCCATAAGATCTCCGGGGTTCCCGTGGTGGATGGCAAGGCCCTGGTCGGCATCGTGACCAGCCGGGATCTTCGATTCGAAATGCGATTGGAGGAACCCGTTTCCGCGGTCATGACCCCTGCCGATCGCTTGGTCACCGTACGCGAGGGCGCGAGCCGAGAGGAAATTCAGCATCTGCTCCATGAGCACCGTATCGAGAAGGTGTTGGTGGTCAATGATGACTTTCAACTGCGGGGGCTGGTGACGGTGAAGGATATTCAAAAGGCGACGGAATATCCCAATGCCTGCAAGGACGACCATCAGCGCCTGCGGGTAGGGGCGGCCATCAGCATTGGGAAAGGCACCGAGGAGCGGGTATCGGCCCTGGTCGAGGCCGGCGTGGATGTGTTGGTCGTGGATACGGCCCATGGACACTCCAGAGGCGTATTGGATCGGGTTCGTTGGTTGAAAAGCCTTTACCCCGCCATCGGGATCATCGCCGGCAATATTGCCACCGGGGATGGCGCGCTGGCGTTGGCCGATGCGGGTGCCGACGCGGTAAAGGTGGGGATAGGACCGGGATCCATCTGCACGACACGGATAGTGGCGGGTGTCGGAATACCACAGATAACGGCCATTGCCGACGTGAGTCGGGCATTGCAAGGTATGGATATCCCTGTCATCGCGGACGGCGGTATCCGCTACTCCGGAGACATCGCCAAGGCCATCGCCGCAGGGGCGTGGTCGGTCATGATTGGCGGGTTGTTTGCCGGTACGGAAGAGTCGCCCGGACAGGTGGAACTCTACCAGGGCCGTTATTACAAGTCCTACCGGGGGATGGGTTCCTTGGGTGCCATGTCCGGACGGCATGGCTCACGGGATCGCTACTTTCATGAAGAGACCACGGAACTGGAAAAACTCGTGCCCGAGGGCATCGAAGGGCGCGTACCCTATAAGGGGCCACTGCCAACGGTTATCCACCAGCTCCTCGGGGGACTGCGCGCGAGCATGGGTTATACCGGGTCGCACACCCTCGGCGACCTGCGGGGAAAGGGCGCCTTTGTGCGGGTGACGACGGCGGGTGTCCGGGAGAGCCATGTGCATGATGTGCATATCACCAAGGAGGCACCGAATTATGGCCTCAAGGGAGGGTGAGTCTTCACTACCGGCTCGTGGGACATATCGTAATAGTTTATACTGAACAAGGTTCAGGGTGTCCTAGTGGTTCGTCAATCTGATAATTTAGGATACTGGAGTTTGTTTACATGCCGAAGTAGAAAAGCTGGCTTAATCCGACATCCTAATTTATCTCATGGACAGACCACTAGTGGCACTTTGGATCTATCCGGACCTCCAACATAAAAATCAAAAAAATATCGAGGAGTTCATCATGGGCAAAGGGCAATCACTTCAGGATCCTTTCCTGAATACCCTGCGCAAAGAACGTGTACCAGTATCGATTTTTCTGGTAAGTGGCATAAAACTACAAGGTCAGATCGAATCATTCGATCAATTTGTCGTACTCCTTAAAAACACTGTCAGCCAAATGGTATACAAACATGCCATTTCCACAGTGGTGCCCTCGCGCAACATCAAGTTGCCGCGAAACGATGACGACATGGAACAAGATTTGGAATATTCCTGAATGCCCCACGAGCTGTATGCAAAAGTCGTCTCCCGCGCTAACCGCGTTGTGTCCTCGAAATGCTCATTACCGCGAAGCTTTTTTGTCCCCGATTTTTCATCCATGGCGCCTTGCCATAACGCACAATCCGACTTTTGCATTGACCCTCCCGTGTGCAATTTTTCTGTAGACATCAACTGGCGCGGCGTTTCGCCGGTTCATCATGATATGCGTGTGGAGTAACTGAATTATGGCTTGGAACCAAACTGGCAATAACGGCGGTCGGGACCCATGGGGAAATCGTGGTCAACAGGGCCCACCCGATCTTGATGAACTTTTTCGCAAAATTCAGGAAGGCATCAGCAACCTGTTCGCTGGAAGGGGTAGTGATGGCGGAGAGGAAGGTGACGGGGAAGCATCCGGGATGGGAAAGGCTGGTCTAACGGGTCTTTCACTCCTGTCGGTTGCCGTTTTGCTGGTATGGGGGATCGCCGGATTTTATATCGTTCAACCGGAAGAAGAGGCTGTGGTTCTGCGTTTCGGCGCCTACTCACGCACGACAGGGCCGGGTTTGAACTGGCGACCGCTTTTTATCGACACGGTGGAGAAAGTCAACGTAACCGGCGTAAGAAGCGTACCCATTGGCTACCGGGACCAGGGTACCGGCACGGCATCCGTGCCCCATGAATCCTTGATGCTGACCAAGGACGAGAACATCATTGATATCAAATTCGAGGTGCAATACCGCGTGGAAAAACCTCGCGCCTTTTTATTCAACGTTGTCGAACCGGAAAATACCCTTCGCCAGGCTACGGAAAGCGCCGTGCGGGAGATCGTCGGTAAACGAAAAATGGATCCGATTATCTCCAAGGAACGGGATGTAGTGGCGGAACAGGCGCAGATTCTGATTCAGGAGATCCTCGATCGGTATGGAGACGGGGGAGTCGGTATTACCGTAACAAGTGTCAACATGCAAGACGCGCAGGCCCCGAAAGAAGTACAGGCCGCCTATGCCGATGCGGTGCGGGCGCGTGAGGACGAAGAGCGGTTCAAGAATCAAGCCAAGGCCTACGCGGCCGACATCATCCCCAAGGCGCGTGGTGAGGCCAACGCCATTCGTGAACGGTCCGAGGCCTACCGGCAACGGGTGATTCTTGCCTCCGAGGGAGAGACCGCCCGTTTTGTGAAGGTATTGAATGAATACGAGAAGGCCAAGGATGTGACCCGTACGCGCCTTTATTTGGATGCGATAGAGTCCGTCATGGCAAACACGAGCAAGGTGATCGTGGACGTGAAAGAGGGGGGCAATAGTCTGATGTATCTGCCGTTGGATAAATTGCTGACGCCGAAAACGGATGCTTCCGCCGAAGACTCCGATGTGGAGCCGGAGGAAGAATCCCCGTCAGTTGCGCCCGCGCCCAAAACCATGCGGGATCGGTTAACCGATCGAGGGAGGAGCCGTTGATGTCGTCGAAGTTCGAAAGGTCGATGCTACCGAAAAAGCTGTTATTGATATTGCTGGCTTTCGTTGTGGTGGTCGTGGCCCTGTCGGTGTTTACCGTGGATGAACGGGAACGGGCCGTTGTGTTGCAATTGGGTAAAATGGTTCGTTCCGACTATGAGCCCGGCATTCACATGAAGACGACCTGGAGCATCGTTCCGGCGCCTTCTCCCTTCCAGGTGGTCAAAAAGTTCGATCGTCGAATCCAAAACCTGGATGCGGACCCCATGCGGTTTTTGACCATCGAGAAAAAGAACGTCATGGTGGACTTCTTCATAAAATGGCGGATCCAGGACATGGAGCTGTTTTATACGGCCACCAGTGGTGGGAACATGCGGACCGCTTCCAATCGTTTGACGACCATTATCCAAAAGCGTCTCCGGGATGAGTTTGGTAAGCGCACGGTCGTCGAGGTGGTCTCGGGCGAGCGAACGGAGATCATGAAGGCGTTGATGACATCCTCGCCGGGGCCCAAATCCGGTCCGAGTGCGGACGATTCGAGCGCCGATGGTGCCCACCAGGTGGCAAACAGAGAAAAGGATGAACGCGAAACCGTGTCGGCCAAGGACCAAGCCAAACGGGACCTGGGGGTTGAAATTGTCGATGTACGGCTAAAACGCATCGACTGGCCGGAGGATGTCAGTGGGTCCGTGTTCGATCGCATGTCAGCGGAGCGGACCAAGGTTGCCAAGGATTTCCGCTCCCGCGGGCAGGAGGCCGCAAAGACCATACGGGCCGAGGCCAATCGGGAACGGGAAGTCATTATTGCCGAGGCGAATCGGGATGCCGAGCGAATTCGAGGCGCGGGTGATGCCAAGGCGGCCGAGATCTACGCCAATGCCTATGGGAAGAACCCGGAATTCTACGGACTGTACCGAAGCCTGAATGCCTATCGGAATACCTTAAATGATCGCTCCGATATCCTCATCATGGAGCCGGATACGGAATTCTTCAAGTATTTCAAGGATTCCGGCGGTTAATCGGGCTGTTTCCCGTCAATCACCCGGAAATGAAAGAGAGCAGGGGCCGAGTGCCTGCCGATAGGTAGCGGCCCCGATACTTTCATGTTATGGCAACTCATGTCGAGAGCCCATCACCCCCCCCCGCAGCACTTTCATGACAACACTCACGATGGGCTGCTGCATCCTCCCCGAGTATGAAAGGGCGTTACCCTCAATTAATGGACATTGCCGTGCACGGCACTTGAAAGTCCTCAATGCACTCGAGAGATAAACCAATGTCGTCTATCACCGTTCCCTACATGCCCCAACCCGTTTTTTCGGTCGAGGAAGGCGCCTCTCCAAGTATTCCTCGCGTTCTGATTTCGCCTTACCGATATATTCAAGGGGATGGGGTTCTGGACCACCTGGGACGATATCTCTCTATCATTCCGAGCAAACGTACGGCTGTTCTTATTTCCGAGGGTGGTCGACAAAGGAATGGTGCTGGATTACTGAAGAGTTTGAGCACGGCCCGAATCGAGGGTGTCATGGTCACATTCCAAGGGGAATGTTCCTATGAAGAAATAGATCGGGTCGTTGACCTGCTCCAGGTCGAAGCATCACCCGTGGACTGCTTGGTTGCGGTAGGCGGTGGTAAATGCGTCGACGCGGGGAAAAGCATTGCCTATCGGTTGGGAATTCCGGTCGTTATTTGCCCTTCGCTTGCCTCCAATGATGCCCCTTGTTCAGCGTTGTCCGTCATATATACGGAGGACGGCGCTTTCAAGGCTTTCGAGTTTTTCCCCATGAGTCCTGCCCTGGTCGTGGTCGATACCCGGATTATCGCCAAGGCGCCAGTGCGTTATCTCGTAGCGGGGATGGGGGATGCGATGGCGACCTGGTATGAAGCGCGAACCTGTCTACAGAGCCATCGGGGACGATCGGTCATCGGCGCGCGTCCCACCCTGGCCGCGGGCGCCCTGGCCGAGCTATGCGCCAACACTCTGTTCAAACACGGTATTGCGGCGGTGGAGGCCGTCAAAAACACCCAGGTCGATGATGCGCTGGAGGGCGTTGTCGAAGCAAACACGCTCCTAAGTGGCGTTGGGTTCGAGAGTGGGGGAATTACAGTCGCTCATTCCATCACTCAGGGATTGACCATGGTACACGCCGTACATCAGCGCTATCTCCACGGTGAAATGGTTGCAATCGGGTTACTTGCCCAGCTGGTTTTAGAAGAAAAGATCGGCGAGGCCAGGCAAGTAGCGGAATTTTTTGCCAAGGTGGGTTTGCCGATACACCTGGGACAGATAGGGTTATCCCTGGACCATAAACGGCAATTGGATGATGTGGTGGAAGCGGCCATGACGATGATGCTTGCCTTCGTGAAAAATGAGCCATTCGATGTCGACGCGGAAATGTTGCTCGATGCGGTTTTACAATCCCATGAATTGGGTTTGCAGATAGCGCAATCGGTAGGAGACGAGGCCTACCGTGCCATGCATGAAACGTAACTGTGTGTGCGACTTTTCCCGTAAGTTGCCGAGGTCTCAATCGCGCTTATATTATGGATGGTTTCCTAAGGAATATTGATTTGGAGTAAATAACGGCGGTTAAAAGCTATGTGGCACGATTTTTTGGTAGCAATTTCTCTGGTCCTCGTCATCGAGGGGATAATGCCGTTTTTGAGCCCCGAGAGAACGCGCAGAACCATGGAACTCATGGCACGCATGCATAACGGCACGTTGCGTTTTGTTGGTTTGACCAGCATGCTGCTGGGTGTTGTGTCCCTGTATCTCCTGAGGTAGTGCCGCGCGCCAGCTTCGATTATTTCATTACGAGGAATCAATCGGTCAAAAATCGTTTCCGGTTCTTCCGGCCATGTCGGGTTGAGGTTTTAATGTGGGTAATGCAGTTGTAATCATCGGAACCCAATGGGGTGATGAAGGGAAGGGCAAGGTCGTCGATCTCCTCACGGATCGGGCGTCTGCGGTGATCCGCTTTCAGGGCGGCCATAATGCCGGGCACACCCTGGTTATCGAGGGGAAACAGACCATATTGCACTTGATTCCATCCGGTATCCTTCGGGATGGCGTGTTGTGTTTCATCGGTAACGGCGTGGTGATTTCCCCGAGCGCGCTGGTCGAGGAGATCGGGATGCTCAAGGCCCAGGGGGTGCCGGTCACTGAACGACTGTGCATCAGTCGGGCCTGTCCGCTCATTTTACCGTTTCACATTGCCCTGGATAATGCGCGGGAACGGGCGCGGGGCAGCAAGGCCATCGGCACCACCGGGCGGGGAATCGGTCCCGCCTACGAAGACAAGGCCTCCCGGCGGGGGCTTCGTATCGGCGATCTGCGGCAACCCGAATCGTTTGCCGCCAGGCTCGAAGAGATTGTGGACTACCACAATTTCTCCCTGGAAAATTACTATGGCGCCGAACCCGTCTCATACCACCGCGTGCTGGAAGAGATCCTCGGCGTCCGCGACACCCTCCTGCCGCTGCTTGATGATGTCTCGGTGCGTCTCGACAACCTGCTGGATCAAGGGGGCAAGCTCCTGTTCGAGGGCGCCCAAGGCACGTTGCTCGATATCGACCACGGCACCTATCCCTTCGTCACCTCGTCCACCACAACCGTGGGCGGCGCCGCTTCCGGCAGTGGCATTGGTCCCGCGCGGTTCGACCATGTCATCGGGATTACCAAGGCCTACACCACCCGGGTCGGTTCCGGCCCATTCCCAACGGAACTATTCGATGACGCTAGGAAGCACCTGGCCAGCAAGGGACACGAATTCGGCGCGACCACGGGACGCCCCCGGCGTTGCGGGTGGCTGGATATGGTCGCCATTCGGCGCGCCATCCGGATCAACGGCATGAGCGGTCTGTGCATCACCAAACTGGATGTGTTGGACGGATTGGATACGGTCAGGATCTGCGTCGGATATCGGAACGGCGGGACGGAAAGCGAACGATTTCCCAGCGAGGTGGATACCCTGGCGGCCTGTGAACCCATCTACCTGGACCTGCCGGGCTGGCGTGAATCGACGTTGGGCATAAAAGCGCTCGCGGAGCTTCCGGACAATGCCCGCGCCTACCTGGATCGCATCACGGAACTTTCCGGAACGCCCATCGACATCGTCTCCACGGGGCCGGATCGAAACGACACCATCGTTTTGCGCCATCCGTTCTCCTAAAAAAGACCCCCTCCCCACATCCGTTGGCCTTGCGAGGCGGATGTGGGCGGGTTTTCGGAGATTCCGAACGTGATTCGCGGTTCCCCCGACAGCTTCTGAAACCCGCCACCCATAGGAACCCACCCCCATGGCAACCGCATCCACCATGCTCGAACTCGGTACCGCCGCGCCGGATTTCTCCCTGCCGGACACCAACGGCAAACGGGTCTCCCGAGGGGATTTTCAGGATTACGCGGGGTTCCTGGTGGTTTTCCTATGCAATCACTGTCCGTACGTACATCATATCCGCCAGGCGCTCGTGGCGTTCGCCGGGGAATACCAACCCCGGGGGCTTGCCATGGTGGCCATCAACGCCAACGATCCCCTGGACTATCCGGAGGACAGCCCGGACAAAATGGTGGAGGAAGCCGCGAATTTCGGCTATACCTTCCCCTATCTCTTCGATGAAACCCAGGAAGTCGCCAAGGCCTATCGCGCCGCCTGCACGCCGGATTTTTTCCTTTTCGACAAAGGACGCAAGCTCATCTATCGTGGCCAGTTCGACGACAGCCGCCCGAAAAACCGTCGCCCCGTGACGGGGCGGGACCTGCGGGCGGCGGCGGAGGCCCTGCTGTCCGGCCAGGCCATGGACCCGGACCAAAAGGCCAGCGTCGGTTGTAACATCAAGTGGCGGGCGGGGAACGAGCCCGACTACTTCCGCTCGATTCGCCTGAAACCCAACGTGGGTGGGTCCCTCGGACTGGAGACCGGGGCGCCTCGAAAAGGCCGGAAGGGCCGGAGAACCGGCGGGGCGGTTCCCGGCGAGGCGACGCCGGCGGCGCGGGCCCGCGCGGACGCCATGCCCCTGGACAGCAAACAGTTGGAAAAGCTGAGTGAATCCGTTTGCGCCCACATGGACGACTGGCTGACCGGCAAGGACCTTACCGGATCGCCCGCGGCCCATGACATCGCGCTTCAGAAACAAATCACGCACCTGGAGGAAGAACTCCAGCATCAGCAGGCGTCGATAAAACAAGGGTTCGATCTCATGGAGAAACGGCTCGGGGCCATGGACAAACGTCTCGAGGCCGCCGACAAGCGCTCCGAGACCCTGGACAAGCGCCTTGATGGCCTGACCCAACGTATGGATCGATTCCTGACTCGATCCATGGCCGTCACCGTGGCGGTGGGTTTTATCGTCATTCTCATCTTGAGGGCCTGCTCGGCTTGATGTTCAGTGGAAAAAAGACTTTCCGGCTACTCTCGACCGATCTCTCGCTTTTTACGGGCGTTTTGCATAAAACGGCAGGGTCCCTCCCCTGGATCGCCATCTCTCGTGCCCGATCTTTTTCGAACGATCTTTCGATAGCGGTCCCGATGCGGACCTGTTTCAATCGTTTTATGGAAGTCCTCCCCGACTTCCTGCTTCCTATCCCCAAAACCCTCACCGCCTATGGATTGACGGCAAATTGCGCCGGCATGTGGAAAAAAATACTATGGTCAAAGAGCCAAACCCAAGATTAATGCATCCAGCCTCAAGTATTGCGATTGCCCTATACTGTGCGGATCAAATTGTATTCCGCCCTATATCTTTGCTACTCTCGATCTTGACTGTTATTTTATGCTTGACAAGCCCCCTGCGGGCACTTTCCGGCCAGGAGATCCGGGGGGCGAACCGGAATCGCGGGAGATCGCATCCGAACCCCGATGGATCGGGCCGGAACCGGCTCCGATGGGGTGTTTTTCCCGAGATAAATCCTGTCAAAGGGGAGAGAATTGGCCTGATCGAGGCCGGAACGGATGCGATGGGTGGTCGATCGGGTCCGATCGGGAAGGAATCGGATCCGATCGGCAGCGGATCCGGCCGGATCGGTGATGAATAGGATCCGATCGTGGGGAGATCGGACCCGAACGATGACCGATCCGATCCGATCGGAGTGGGATCGAACTCCGACCATAACGGATCGGGCCCGATTCGGAGTGAATTATTGGCCGATTTCCGACTTTCCCAGCCGAAATCGGATGATTCAGACAGGCCCTTGGATAAACGAAGGTGTGATGGTATGGAAGATCCACGGACATTGGCGGCCCGGGTTGGGGAACGCCTCGCGCGCCGGGGTTTCCTGTTGGCGACGGCGGAGTCCTGTACGGGGGGCGGCATTGCCGAGGCCATCACCGCCGTCGCCGGGAGTTCGGGCTGGTTCGATCGGGGGTTCGTGACCTATTCGAATCTCTCGAAACAGGAGATGCTGGGGGTCTCGCCGACGACCCTGGCGGCGCACGGGGCGGTGAGTGAGCCCATCGCCCGGGAAATGGCCATGGGCGCCCTGACCCACAGTGCCGCCCAGGTGGGGGTTGCGGTCACGGGCATTGCCGGTCCCGGCGGCGGCAGCGCGGAAAAACCGGTGGGGACGGTGTGTTTTGCCTGGATAATGACAACCGGGGGGATGGAGGATGCGGGTCTTGGCGAGTTGGTTGTTTGCGCGAGCACCCGCTATTTTACCGGCGAGCGCGAGGGAATCCGGCGACAGGCGGTGGCGACGGCATTGGCGGGCGTGGAAGAGATGTTGCGGGGGGAGTAGAGGCATGGAAATATCCCCATGCCCCTACGACTGGATTTTTATTGGCTGAGGAAGATATCGCGTCCGTTGAGCGGCTGCACGGGACGGTTGTCGTGGCCGACGATTCTATCGAAGTCGGCGATGTGTTCACGCGATAACTCGATGGGGTTTTTCATGACGAACCAACGTACCGGCTCGCTGCAAGGGGGCGTCGTCAGGGAACCGCTGTAGTGGAAATAGGCCTTGTCTTCCGGCAGGAAGCCGTTGATGTCGAAGGTCTTGCCACTTCTCTTGGTGTGTTCTCCGAGCTCGTTGGGGAGGTTTTCCCATATTTCCCTCAAGACCGGGTTTTCCTTGCCCTCTTTCATCATGACGCCGATGACGGCGATTTCCCCTTTGGCGTTTTTATGGACCAAATGCAGCTCCATGGGGGCCGCCTTACCGTCTATGTGGTGCTCGCTGGGGGTGTGGAAATGAAACTGGAGCAGTTTATAAGGCTCGTTGTCGATGGCGATGGTGTTATTTGCGTCGATATGCACTTCGATGGTATGACCATTGTATAGCTCGTCGATGGCCCCGGTGCTGGATTGGTACCGAATCTCCAATGAGGGCGGATTGCTTTTGGTGGGACCGGTGATATCGATGGGGGACTGCGCCTTTCCGGTTTTGCAGAGGATGAATTTCTCACTGAGATCGCCCCAGTGTTCCGGTCCTGTTGCCCCCGAATGACTCCAGGCGACATCCCCGTGTCCCGCGGCCCCGGCAAACGCCAGGTCAACCATGAGAAGAGCGGCGGAGGCGGTCAGACCGATATGAAACTGCTTTGTTTTCACGAAAAATATCTCCTATTATCTTGTGGAAGGAATAAAGTCCTCCGGGACTTTACCTCAAAAGCGGCGGGAGATAAAAGTCCCGCTGCGTGTGGGGCCCTGTAGGGATACGGTCGTTGGAAGCCTTGTGATTGCGAAGCAAAATTACGCCCTTTCCCAAAGCCCGCAACTCAAGGGTGGCAACGTGAGAAGCCCATGCGCCATGGGAAAGCGCAGGGTCTCGAGTCCCCGTTTTTCGAAGCGTTCGTGATCGGCGATCTGTTTCCAGCCGGAGGGATCCATCCCATCGATGTGGATATGCTGGACACTCCGGTGGGGATTGATGGCGAACAAGAGGCCGTGTTCTCCATGGCTTTTGTCGGCGTTGTACTGTATGGCCGTGGCGGAGGAATGTCGGGCCCCGAAATAGTGGAAGAACGAATCCGGCGGGGTCTCCCCCAGGCGAAACAGCCGGCCGCGTTCGGAACGCCTGAAGCCGATCCATTGCCGGAAATAATCGTGGGTCGCGGCATATTCGATACCCCGCTGGTAATCGATGGCGTTGATATCGCCCTCCCGGTAACTGTTGTCGATGCCCTGTTTGGTGCGCAGGCCATCCTGCCCGGCCGAGATCATGGGAACGCCCAATGAAGCCATAACGATGGCGCAGGCGAGATGCGTGCGCCGACGATCGGCCGCGGTGGGGTGATCGCCCCGGTGATCGGGGTTTTCGGTGATTTTATCGACCCAGCACCGGTCATCGTGGGATTCCACGTAGTTGACGGTCTGGGTCGGTCGGGCGGTGAGGTGTTTCGTGCTGCCCCCCATGTAGTAGTGCAGCCCTTCCTGATTGCCGTTGCCGAGCAGATATTGGTAGACGAATTCACGATAGCCGTCGTTCCAGGCGGCAAACCCGGTGTGTTTGAGCCCGGTGTGGATGTGCCCGCGAAAGCTCCAGGGTTCGGCGATGAGGACGACCGAGGGCTTGACCTTTCTCAGGGCGGACTCGATGGCCTCGAGGGTTTCGATACCCATCAGGTGGGCCAGATCGAAACGGAACCCGTCCACATCGTAGCACTCGATGAAGTGGGTCAGGCTGTCGATGATGAGACGGCGCGCCATGGGGGCGTCGCAACGCACATCGTTGCCGCAACCGCTCCAGTTGGTGAGTTCTCCCGCTTCATCGAGATGAAAATAATAATCCCTGTCGATGAGAAAGAGCGGGTTGGGGTTCCCGACATGGTTGTAGACCACGTCGATGAGGACGGCAAACCCTTCGTCATGGAACGCCTTGACAAGGGATTGGAATTCGGAGATTTGAGAGCCGGATTCGGGGCACCGGGCGTAACTGCTGTCGGGGGCGAACCAATTCACCGGCATGTAGCCCCAGTGGTAATCTTCCTTGGCGTAGTGATCGCCGATCTCTTGGAGCGGCAGCAACTCTACGGCATTGACGCCGAGGCTTTTGAAATAGCAACCCTGCGCACGGACCCATTTCTCCAATCCGGTGAAACCCAGGCGATCGGCCGCCGCCAAGTCCATGGGCGCGTGTTTGAGCAGATCGCGGATGTGGGCCTCGACGATGACAAGGTCGTGCATATCCGGCGTCGTGAATTTCCGCCCCCCTGCGGGTTTGATCTTTTTCCGATCCCACACGATGCCGGGACCGGACGGACCGACGGCAACAAGCGCATAGGGATCGAGGATCTTGGGCGGGTCGTCATCGATCGGGCCCGATTTCTTTTGCTGCGCGTCGTCATCCGGGCCGTTATCCTGCTTGGCGGACGTTTTTGCGTCCTTGCCTTTTTCCTTGCCCTCTTCTGAACCGGCATTTTCCGTGTCGCTACTTTCCGAAACAGGGATAGCCTTTTCCGGGAGCGCTTTGGGGGGGGAATAGACCCGCAGATAGTAATACCAGCCGTGAAGATTCCGGTTGTGAGTCACCTTCCAGATCCCTTTGTTGTGATTGGCCCGGATGAGGTCATGTGTTTCCGGTTCCGGGTTCGTGAGATCCTGGAAAAACGTCACGGTAACGCGTTTGGCGTGGGGCGCAAACAAGGAAAAGGTGGTTTTGCCCCTTTCGATGATGGCCCCCAGGGGGTGATTGGATTTCAGATCGAGGAAGTTCATCGATGGTTTTGCTCCGCACTGTAGGTTTGTGGAGCCGGATTATAATGATGCCGACGCGAGATCGCAGTAATGTACCAATCGTCTACTGCATAGTACGGGCGAATAGGACATCGACAATCGTCGATGTCGGAGTGAGGCTGCGTTCCCGGTTACGTCGGCTATCGGTCAGATGCGACTGAAAACCCGCTCCGCCGCCGCCCAGGTCATCGCCAGCGCCTCCTCCCCATGGGCGCCGGATACGAAGCCGGCCTCGAAGGCCGAAGGCGCCAGGTACACCCCTTCGGTGAGCATCCCGTGGAAAAAGCGCCGAAAACGTTCCTGGTCACAGGCCATAACCTGCCGGAAGTTACGGATGACAGGTTCTGCGGTAAAAAACATCCCGAACATCCCCCCCACATGTTGCAGGGTAAAGGGGATGCCGGCCGCTTTGGCCCGTGTCTCGAGGCCTTCGGCCAGTCGCCCCGTGATCCCGGAAAGACGCTCGTGAAAACCGGGTTCCGAGACAATCTCCAAAGTCGCCAATCCCGCCGCCATGGCCACCGGATTCCCGGAAAGCGTCCCGGCCTGGTAAACGGGACCGGTGGGGGAAATCCGGTCCATGATCCCGGCCCGTCCGCCAAAGGCCCCCACCGGCATGCCACCGCCGATCACCTTGCCCAGGGCCGTCAGGTCCGGCTGGACGTTGTAGCGCGCCTGAGCCCCCCCCAGGGCGACGCGAAAGCCGGTCATGACTTCATCGAAGATCAAAATACTGCCATACGCATCACAGACAGCGCGTAACGCTGCCAGAAACCCCGGCGCGGGTGGAACGCAATTCATATTGCCGGCCACCGGTTCCACGATGATCCCGGCGATCCGTTCACCCTCCTTGGCAAACGCCGCGCGCACCTGCTCGGCATCGTTGTAGTCCAGAATAAGGGTCTCGGCGGCGAGGGACGCGGGAATACCGGGGGAGGTGGGCACGCCCAGGGTCAGCGCCCCGGAGCCTGCCTTGACCAACAGGGAATCCACGTGGCCGTGGTAACAGCCCTCGAATTTCACGATCTTGTCCCTGCCGGTCACGCCCCGCGCCAAGCGAATAGCGCTCATGGCCGCCTCGGTGCCGGAATTGACCATGCGCACCTTTTCAACCGAAGGGACCAGCTCGCGGACCTTCTCCGCCATAGCCGTCTCCAAGGTCGTCGGCGCGCCGAAACCGAGCCCTTGCCTGGCGGTTTCTTGCACCGCTTCGACCACGGCGGGATGGGCGTGCCCGACGATCATCGGCCCCCAGGCGCCCACGTAATCCACATACCGGCGATCGTCTTCGTCGGTCAGCCAAGCGCCCGCGCCGCTTTTGAGAAAGATCGGTTCGCCACCTACGCCACGGAAGGCGCGCACCGGAGAATTGACCCCGCCAGGGATGGTTTTTTGGGCGCGGCTGAAGAGTTCTTGTGATTTTGTCATGACTGTCGATTTTTACACTTTATAACGGCTGTATTTCAGGCTTTCCGTGGAACGGGCGCTTGAGGTCCGGCGTTTTTCGATTGTTTTCGACAACGGAAAAAAACGGCTCGCTCGAGATAGGTCGGTTCACAATCCGAAGGCATTGATCATCAGGTCCACTGCCTGGGTATGGGCAGCGTGGTGGAAGGCGGTGATAAGGTCGGCATCGGAATACCCATGCCCTTTGAGATCGTCGATTTCCGCCTTATCCAACAGCCGGTGGTCCCGCATAACCTTCAGGCATGCCAACAGCAAGGCCGTCTCCTCCGCCGGTAATGGCACCGTGGCGGCGTCTTCCCGGGCGGCGGCCAATACCGCCTGATCCGCACCCATTTCCAGGAGTATCCCGGCATTCAGATCGATGCAGTGTGTGCAGCGGGTATGGTTGGCCAAGAGGTAGCGCGTCCATGCAAAAAGGGGCTGGGAAAGCTTGTTTTGCTCCATGGAGGGTGCAAAGCCTTCGAACACCTTCGTGGCAACCGAAGGATTGTGAGCAAACAATTTCAGTGGCTCCGGAATGACGCCGAAGGCCTCCTGGGCTGTTTTGAACAGCGTGGCAGCTGTTTCTTCGGCTTGTTCGGGATCGATAAGGTCGATGTGAGGCATGGCTTTGCTCCAAAATGATAAAGACCTATCCGAACGGTGGGCGTTCGGATAGGTCTTTTATTTGTTAGCGCTCCGCGCCGAAACCCAAACCGGGTGCTCCCAGGATTCCGGGTACCGATTCCGCCAGGATCTTCGTCTTCCCGATACGTGTACATGAGGCAAAGTATCGGGAAATTACCGCACACTCGTCCGAGCGGCATGGAGGTAAGCAATCATGGACCAGAGGGTCAATATGGCCGCGATGTAGAGTAGGATAAATCCAATGGTATAAATAACATGCATGAGAAGGGTAAGGTTGGAGAGCAGGGAATCGCTGTGCCATATCAGTGGTTCGGATGTCGGTTCACCGAGCAGCATGATAAATATCGCTACCATCTGAAAGATGGTCTTGAACTTTCCCACCGTGGCTACCGCCACGGTCGCCCGTTGTCCCAACTCGGCCATCCACTCCCGAAGCGCGGAAACCACGATCTCCCGGCCTATGATGACGGCCGCGGGAATAGCCAGCCACGGGGTTTCGTGGCTCCCGACTAACAGTACCAGGGCCACAACCACCATCAGTTTATCCGCAACCGGATCGAGAAATGCCCCAAAGGCGGAGGTCTGATTGAGGCGACGGGCCAGATAGCCGTCCAGCCAGTCGGTAAGTGCTGCGATCCCAAAAATAGCCGCGGTGAGGAGATGTTTCCAGGAAAATGGAAAATAAAAAAACAACACAAAGGCCGGAATCAGGATGATTCTGAATAAAGTGAGGATGTTGGGGACATTAGTCATCAATAATTTTGCTCCGCAAAATTACAAGGGCGTGTCTGAAAACCCCTGGTCGTAGCAAGGCGGTAGCCTGATTGCGGCCGGCAAGGGTACGAAAGGTGTTATGAGTATGCGAAATTAGGGGGAGTGTAGCGAGCTGCATGACGTCGAACCATCATGGCAAACTTCACGCCTTCCGCAATGCAGCGGGCCGCGAAAAAATCCCCAACCCTCTGCAAGGAAAAAAGCGAAGCATAATTAGAGGCTCTTATTGGATTCCGGGTTGATAGTCAGCAGAAGGCTAATACCCTGTATAGGTTGGCTATTTTGTGTCTTCAAAAGAAGGATATCCAGAGAACCTCGAGTGAAGAAGCTATGGAGCGAAAATACGCAACATGCTGAGTATTATGAGTATCGTGGACGGTACCAGGTGTTTTCCGTCCATTTTAGATCCTACCTGGCCAACCATATGCTAGACAAAAAGCACCTTAAATTCGACTTGTTGTATAACATTTACCGATCCTGAAATCCAATAAGAGCCTAATTAGAGAGTATTGCGCCCATATATTCGGCCTTTGAACGGGACTGCCCTGAGTCTCTCTGGCCCCGCGATGGAATCCGCGCACTTCATCAGAGCTTATCAGACACACGGCCTCAGAGGGCCAAAGAAAATCACAGGTTCTTAGAGGGTGTTTAAAAATTCCGATTAAGGACCTAAGGGCTGAGCTTTGCGTGCCAACCGTCCGGTCATGGGATGAACCATAGAGGCGTATATCTGTAGTAGTTCAGACTAAATCCGACACCCGACTTGAATAAAGAAGAGGGTTACCGGTTTAGATGGAAGTGTCCAATCAACCATCGAAACCAAAGAGGAAACCCTCATGCTTCATACTAACGACCCCATCATCAAACACAAAGTCGGATTGTTAAATCCAGCGGAAGAACTCCGGAACATTTCCAAAGCTTGTCAGGTTATGGGCCTGTCACGAGAGACCTTCTACCGTTACAAACAGGCAGTGGAGGACAGGTATCGAATCACAGCTGAACAAGGATAGACGTGCTCCTAATCTCAAGAACCGGGTTGATGAGCGAACTGAAGCGGCAGTAGTGCAACATGCGATAGATTATCCGGCACACGGACAGGCGCGGACAAGCAACCAACTCAGAAAACAGGGAATTTTTGTCTCATGGAGTGGCGTGCGCAGTATTTGGCCGCGGCACGGCTTGGCTTGCTTCAAGAAACGCCTCTGTGTGCTCTCGAAGAAAAAATAGCCAAGGAAGGCATTATTCTCACTGAGGCTCAAGTAACAGCGCTGGAGAGGAAAAAGCACGACGATGAAGTATCCGGCGAGATAGAAAAGGAACATCCGGGCTATTTGGGTTCCCAGGATACTTTCTATGTGGGGACGTTGAAGGGTGTTGGCAGGATTTATCAACAGACATTTGTAGACACCTATTCCAAGGTGGCCAACGCCAATTACAGCCGCCGACTTACTCAATGACCGAGTGCTACCATTCTTCGAAAGCCATGAGTTGCCGATGCTGCGGATTCTAGGCTCTGTTGACATTTGGCGAGAATCCCTTATTTTTCAATTTGTTATACAAAAACGTTGATTTGCGAGAAATCATTGTATATCAATGGCTTGAACAAATCCTGAAATCAGATGTCAACAGAGCCTAGGGTATTGGATAGTCGCCAGGAAAGCGCCATGCGCGAATGCCAATCCATAATGGCCACCGGATACAAAAATCCTTTCTGTAACGGAACATAGGTCATATCTGCGGCCCATAACCTGATTGGGACGCTCTATCGATACACCGCGCAAATAGTTCCTCACTATCAATCGGTTGTGACTGATGGTAGTAGCTGGAGCGCCCCACGCCTGGCAGCGAACACTGTTCGGCAACGCTCAATTGCGGATGCTCCAACTCGACCATGGCCTGATGCTTCCTTGAGTCTAATGACCGAGCTTTTTTGCTAAAAAATCCCGTTCTACCTTGAGCATCCCTATCTGACAGTATAATTCCTCTTCTGTGGCTTGTGTTTGGTTATGAGGCTCACCACCTATCAGAACATGCAAATTTATTTATACACTTTCAGTTGAGGAGCAAATGGAGGCAGTTGTAAAGAGTTTTGCCCTATGCGAATCAAGATGCGTAACCCTCTGTGAAACCGGGATAACGCAGA
>CAZQHJ010000029.1:0-19822 GCA_964593225.1 uncultured Thiotrichales bacterium
CGTCAACAAGGCCGGCGAGGGGGAGCCTGGCAATGGGGTGTTGGCGATGTTGTGAACTGTAACTGCGAGTAAATATCTCTCTCTTTAACCGCCTAATTATTAACACAAAATTGCACTTCAGAAGGAGGAGGTAAATGATTGATGACGCTGACGATATCAGCTTTGGAGGAGCAAAGGAAAAAATAATAGGTAAAGCAATTGGTGCAGGGATCAAAACCGCCACGAAAGAAGTTGCTCCTGTTGGCGGAGGAGTAGCGACGGGAAACTTAATTTCCGAAGATGTATCAGATCAGATTCCAGAAGAATCTGAAGGTCTGCTTGAAGCTGCCGGAGATATTCTAAGAGGAATTTGGGAAGGAATTGTGGGAGATTTGCGCCGTTTTTTTTCTCCCAAGCTCCGCTTGGGAGCATATTCTTGGAGGCTCCGGCTTTCCAATAGTAAGGAGAAAGTATGAAAAAGAATATTGAAAGGGGATTGTCAGGACTGCTACTGCTGGCGTTAGTTGGTGTAAGCGGATGTAATGTAATCCCCAAAAAACCAGCAGATAAGCCGCCGCAAAAGCTTCCTGCAACCGAAATCTCTACGCTGGAAGTTAAACTCATAGCGTCATATGAGGTCATTGAGCGTGAAATAAATAACGCAATACCTGACGAGTTGTATTGGGTGACTAATCAGGATGTCGATAGCTGTCCCGTTAGTGAATGTAAATTTCAGGTCAGGGTGCTGCGAAATGGGCATATCTCGGTAGGCGATAACGGACACGGCGCGGTGGTGGTCAACATTCCCATCAGAACGGAAAATGGTCGCGTAGATGCGATGAAAAGAGTGTTTGGTGCAATAGTTCGTAAGCACGCAGACTTTCATGCGTCAGTAACAGGTTCTGCAGCAATCACTTTCACTATAAATCACGACTGGGAGGCTACCGCCAATGCTGATTTGAACTTCACTGTCCATGGTGCTGAGGTTCATATCGGCTTCCCTGGTGGGAGCAGCGTGGGTATCTCGGTTAGGGGTAAGATGACAGATCTGCTGAATGGGCAGAAACAGCAGTTGAAAGACGCCATCCAACAAGCCCTCGCGGGTAAGTTGAACTTCAAACCGATGGCGGAGAATGCGTGGCAAAAACTTCATGCCGTTCATAAGCTGTACGAGAATCCCGCGTTGTGGCTAGTGATCGATCCGGTCAGCATCAAGGTACAGAATCCGGTAGCTCACACAGGGGCACTGCATTTGGCAGTAGGTGTAGACACTTATCTTAGTACACAGGTTCAAGAGAAAGTTCCCGCCACACCAGAACTGGAGGCGCTGCCCCCGCTTGAGGTACTTTCCGCTATTCAAGGTAAATACAAACTGGCACTACCACTGCGTGTCTCCACAGAAGATGTCAACGAGTTGTTAAAAGAGCTTGATGGTCAGGAATTCACGTTCAAGGCCAAGGGCAAAACTATCAGTACTAAGCTGGTGAAAGGCCGCGTTTATACCAATGGGCCTGATCTTGTGGCCTACGTAGAGGTGAAGACAGGAGACAGGATTCTCGGTTTCATACCCGTTCATGTTGGGGCATATTTCAACGGGACGCCTCAGTACAGCACTGACTCGCGGACGCTGTATGTGGATCCCTTTGACTATGATGCCGATACCAATCTCCTTCTGCTCGATAAGGCTGAGTGGTTCTTCCACGGCACCATTAGGGAGAAGTTGCAGGAAACGTTACGGTTAAGTATCGGTGACGAACTTGATGAATTGCACCATAAGCTGGGTGAGACAATACGCGAGCTTGCCATTGGAGATTACATAGTCCTAAAAGGAACGGTGGAAAATTTGAGCCCAAGGGCGATCTACACGACCGATAAAACCCTGAATGTTGATACGCTTGCAACAGGTAGCGCAAAAGTTGAGGTTCAATAACGGAAAACTAGCACGTAGATTGGGGTTCGCGCTTTGCGCGAACCCCAACACGGATATCGGATACAGTGGTCCCTCCGGGTTTGTGTTGGGGGTTCGCCCGCTCATCCCAACCTAGACTGAAATAACCTCCAACGTGAGTTCCCTCTCTATTAGCCCGCATCACAAATACCCTCCTCAACAACCAGCAACCACCCATCGATTCCCATCAAGACCATAGCCAAAAACATCGCCGCACGCAGCACCCACTGACAACACGAGCCGTGCTGGTACGCCGTCCGGAAGGGCAGGACCGGCCACTGGAGCGGGGACCGGACACAGTCCACTCTGTGGAGCATCGAGCACAACAAGAACGACACCGGCCACGGTACCCAGAAACCCGTGGAAGCCATGCGCCGGCCCATGGAAAACAACTCGAGCCCTGGGCAGGCCGTTTACGAACCCTTCTCCGGGTCCGGCACCAGCCTCATCGCGGCGGAGACCTGCGGGAGGGTGTGTCTGGCCCTGGAAATCGATCCCCTGTATGTCGATATGGCCATCCGGCGCTGGGAGGCATTTTCCGGGGACAGGGCCAAACTGGAAGGCGCCGATGGACTATTCGAGGAAATTGCCCGTGAGCGGGAAGGTGGGTAATGCCAGCCGATGATGGCTACCTGGATCTGGACGCCGCCGCCCGTTTCGTCGGCATCGCCCCAGGGGAGCTGGACAAACTCGCGCGGGCCGGGGCAGTCCAGCGGGAAAATGGCAGGTTCCATCCGCTTCGTCTCGTGCGGGGCTACGTCGAGGATATCTCCATATCGAGAAAACGGATCATGGGGAACCGGTGCATGTACCGGAGCCCACCCCGTTTGGGTTCTGGCGCGAAGCGCTGATAAATCTTCGCACCGAGGGAGAGCGCAGGGAGGATTTGTTATGAACTGGCCCCAAGCGGGGTTGGGTCATATTCAGTCATGGGGTTCGGCGACGCTCGCCGTATTTCCTCAAGCCATCCCCACCCAGGTCGAGATCGGTAACCATCTGGATCTGAGCGACCGGAGCGTGCGCGAGATATTGCCAAAGCTCGGAATCGATCACAGGCAATCGAATCTCTCCACCATCCGGATTGCCTACATCCGCGACCTTCGGGAAACGGCGGCAGGGCGCGGGGGAGACGAGCAGGTGAATCTGACCCTCCAGCGGACCCGTCAGGCAGAGGCCGATGCGAACCTCAAGCAGCTGGAGCTTTTCGCCCGGGCCCAAAGGCTGGTCAGCATTGATGAACTGGAGCCGAAGCTGGCTCATTGGGCCTCCATGGCGAGAAACGAAGTTGGGAATCTGTCAGCGCTTCGCGCGCAGGCTGAAAGGGGGTGGGCCTTGGTACGCGCATCGGATCCCACAGGCTCCCTGTATTTCTGACGCTTAAACCGAGCGCCTTATTGTTGCCATCAAAAATCGGCACGGCATCGAGGTCGAGCGGGAGTTGGTCGATAGATAGGTCAGCGCTTCGCGCCAGAACCGAAACGGGATGGACCAAGGTGTTGGCACAGGTTCTTTCGGGATTTTCGTTTTTCCAATACTGAATGCCTCGACGCCGCCTTCGTGGTTATTGCAGGCGGTGCGCCCGGGTCTGACGAGGATGCTGTGGCGAGTCTCCCGACAGTGGCTGTGCCCGTCCAAGGTCCCGACGCGCCAATGGCTGACTGAGTGGTTTCAGTTGCCGCCGGAAGGGGCGGACCTGCCGGGGCATTACCCCTTGCCATAAATACCCCCTCAACAACCGGCAACCATCTTCGATTCCCATCGGGACGATAATCGAAGGCCAAAACTCGGAAAATATCGCCGTGCGCAGCACACAATCCGGATTATGTGCCGTACCTTTGGGGTATCTTCCACGCCCTGGATGCCCCCGAGGCGCGGATGGTGGTCATGCAGAAGGCTGCCCAGATTGGCTGGACCGTTGGCCTCGTGGGCTACATCGGGAAGAGAATCCATACCGATCCGTGTCCCGTCATCATCGTCTTTTGATGGGTCATTGGTTGGGGCCGAAGCGGCCCGGGCATTCTCGGATGAAAAGTTTGTGCCATCGGTGCGGGCCACCCCATGTGCTCTCCGGGCTTATCGACACCTTCGAGCCATACGCAAAAACCCGTCCTGCACCCGCCAGCTACGTTAAAAACGGGCTCAAAATGCTCAGTCACGAAGTGTAAACTCCGCTTTCTCGCCCGTTTTTGCCTTGCTGGCGGGCACAATCCGGGCTTTTGCGTAAGGCTCTTCCGGCTCCCGGAGGACCGGCCAGCGCGTCGATTATTCTCGCCATCAATACGCCACTCAACAACCGGCAATTACCCATCGATCTTCATCAAAACCATAATCGAAGTACATTGCCGTGCGCAGCACTATAAGCAGTTTCCGGGTGGCTTCCTGAAGCTTGCCAGCGCCAACGCCATCGCCGATCCGAGTCGACGCCGGCCCCATTGGTGATTATCGAGGAGCCGGATAACAAACACCCTACCGTAAGGTCGCCGCAGTAAAACCGGCAACAACCTATTGATATACAAATTAGCTGTAATCGAAGGACATTGCCGTGCGCGGCACCCGGCGAGAGCGCGGGCGACCAGGGAGACGCCATCCGGATTGTCATGGAGCGCCGGAAACGGCAAAGAAGGTCAAAAGTTATTCTGGGCGGCACGCCCTCGGTGGCCGGATTATCCAGGGTTGAGGAGTTTATCGCGCTCTCCGACAAGCGGGTGCTGCCCATCCGCTGCCATGACTGGTGCTGCGCACGGCAATGTCCATTTTGAGGGCAACACCCTTTCATACTCCGGGGCGATGTAACCTGTCGTGACCGTTGCCATGGCTGTGACGGTTCCCACGTGCTGGACTGGGAAAACGTGAAGTGGGAGTCCAAACCGGAAGGGGTATCCCACGAGGTCTATGGGCTGGCGCCGCCGGAGACGAACTGTTACTTTTGACGAAGCAAGATAAAAATACCCATACGCTTATGGGATGGTCTACCGTTATCAACCGAATGAGGTGACAAGATGGACTGGAAGCTGCTTTCGCTCTTGGGCACTGTTATCGTGGCGTTCAGCGGCTGGTTTGTGGTGCACGTGCTAAACGCGTCTCGTGACCGGCGCAACAAGCGACGCGAGATTAGAGTCAAATATCTTATAGAGGCATACCGGAACCTCGAATCCGCTTCGAACCGTGGGCCAATTCACGGAACCAGCTTCGGTTCACGATCTGAATCGGCCATTGCCGATATTCAACTTCTCGGCACGGAAGGTCAGATACGAATGGCAAAAGAGGTTGCAACAGCAATCGCCGAGAAGCATGCGAACTCGGACGTTATTAGGGCTCTACTGATGTCGTTACGGGATGAATTACGCAAAGAATTGGATCTGGGAGAAATCAACGAAAAGCCAATTCATCTCCGATTCGAATCAGGCGACCAAAAAAACAAATCCGACGTACGCAATGAACCGTATCGCTGATCTTTGGTGTCGGGCGCGGATGGCGGGTAACACATATCAGTATTGGCGTGGATGTGCAGCACGACCGGCTCGCCGTCATCGTCCGGGCCTGGGGGCGGGAGGAAGAGAGCTGGCTCGTTCATTGGGGAGAGCTCTACGCGGAGGGTATCTGTTATTTCGTGTGCATGAATGCACACGGGGCTGCGTCGATAAAAATGATGCAGTGTGGGAGGCGCTGGATAAACTGGCGTTCAGTCCCTTCAAGCACGCGAATGGTAACGCCATTCGGGCAAAGGCGATCTCCATCGATTCGGGTGACGGCAATACGAACGATGCGGTTTACTCCTGGGTGCGCACCCGGAGCGCCAGACACCCTCATGTCCGGGTCATGGCCGTCAAGGGGTCCAGCGAGCGCCAGGACCCGGAGATCTTCGCAACGCCTCGCCTCAAAAGCATCGACCATCATCGTCCGGACAAACAGACCAAGGCCGACCGCCATGGAGTGAAGGTCTGCTGCCTCCCATCACAACTCCCAACTCGACAATAGCCAATAACCTTTCGGTAAACCGATAGGCCCAATCGAAAGAATTCAGCGTGCGCAGCACTCGTCGGCACGAACCGCGCCAAGGACTGGTTGGCGGGTCAAATGAAACTGGAGGCCAGAGGCATCGAGCGCTGGCATTACTTCAGGGAGGTGCGCGCCGACTACTTCGAGCAGATTACCTCGGAAGTCAAAGCCCCGCACAAGAGCATCAAATACCGGCTGGTGTGGCAACTTAAAAGCGGTCGCCGAAACGAGGCCCTGGACGGCGAGGTTTACGCCCTGCATGCGGCCCGGGCCGTCAGGGTACACCTGATGCGGCCCGCCCAGTGGGCGGAACTGGAAAGGGCGGTAACGCAGATGACGCTCTTTCAGGAAGGGACCGAATCCGCCCCGGTCCCTTCCGAAGTGAAGCCTCGGTCTCCGTCTCTCGCCGAACTCGCACAGAGGCTGAATGGCTGACTGGCAAATCGGCACGGGGAGGGTAAAAATGCTGGAGAAGACATGGGATTGACCTTATCATCCAGGGGAACGGGTAATAAGTGGTCGGGATTTCTCCGGGAGGGCGACGTGGACATAAAGATTACGGAACACGAACGAATCAGGATCGTCGATGGGCAGGATCTTTCCGTCCCGGAATAACGAAAGATCCGGGAAAAAGCAGTGCTGAAATCTTGGCCCATCCCGTTCGGGTCCTGGCGCGAAGCGCTGACGTATTCTCGGCGTCATGCGCAGGATCCTGCTGCGTGAGGAACAAATCGACCAGGACTAATTTGTTTATTTTCCGCTCAGCTTCGCAAATAGATCATCAAATTCTGCAAAGAATCAATCTTGCTTTACCAGTATAAATCATGCCTTGTCGGTTCGATGCGAAGCTTCGCTAGTGAGCACTTCCAGATGGTGGGTCTTGACGTCACCGCAGGCTGCTTTTCATCGAACTGGTGGTCATCGGCGGGGCCTATCACGCCAACATCAAGCCCGCCGAGGCCATTTGGATGAACAATTCCGGGTAGCGGTCTGGAAGAACGCCGTCAGCGCCATCCTGATCGGCAATCACTGGTGCACAACCACCCCGCCGGGGAGGTGCGCCCTTCCGATGCGGACAAGGATCTCACCGACCATCTGATTCAAGTGGGACGTATTCTGAATATTCATGCCGTGGATCATCTGATCATCGCCCCCGAGACCTTCTTCAGCTTCGAGATAACCGGGCTCATGGCGGAACTTCGGGAGAGTACGAAATACGTACCGCCCTATGAGGTGGCCGAGAAAATCCGGAAGACGAAGGAAGAGTGGATGGAAAGGGGTATGTGGAAGGGGATTCGGGAGGGTGAGGTAAGGCTCAAGAAAGAAAAGGGGAAAATAGCCAGGGCCTTGCTAGATAAAGGAATGGATATCAGCGAGATTTCCGAAATCTCCGGGCTTTCCGAGGAAGAGATCCAGGAACTGTTGATCGATTGACCCACCGAGAGGATCCACACATTGACCGACGACATCGCACACCCCCACGACCGGTTCATGAAGGACATGCTCTCCCGCCCGGACCGGGCAGGTCTACTGCTGCGCGAGCGCCTGCCGGAAGCCGTGACACGGTATCTCTTCGATGATCCGCCCGAACCCATGCAGGACTCGTTCGTGGACGAAAGGCTGCGCCAACATTTCTCCGACCGGCTCTTTCGGGTCAGGACCATCAATGGGCAGAGTGCTTTTCCCTAGCGAGGCTTCGCCCCGGACCGATGAGGCATAGTCGATAACTTCAGAAAAATTGGCGCTATTGAAACTTGATCTATCTGCGAAGCCGAGCGAGAAATAAACAAATTACGTGCTTAATCGAACAAGAGCTCGCCCGACAAAAAAGTCGGCTGGCAGCTGCTCAAATACATGGTGGAGATCCTGAAGCAGTGGGAAAAGGAAAACCCGGACTGGGAGCGGCTCCCCGCCATCGTGCCGTTCGTGTTCTATCACGGGAGTGAGGAGTGGCCAAGGGGTAAAGAGGGCCCGAACGAATTTCTGCATCTCGTGGATACCGAGGAAGGCTGGGAGCCCTATCTTCTGAACTTCCGTTTTCCGGTGCTTGATCTTGGCATGGTCCCGGATACAGAATTATCCGAATACCCACGCCTTCGTCCCTGGCTGGTGGCCATGAAATACGCCACCCGGAAAGGCCGGCAGGCGGCGGTTGTGGAACTGCTTATCGCATTGCTCAAGGACGCGCCTGAAGATCTCGATCCCATTGCTTACTATCTGGTGCGTGTCTATGGCTACGACGAACAGACGCTGCGAAAAATCATTCGAGAAGTGAAGCCGCAGGAGGAAGAAAAAATGATGTCTCAATTTGCCGAGGATATCAGAAGCCAGTTTGCCCAGGAGATTGAGGGTAAGGTTCGCGAAAGTGTCCTGCAGGAAGGTATACAACAAGGCCTACAAGAAGGCGAGCACAAAAAGGCCGTTGAAATGGCCAGGACCTTGCTTAGCGACGGTGTAGCTGTGGGGGTAATTTCGAAGGCATCCGGTCTTTCGGAAGAAGAACTTCGGAAATTGTCTGCCCGTTGACACGATGCGCTGTTATTCCCTGGAAACCCCATGACCGACTGCCAACAGCGCCTCACCGAAGCAAGGGACGCCATGCACGCTTTGGTGACGGGCGCTCAGACAGTGGAGGTCGATGTGGAAGGGCAGCGTGTCAGATATGCCCAAGCGCGCCGGGGAGACCTGCAGCGGTATATTCGGTACCTCGAGGCCGAGTGTGGTGGCGCGTCCACCCGGACGGCCCGTCGATCGCCGGTAATTCGTTTATTTTCCGCTCAGCTTCGCGATTGGATCGCGTCTTACAAACCACCCATTCCGCTTTACCAATACCAACTTACATCTTATCGGTTCCAGGCGAAGCTTCGCTAGGGTTCTCCGGATGACCCCCACCGGGAGTACGCATTGATCCTCGGAACCGACGGCCAGCCCATCCAAAGCAATCCTGCCGTCGTGATGACCCCATCGTGATGACCAGTCTCCAGAGCGGGTTACCGTGGCGATCACCAGACCCGGGATCTCATGAGCTGGCTGCCTGCCCTCAAAAGCGCCGACGCCGATCTCTTGCCTGATCGGGAACTCCTGATTGCTGTGTGTCCATGATTTTGGCCCACGACACCGTCCGAAACTTTGCCCTGGTTGCAGACGGCGTCCAGGCCCAAACTTGAGGCACAACCCGGCAACATCGTCGGCTCCGGCCTGCGCCTCTCGGCCAAACCCGACTGGCGGGCGCTGGGACAGACGGCGGAATGGGCATCCGAGTACTGCGCACGGCAATGTGCTTCGATTGTTTCTCGCATGAATCTATGGATTCTTGCCGTTGTTGAAAAGGTGCATGTAGCAAAGACCGGTTGGTCGCGGGAAGTCGAATCGCATTGGTCATCGTGGGGCGGTTGTGGGCCGAGGACATAGATTGTCATTGCGATGCCAGCCGGCGTTTGCCCCAATAGTCAACCAATCCCGGCCATGCTGGGTCTTGCTGCCTGCGCTCCTTCCTGGGTGCTGCGCACGGCAACCACCTTCGGTTACGCCTTTATGGGAAACCGGCAGGCTATTGTCGGTATTAAGACGGCGGTATTTCAAGGCGCATAGGCGGCGAGGTCCTCGCCACCGCCGAGTGGCTGGCGGATCGGGGCGGCCCCTATGACAAACACTACGCCACCGCCATCCGGATCATCGATCCCGCGCGTCTTTGTAACCCGAACGGTCTGATGGATACTGATCGCCTGCGGGCCGGTGTGGAATTGGACCGCCACGGTGCGCCCATTGCTTACCACATCCGTCAGGCTTTGCCGAGCGACTGCTTTGTATATTTCCCGCTCGGCTTCGCGGATAGAGGAGAAATCTCAATGGCGCCGATTTTTCTGAATTTACCAACTCATGCTTCGTCGGGCTGAGGCGAAACCTCGCTAGGGGATGGGGATGGCCCCGTACACCTGGAAGCGGGTCCCTCGGGAAACCGCCTGGGGTCGACGGCAGGTCCTGCACGTCTTCGAGCCGGATCGCCCCGGTCAGACCTGGGAGGCTGTAAAAAAATCCTCGCTCTGTTGCGGCAGCCCCCGGCAAGAGCGACATCGCCGCCATACTCGCCAAGAGCAAGACCCCAAGAATAAAACACCATCGCGGTTCCAGGACGTCAACCTGGAGGCCGGCATCGTCAACGCCATGTACGCGGCGGTGATATAGAGAGCGAATTCGACCACGCCCAGGTCGCCGAGGCCCTGGGTACCGTGAAGGAGGGCAATGAACTCGCCAGCGCCATCCTCACCGCCATGGCCGAATGCCACAGCGCCGGCACCGTGCTTCGATAAGCGTCCGGATCCCCCATCTCTATCCGGGAGAAGGATTCCTTTTCGTGTGCAATTTTTCCTGGAACTGCCGTGTTCAGGTTTCCGCGGCTTGCGGGAAAAAATTGCACACGGGGCAACATCGTCTCCAGCGAACATCCCGGTCCCCGGTTCGCGGAGTTCGAGAAACTCGTCATTCGACATATGGCCGCTGGCATAGGCGTCAGCTACGAGCAGCTTGCCAGGGATTACAGCGAGACAAAAAGCTGTATCGAAACCATCCCGACAAATCCTATAAAACAACCGATAACCGCCCACCCCGCTGGATCCCAGTCATAACAAATCCATCCGGCGCCCGCGCCGGCATGTTGGAGGCCTGGAAATTTTTCTCGAGCCGCCGTCAGTTCGCAGGCCAACTTCGCCCGGCAGGTGTACGCCCTGTGGCTGGAGGAAGCGCTCGACAAGGGCAATGTGTCATTGCCAACGGGTGCCCCGGATTTCTATACTGCCAAAATCGCTTGGTGTGGCTGCCGCCATGGAATTTAAAACCCCGGCCCCGGCAAGGGCCACATCGATCCCCTGAAGGAAAGCAAGGCCGACATTATGGAAATCGGAGCTGGCCTCAAAACCCTGGAAGATGCCTGTGCTGAACGGGGCGTCGACTGGGAGGAAAACCTGGAGCAGATCGCGAGGGAGAAGGAACGGATGCGGGAGTTGGGGGTTGAAGCAAAGGGATGTGGACAAAATGGCTGATGAAGCGACTGAAAGGGGAAGTTGATGGTAATACCAAAAGCTGATGGATGTGTGGTGATGCGAACGAATAGATTGCGTGCTCTACTTTTGGCTCTATTACTCGCGACCATGTTGCTTAGTACGCTTAGTAGCTGCAGTAATGACGGTTATAACAGGATAAATTTACCAACCGAAACCAAGGAGGCAATTGATCAGGTTATACGAGACTTCTATCAGGCCTATCAGCAGCGTGATACACAAGGCGTGTGGACCTTACTGTCTACACCATCAAAAAAGTGGTTTGATGAAGCAGCGGAGAAGAATAACCTGGATTCTGGGAAAAGTTTTCTCGAACACATGTTTGCGAATAATGAGATTGTGGAATTCCTTAATGAGCGTCAAGAAACCGACCCCAACATCATTAAAACACGCACACTCTATGGATTAGTCCAGTGTCTTGTGGCTATTCCGCATAAGAACGGAAAAATTCGAGAGGTCGTTACATTGCTTTCAGAAAATGGGAAATGGAAGATTGTGTTCGAGTTTGACAGCACTGTTAGCTCATTTGATGAAAATGAACTACTGCTCGTTATCGAGCCAAGGAGGCGTAGAATATAACGCGAATCTCTTACGCGAGATATGGGCAATTGAGAGCGAGGCTGAGAGGGAAAAACATGTCAGGCAGTTCCGTGGGAAAACTATAACCATTACGGGAAAGGTCCAGCATGCCGGTGGCGGTTTAGGCCAGGAACCTTATCTACTCATGGAAGTTAAAACAGGAATATTCCAAACCAGTCGAGTGCTGGTTCACTTCGACGATTACGATGGGAGCGGACGTAAGTTCTACTTTCGAGGTCCTCACGGGGATCTTTCTCAAGGGGATCTACTGGCAGAAATAACACTACCACCACTCGGCGATGTGGTACGAATCAAAAAAGGGCAACCCATTACGGTTACCGGGGTTATCTCATGGTATCCTCCTTCATACCACGCCCTATCAATCACTGGCGCTTTCTTACAGCTGCATTTTTTCGAAGAAGTAGGACAAGATTTAAGATGGCTTTTCGCCAACTGAAGATGAATCCCCCAGTTTCCGGCTATCCCGATTCCACATTCTCAGAAATTAATGGATAAAAACTAGCCTTACCGTTTTTGAACCCTATCCGAACACACAGCGTTCGGACCACAAACCCCGCCCGGGAGTCTCCCGGTACGGGGTTTTTTATTGCCATTTTCCTGGAGACATCCATGCCACTCCCCAACTGGCACCCATACATCGCGAGCCGGGTATTCAACACCCCGCTCCTCATCCACCCGGCCAAGTACGACGCCATCGTCGGGGCACTGGGGAGAGAGTGGGGTATCGATGTTCCACCGCCCACGCCTGCCGCCTACAGCGCCCTGCCGGGCGAATACCGGCGTCCCGGCTACCGGGTGGTGGGAGGCATCGCGGTCGTCGAGATCTTTGGGGTGCTCGCCCACCGGGGTAGCCTTGACGCCGACTCTGCCCCTACATCCTCGGTAGGGTGTGTCAGCGCCCTATTTGTTAACACACACACCAAGGCTGAAAGGGGGTGGGCCTTAAGTGTACGCATTGAGTTTTCCAGGATCTTTGTTTTGTCGATAGCTCTACCAGATCGCGAGATAGCTCGACGCCGCCGTCGCCGATCCGGACGTCCGGGCCATCGTCCTCGATATCGACTCTCCCGGTGGGGAGGTCGCCCCCTATAACAAATCCGCCTTCGAGCTTGCCGACCGGATCCTGGAAATTCGCCAAAACGAGGGCTGGTATATATTCCGTGTGCAACTTTTTCTGAATCAATTGGTAGTTGGTTGTCAGATCGAGAAAAGTTGCACACGGGGCATCCACGCCATCGCCGACTCCGTGGCTGCGTCCGCCGCATACCTCATTGCTTCGGCCACTTCCGGGATCAGCGTCTCGCGCACCGGTGATATCTGTTTTCTTGGCCGGCTCCATCGGTGTCGTGTGGCGCCATGCCGATCTCTCCCGCGCTTTAGACAAACAAGGGATCTCCGTCACCCACATCCATGCCGGAGATCACAAGATCGACGGCAATCCGGCCCAACCGCTGCCCGAAGAGGTGCGCGCCGACTTCCAGGCCGAGGTCGATGCCCTTTACGGCATATTCGTGGAAACCGTCGCCATCAACCGGGGCGTAACTGAAGAGGCGGTGCGCGACACCCAGGCCCGCGTCTACCTCGGGCAAGACGGGGTGCAAACCGGGCTCGCTGATCGCATCGAAACCGCCGACAGATTTATCAATATTTCGTGTGCAACTTTTTCCTGATCGATTTCTATTTCTACCAGGAAGCAGTTCTGTTCGAAGATTGGTTGGTTGCGAGAAAAGTTGCACACGTGGCATCAATCGCCTCGCCCATTCCTCAACCACCCCTAGCGAAGCTTCGCCCCAAATTACAAGGCGCGAATCGGTGAGTTCAGAGAAGTCGACGCCTTTGAAACCTGTTCCATCCGCGAAGCTGAGCGGAAATAAACAAACGCCCACAGGGGGAACCATGACCCAAACAACGAACCAGCCGGCTGCCAATGCCGGCCAAACCACAACAAACACCATCGACAAACAGCTCCACGAAACCGCCCTCGCCAGCGCCCGCGAGGAAGGAAAACAGGAAGGTATCAAGGCTGAACGGGAACGAATCCAGGCCATCCTAGGCAGCGATGCCGCAACAGGGCGAAGGGATCTCGCCGAGCACTTCGCCTTTGGCACCGACATGGCGAGTGAAGCGGCGGTCGCGGCCCTCGAAAAGGCACCCAAGCTCCCGGAGGCTACCACCAAAACCGACTGCCTCAGTCAGGCCATGGCCAACACCCCACGGCCCAACATCGCCCCGGACACCCCGGAAGCCGAGTTGGGGGCCTTCGAAGAAGGTTCGCTCCTCGTTAACGAGATTGGGATAAGCAACGTCATACGAACCTCGTTAACGGAAAAATCTTTCACTACGTTGGTATTGAGATTTACACTAGCGGGCCAACGCCAACTTACAAGCACTGTACGGGAAGAATCATGAGTCCTACCATACTCAGGGAAAATGGTGTCCGCTATTTTTTCTTTTCCAGGGAAGAAGATCGAATCCACGTTCATGTCATATCCGGTGACGGGGAAGCGAAATTCTGGCTCGTTCCGGAAATCGAACTGGCAAAGAACCACCATTATTCAAGAAAGCAATTGAAAGAGATCGAATCATTTATAGAGGCGCATCACGATGAACTCATTGATGCCTGGAAAAAATACTTCAGCGGCTGAGGTAACGAACGTTTCCGCGCATGGTATCTGGTTATTGGTCAATGACAAGGAATCCCATCAAGAGGAATTGTTTTTGTCCTATGAAGATTTTCCCTGGTTCAGGGAGGCGACGATCAACGTCATCATCAATGTGGAAGAACCATTGAAGGGTCATTATTACTGGCCGGCTCTCGATGTGGATCTCAGCCGAGAAATCATCAAGCACCCGGAACGATTTCCGTTGCGTGCGCAAATCGGTTAGGAACGGCAACGGCAGCCAAGACCCCCACGCCATCCTGGCAGAAGACGTGGATGCCACGGACGCCGACAAATCCGCCGTCATCTATCTTTCCGGCGAATTCGACCGCGACGCCCTGACGTTCGGTGAGGGGCACGACGCCGACAGCGTTAAAGCGCTCTTTCGCACCTACAACATCCACATCAAAAAATCCGTCTAGCGAGGCCCCGCCTCAGACCGATGAACCATGATCCTATATTAGTAAACCGCTCTTAAAACTTGATCCATTTCTAAAGCAGAGCGGGAAATAAACAAAATCAAGGAGATCACCCATGCCCATCAGCCTATTCGAAACCCGCACCATGCAGAGATCCTGGAAGAGATGAAAGCGCCCCGGACCTTTCTCATCCAGTCCTTTTTCCCCAACGTCGAGACCTTCGCTACCGAGTCCGTGGACATCGACATCGTCAAGCCCCCGTGTGTAACTTTTTCCGGTCGCTGACCTCCCGGCGCCAAAAGCCATAAAAACAGGAAAAGTTACACACGGAAAATTACAAACCCGCGAAAGCTCGCCCCATTCGTATCGCCCATTGCCAAAGGTCGCGTCATGCGCCGGGACGGTTTCGTCACCGAAACCTTCAAGCCGCCCTACATCAAGCCTACGGCATCCTCCAGAAAGAAACATACCCGCCTTGGCGTATCGGAAGAGCAAAGATTCCGATAGAACCGGTGTATGGGGTTGGACCCACCCCGCTTCAGCCCCGGCGCGAAGCGCCGTTATATACCTCGTCTTTTTGTCCGGCTTCCGTGTTGCAATGACGGTTACGTAGGCAACTCAGCGCCCGTCATTGCGCCTTGAAGCCGAACAGAATCTATATCACTTGGCCCGCGCAATCCGGGCATGTTTTTTCCTTACCAAGCTGCGCCCTGCCCCCGCGCTCAGGATTTCCTTACCCGCACACCGGGAGAGGCCGTCTACGCGGGCAGCCTCAGCCCCCAGCAACGGGCCGCCCGCCAGCTTGGCAAAGACATGCGGGAGATGATGGACGCCATCGTCCGGCGCGAAGAGTGGATGGCCGCTGATTGGTGATCGTTTGGCCCTCGTCGATGGCAAGGTCATCGTCAACCGAGTCCTATGCAAAAGTGCGGATTGTGCACACCAGCAAGGCGCCATAAGTTATGAATTGGGGGCGAAAAAGCGGAGTTTACATGGAGTAAATGAGCATTTTGAGGATATTTTCAACGCGGCTGGCGGGTGCTGGATGGGCTTTTGCATGGGCTCGGCTATGAGGACGATGACGGAAGGGTCGTCGGCCAAAAGGAGGTTGATTTCCTCCTATCCGACAGCCACAAAATCGAACTCTCGGGCACGAAAGTCCGGACCCGTGCTTGAGGCCGACCCCGTCAAGGACCTTCGGACCTGGAAGCGCCGCTGCTCCCAGGACTCGGGGGCTACCGTCGATCGGGCCATCATCGGGGCCATCATCAAAGCAAATGTCGTCGACCCACTCCTTGCCAAACTCAAGGACAAGCTGGACACCCGCCGAATCGATCTCGGGTTCATCAAGCCTGAGCAACTGGCGGGCGGCGTTACCTACTACTTTGTTTATTTCCCGCTCAGCTTCGCAGACGAGTCGAGTTTTGCAAAATGCCAATTTGCTTTGCAAATGCTAAATCACGTCTTGTCGGTGTAAGGCGAAGCTTCGCTAAGGCCCGTGTGCAACCTTTTTCCGCAGCCGACCTTGCAATGGCCGACACGCCTTCGAATAGAAAAAGTTGCACGCGAAATGGCGAACCACTCAACGACCCGGGCCTCGACATCTTCGCCTACGACGAATGGTATCTCGGCGACGACGATAAAGAGCATCCCATGATCCCCGATGACGCCCTCATCCTCGCCAGCACCCGCGCTCGCACCGTCCGGTGCCTGTCAAAAAAGTCCAGGACGGACTTTTTTACCATCTAACCAATAAGCCATCCAGGATGTCCGGGCCATCGAGTCCGGCTCCGTTCAGATCCAGTACTATCCCAAAAGCTGGGTCGAGTGCTGCGCACGGCAACTTTCTTCGATTATTTTCTCCAGTAAAACCATGCATTGTTGCAGGTTGTCGAGTGGCTGTGGCGTATTGCGGTCCCGGACCCCAGCGCCCGCATGGTGATGATCCGGACCGCTCCCTTGGTCATCCCCATCCGGATCGACGCCTTTATGTCCGTTCGGAAGGTGGTAGGCAGTTGACACGGGCTTTCGCGACGCGGTCCTGAAAGCGTCCCGGCAGGCCGTTACCCGTCTTGGCGAACCGGTTACCCTTTCCGATGGGATCGAAATCCCCGGCATATTCACCTATCCCCCCGAGCACTCGGAACTTGGCAGGGGTGGACGCAGTTCGGCGTCCGCGACATCTCTCCCGATTCGGAGCCGAAACCCGACGCTGATTGTCATGGAAGAAGATGCGGGGAAACTCCACCAGGGCGCTCGGATAACCGTCCGGGGAAAAGCATTCGACATCGCAAAAAAACCGCGTCCGGATGGCAACGGAAAACGCTACCTGGATCTTGTCGAAGGCCGGCAGGAAACACCCAGTGATCCCGACGGCTCGGTTGGTGAAGGCTGGCGATGATTACGCTTTCCCTCGACCCGGACATCGAGGAGCTTACCCTCGGACTGGATCGATTGTCCCGGAAGGTCCAAACCGCTATCAAACGGGCGGTGAGAAAACTCATCCTGTGGCTTCGAAGGCAGATGCTCCAACAGGCGAGCCGGGTGAGCGGTGTGGCCGAACATATTAATGCTTCGCACCAGGATCCAAACGGGGTGTTCCTTGCGCGGGCATCGGTTTTTTCGAAATCCTTATTTTTCGCCTCGTCAAAAAGATCGTCCGCTACCGGCGCATATACCTCGACATCGACGGCATGGAAGGGACGGTCTGGCTCGGCACGAGTCCCTTGCCTCTGCACCTTGCAGGACGCGTCAGCTGGAGCCCGGCGAGCGCCGGGGCGACGGTCGCCGGACGCCAGTACGCCGGGGTATCAGGGCCAATCGAGAATACTCGGATACGTTTTTCAGAACGATTGGATACGGACCCACCCCGCTGGATTTCCGGTAATAACTACTCTCCCGGAACGTCTATGGGGGCGGCCCCAGTGTCCGGATTCGCTCTCGGCGCAATCTCCGGGAAGGACACCCCACCTATCACGGAAAACGCCGTCACCGTTCCTTTTCCCACGAGGTCAGCCATGGCAGGTTCCCGGTGGAGATCCTGGGCGCCAAGATGAACGAATTCGAAGACGAAATCGCCGGAAGGATGGGGCGTCGGGTCTATGGCCGTTGAGCGATTCTCTCCGTATTTTCGGTCAGTACGATACCATTCCGTCCTTGATTTGCGCGGCCTATGCATGGATCGTTAGTTTGTCGCGCGACAGTTCAGCGAAACGGGCGGACCTGAACGCCTCGGTGACTTCCCGAACGTTTTTCTCTATCAATGCCTCCAGTTCGTTATTTCGAATATTGCCGGCCGAGATCAACCAAAGGCGGGACGGTTACAATGAAGGAACGGACAAAATCATCATCCTTGGTAACGACGATACGTTGCTCCCGGTCGGCGCGCTCTATTACCTTTTCATCCGGTGTGGCATTGGCCTCCGGCATTTCCAGCGTGTGGATAGCATCGAACCCACGCGCGCGAAGCCACCGGGCGAAACGGCGGGGGAGTTGCGCATCCACCAGGAATTTCATGCGGCCAGAAGCTCGATGCGATTCACATGCGCGAGCCTGGCGGCGTAGGCCAGCGCCGCCAGAATGTCCCGCAGCTCCAGGTCTTCATAATCGGCCAGGATCTCTTCGGGCGTCATTCCACTGGCCAGCCACTCCAGCACCGTTTCCACCGGATAGCGCAACCCGCGGATGCAGGGCTTCCCGTGGCAAATGGCCGGGTCGATGGTAATGCGTTCGATCATCGTGTTTCTCCGTAAGAACAGGCTTTTTGGAGCCCGGGTCTGTCAAGATGGTTTTGATAGCTGGTACACCACCTGGGAGCAGACCGTTGCGCATGCTTTGGAGCAAACCCGTATCCCACCGCGATTTCCTGAGACTCGCGATGCGACCCGGCCAAGCAGTCACGAATGGACGGGCTCTCTCCGACAAGTCACGTCTGTATGCGAGATTTCTCTTCCAGGATTTCCTGGAGGGGTATCGTTTTCTCTCTTCGTAATGAAATCGAACGACTTGATACTGTTACGGATGAACTCCCGTTCCTCTTCCCAGGTCATCCCCTGCATCTTCCGGCTGAGATCGTCGCGGATTTTCCGCATCATGGCGACGGCGTCGATGTTATCCATAGCGTAATACCTCCAACGGTGTTCTGATTTCCATCATCGGGTAGCCTTGCTTGAGATTGATCGCGTTATAGCCGCGAATTCGTTCCAGGTTGACGATGTGCTTGAAGTTCCAGCTCACCAACACATCGGCACGATGGATCGTGGCGATGGCGATGTGCCGGGCGTCGGCCTGATTCTTCGAGGACACGACACCCTCGGAGAGATAGCACTCGGCGAGTCGCCTTGCCTCGGCGGTCAGTTCGGCATATCGGGTATTCTCGGCGGAAACCCGGTTCAGGACATTCCGCACATCCGGTGGCGCATTTTCCAATTCCGACAAAGTGAGATCGGATATCATCAGGATCGCGGAACCCGATTCGAACCGCTCGAAAAGCGCCTCCGATCCGGCCCGGAATTCCCTGTCGAAACATCCGCCGATGACAGAGGTGTCCGTGTAGATGCGGGGTTTTAGCATGGTATCTCTTGAATTGACCCTTATGACCGTATAACGCCGGGGTCATAAGCAATTGGTGGTTCAACATGAGTGAACGTCGAGAAATGGAAAATCGCAAACGAAGGAAATTGGTTTTCCACGCGTCTTCTTATGCGTTCCTGGCGTGCTTCGCAATTTCTTCCTTGAATAACTCGGTCAGTTTTTGAAGTCTGATTAGCGCATCCTTAAATGGTTCCAGATACTTTTCTCCATCAAAATCACCAATCTTATATGCGCGCTTGTGTGCTGCCGAGATCTTATTCATTTCATCTCTTGCCTCAAGGATCTTCTTATAAGAGGGCTGCAAATCGTGACCATATATATCCACTATCATTTCCAAACGGCTGAAATCCACAGTCTCCTTTTCTCCTTCCTTGATGACTTGATCGAATTCGTTGTAATCAATCTCGCCACGCATCACAAGTGTAAGCTTAAAATAGTGACCAAATATGCTATTCAGCCACTTTTCTACAAGGATGTACAACTCTTCGAGTTTTTCTCTTTTTAATACATTTCCTGGATTCAACCTGTAAGTGCAACTCATCAGTTCGGAATAGAGGGCAAGCCGCG
>CAZQHJ010000030.1:0-19378 GCA_964593225.1 uncultured Thiotrichales bacterium
CGGCTTGCCCTCTATTCCGAACTGATGAGTTGCACTTACAAGTTGAATCCAGGAATTATCAACCGCGCAAAGTATAACCTTCCTCCGCTATAGATCCGGTATTGCCTTGGCGGTTCCGCTGTTCTGTCTCCTCCTACTATGGCGCCTATCGTGGGCGGGTGATTTATCCGCGCCGGGCGTCGAGGCGTTCCTCGACCGGTTCTGGAAACGTCCCCTCACCGAGCAGAAAACGACGCGTATCTTCCCCCCTCGGATATGCCGTCCCCTAGCGCCCGAAACCTGCCGGGTTTGCCACGGTGCCCAATACGGCGACTGGTCTGGGAGCCGCCACGCCCGGGCCATGGGGCCGGGTGCCATCGGGCAATTCTTCGACATGCCTCGGGAGGAGTGGCAGGCCTGCCTCGACTGCCACGCCCCATTGTCCGAACAATCCGATGAGCTGGCGCGCTACCTGGACGACCCCCGGCCGCATCGACCTCCGGCGGACGTGACCAACCCTGAAATCGTCCCGGCTGCCCCGATCCATGCCGGCGGGCGGCTATCGGAACAGGGCGTCGTCTGCGCCGCCTGTCATGTCCGCGCCGGCCGCTGGTACGGTCCCCCGCGCCGCGAGGGGGTCCCTGTCCCCGCCGGGACGTCCGACGCACTGCCCCACCGGGGCTGGGTATCCGTCCGGGCCTTCGGAGATTCCCGTTTCTGCGCCGCCTGCCATCAGTTTCCCCCCGACGGCTTCAGTCTGAATGGGAAACTCCTGGAAGACACCTATGAGGAATGGCGAGTCTCGCCCCAGGCCCGGCAAGGGGTCAGCTGTCAGGGCTGTCATATGCCCGGGCGTCGCCACCTCTTCCGGGGCATCCACGACCCCGAGACGGTGCGGGCCGGCGTCGCGGTGGGATCGAAGTCGTTCAAGGCGGCGGAGGGGAAGGCGAGGGTTTCGATATTTCTCACCAACACCGGGACCGGCCATCGGCTGCCCACCTACGTGACCCCGGAGATCCGGCTGGAGGCCTATCAACAAGACGCCCATGGCCTTCCAATCCCGAATACGGGGCAGGTGGCGTGGGTCGCGCGCAGGGTGGACCTGCAACTGACCACGGAATACTTCGACACGCGCCTTGCCCCCGGAGAGACGGCGACACTGACCTACGAACAGCCGATCTCCCCCGACGCCCGCGCCCTGATGACTCGGATCCATGTGGCGCCGGATGCGTTTTACACCCGGATCTACGAGGCGCTGCTCGAGATGGGGCTCGATGAACAAGGCGATCGACTGATTCGGAAGGCCTTGGCCGAATCCCGGCGCTCCGGGTTCTCCCTTCATGATAAGCATTACCCGCTCCGGCCCGCCACCCGACCCGGACAGGGCCGGGACCCATAAAGAGATGATCCACGAAGGCGAGGTATACTTGCTCGTCAGTCGTAAATTTTAGGCAAAGCGCTCGATACTAGACAAAAGAAGCATAGGATCCCCTCTGCCGCGATGCGTGAATGGCAAGCCGGCGCTACCGATACAATCTACGTTGTCTTGGCGTAATGGCGCCGATTTTGCGCTGGAGTTTTTGCGAGAGAATATCAGCCTATAATTTTGCGAAGCGAAGCCATAGACGGGATCGAATCCATGAAGGATGAAGTACTCCAGGAACTTTGGGAGGCAAAAGACGAACTCGGAACGCTTTTCCAAATGCTGCGAGCGCTCCAGACATCCCACCGCGAATCTTGCCGCGTGTAGATCCGCAGCAGAGCAAACGGCTGGAAGCGACGTGTAAGATCGCGCTATCACAATGACTGAAATAGGCATAAAGTCTATGAACGAACAAATTGCAACAATCGACTCGGAAATCCTGGGAGGAACCCCGGTGTTCACGGGAACCCGCATCCCTATCGCTGTACTATTCGAGAATCTGGCGGATGAACTGGGTTTGGACGAGATTCTTGATTCCTACCCTCATCGCTTCGACAACGGAATCCACGGCCTCCATAGTGGCTGTGACGGCTTCCGTGACGGAAAGCGAGGGCTCCACTGACAGAATCCGTCGCCACAACGGAAAAATCCATGGACCTCACGACGGAATCCATGGCTTTTGCCATAAAAGCCACGGCTTTCGTTACTAAAGCGGAGGCTTTCCGGCGAGAACAGGGCGATTCATTAGCAGGGTGAAAGTCCTTGTCGGAGTAAGTCATTCCATGAAAATTATCAGCGCTTGTCTGGCTGGAATAAAATGCCGATACGACGGCGAAGCGGCGCCTTGCCGAAAAGTCATCGAGTTGGTGGAACAAGGCGAGGCAATCCCTGTCTGCCCGGAACAATTGGGTGGGTTGCCGACACCGAGGGCGCCTGCTGAAAAAAGGGATGATGGCGTTTTTACGAAAGAGGGAAAGGACGTTACCTATCAGTTCGAGACGGGCGCGAAGGAGGCGCTGAAGATTGCAAAACTCGCCGGCTGCGGGCAGGCAATTCTCAAGGCGAGATCGCCTTCTTGCGGTTCCGGAGCGATCTATGATGGCACCTTTTCCGGCAGAGTGATCGAAGGCGATGGCGTATTTGCCGGGATGGCCAAGGAAAATGGCATCGAAGTCGTTACCGAGGACGAGTTCGGATTCACGGATACTTCGGGTGAACCGTTCCGTCGGACACGCCCTTGATGTCTTTTCCCGGTTTGCGCTTATTGGGTTCCGGGTAAAGAACGCTTGGGTATCCTCGACTTCAGCGCTTTCTCATGGAACAGACTGGAATCGAACCGAATCGCGGCAGTGACGAATGGGTCACGATGGTTTTTCCTCGACCTGCTTCTTACCATCATAAGCGACACGTCCATCTCTCCCCTTGTGCCTGAGTTTGTGTTGCTTTGGAGGTCGATTCTTTTTTGTGTTGCTGAAAACAAAACGACCGAACAGCACGCAACCCTTCATGCCAGGATCACAGGCTCGGCCTTCCACGTGCAGGCAGTTTCCATCGACTTCGTTCGGGCAACCCCAACCACCCATTGTCGTTACGTAAAATGCTCAAAAGCCGTAGTGGCCAGTATCCTGAATATCAAATTGACGAACCACTAGCGCTCGGGAGCAAGCGCAAATCCCATCACCAAAACATCCCCACGAACCCCGCCGTGCTGCTAAGCAAGATTACGGAAAGGATCCGGTAGTTCCGATACCACGCCAACCCCGCCAGACTCGCGGTCTCGTTGCGGAAAAGCTTCGGGCTCCAGACATAGGCGTCTACCTTCTCCGGGTCCGGTTCCTCCGTCGCCAGACTCACTGCGACGATCACCAGGATGCACAGCGCTAGCAGGATCGGCGGGATATACAGGAAATGGAATTCGAGCATGCCCAGATAATCTTTCAGGAGGAAGATCAGTAATGCGGCCAGATGGCCGACGATGAGCGCGCTGAAGGCCCCATGGCTGTTGGCCCGTTTCCAGAACACACCCATGATGAAACACGCGACGATGGGGGGGCTAAAATAAGCCAGTACCGATTGCAGATAGTGCCAAAGGGTCTCGAAGCGGACGATCACCGGTGCCCACAGGGCCGCCAGCACCATGAAGATCCCCGTCGTGAGGCGTCCCGACCACACCAGGGTCCGCTCGCGGGCCTCCAGGCGCAGCTTCTTGACGAAGTCCATGGTCACCAGGGTGGAGGCGGAATTCAGCGTCGAATCGATGCTGGACATGATAGCGGCGAGCAGCGCCGTCAGGACGATGCCCCGAATGCCCGCCGGCAAGAGATCGAATAGCATCATGGGAAAGGCCATATCGGGGCGCTCCAGTCCTGTCGGGCCGTAGATGACCCGGGCAAAGGTGCCGGGCAGCACCATGATGAAGATGAGCGGCAGTTTCAGGAAGCCCGCGAACAGCGCCCCCCGGCGTCCGTGGTCCAGGTCCTTCGCGCCCAGGACGCGCTGGACCATGAACTGGTTATTGCCCCAGAAATAGAACCCCAGCAGGAACACCCCGGTAATCAGTCCCGGCCAGGGCATGATGGGGTCATCCGAGGGACGGATGAGGCTCAGCATCTCCGGCGGCGTGACGGCGGTCACCGCCTGCCAGGAGCCGGCCTCGCCGAAGGCCAGGAAGGTGATGATCATCGCCCCCGCCAGCAGCAGAACTGCCTGGATGGCGTCGGTGTAGACCACCGCGGCCAGCCCGCCGGCCACGGTGTAGAGCCCGGCCAGGACCGCCAGCACCAGCATGGAGGCCCATATCGGCACCTCCGGGTAGATGATCTGAATCACCAGCGAACCCGCGTACAGGGCCGCGGCCGTGTCGATGAGGATGTTGCCGAGGATGGTGATGGCGGAGAAATAATAGCGCGCGCGGTCATCGAAGCGGCGGGCCAGGAACTCCGGCATGGTGAAGACACGGGAGCGGAGATACAGCGGGAAGAAAAACACCACGAACACCACCAGCACCACGGCGGCCATCCATTCGTAGTTGTAGACGGCAATCCCGCGCCCGTCGGCATAGGCCTCCCCCGCCATGCCGATGAGACTGCTGCTGGACATATTGGAGGCCAGCAGGGAAAACCCAATCAGCCACCAGGTGAGGGAGCGACCGGCGAGGAAGTAATCGTCGGTGGTCTTCATGCGCCGGGAGAAATAAAAGCCCAACCCGACGATGAAGACCAGGTAGAGAGCGACCACGACGAAGTCGAGGGTTTCGAGTCGGAGTTCGGTCATTATGTTACTGTTCCAAAATCAGGCCAAAATGCGTCATTAGGACATCCCCTTCCCCGTCACCCGGAAATACAGCGATTCAGGCGCGGTATATCAAAGAACCCTGGCGAGACGAAAACCAAGGCTGCTGTCACCCCCACTGGCAATGCTCCCATTACGGTCTGCCGACCGGAGGAACACCGTTGAGTTGCTCCAGGCACCGCCGCGAATCACACGCCGGGAACAGTCACCCGCCTCCCAGGGGTAGCCATCCGTCGGCGCCCCCCGATACTCTTCATGCCAGCAATCGAGTGTCCACTCCCACACGTTGCCTGCCGTGTCGTAGAGACCGAAAGGATTAGCCGCAAAGGAACCCACGGGGGAGGTCTGTCTTCCGTCCCATTGGCTGCCACAGCCGTCGCAGTTGGCGCGGTTAGCGCCGGGTTCATCGCCCCACCAATAGCGGGTTCGGGTCCCCGCCCGCGCCGCGTACTCCCACTCCACCTCGCTGGCCAGGCGATACCGGTGCCCGGTCTCACGGGAAAGCCAGGCGCAGTATTCCCGGGCCTCTTGCCAGGAGACGTTGATGACCGGATGCCGTTCCCGACCCCAGCTATCGCCTGGTTTCTTGCGACCGGTGGCGGCGCAGAACCGGTCGTACTCGGTAAAGGTCACCGGATAGGTCCCCAGTGCAAAGGCGTCCGCAATGCGCACCCGGTGTTGCGGGCCTTCATTGGACTCGCGTCCTTTCTCATTTTTGGGCGAACCCATGAGGAACTCACCGGCGGGGATCCATTGCATCGGAGGGCCACGGTTGCCATCCGAAAGCGTATCGTAGAAATGGTATTCGGGCATGGATCGATCCCCCGGATTCAACCCCTTTAGGAGAGAAAAATCCATCCAGTACTCATCCGGGTACAACAGCTTCCGAAGAACAAGATCCATCTCCTTGCCGGATACCACCAGGAACTCCCGTAACTGGTCTGTTACCCGAATCTCATCGACCGGAATGGCTGCCAAATTGCCGGTCCGCTCACCGAGGAGGCTGTGGGCCACCAAAAACTCCTGGATGCTGTAGTGGGAGAAGCGGAAGTCGCCATCGGCATTGCGGTTGAGGAGGGAACGCCCCCCTACGTCGAAGTGCTCGATATTTTCCATCAGGGGAAAACCCTTCACCAGTTCGTCCAGAGCAGCGCGGGACAGGACGCGCGCACCCTCCCGTTGCAGTGCAAGGGCGACGGTGGCGCAGATGGCCCACAACGCCTTCCGATCCGGTGGATGACTGAACTGATGGCGCAATTTTTTCTCTTCCCGGGCAAGCCAGATCTCGATCAGGGCCTCGTAGAGGGTGTAAGAATTCCATTGCCGGGTCTCGGCGGCTTTTGCCTCTGCCAGAATATCGTGGATATGGGCCAGCAGCAGGGGACGGAAACGTAGGGATTGCATCCCCAGCAGCAACTGCTGTGCCCTTTTGCGCATAGGGTTTGGGAAAATGCGCAACCGATTGGGGAAGCGTTTCGCCAGATACCGGGTTACCTGGTCGCCATCGAACAGGGCCAGAAAAATCATAGGGCAGGTGTAGGCGCCGATTTGCACCCGGCCAGGGCGACCGAAGGGATCGCTGGCGGTCTCCGGGAAGAACTGGGTGCGGCAGGAAATGATCACCCGGCGATATTTATCGGTGGCGGCCAGGATGGCCAACAGCCGCGCCTCGATGTCCCCCCAGGCGAGGGGGTCCTCGTCCAGGGCATCCAATAAAAGCACGGTATTCGCCTTATCCGGGTGCTCGGCGACGGTCGCCAGGGTATCCTCGCCAAGCTTCAGCAGTAGACAATCATAGCACTTCGGCCAGAAGGCAAAGAGGTGGATGAGCTTGATCATCATCAGCAGGGAGGTCTTGCCCATACCGGCGTCGGACAGCACGAACATCTGCCGGCTGCCGTCGGCAAAGTTCCGGTAATCGCCTTTCAGGAAGTTATCGATGGTGATAAAGGCAGGCCCTCTGATGGCCGAGATGGGTTGCAGATCTTCGGCGCGATCGGCCGGGTTGTGGTGCTGGCAGTCGGGTTCCACGTAGTATCTTGCCAGGTCCACGGGATGACCGAAGATATTACCGATTTTGCGTAGCTCCTCGGCCTGTTTTTCGGATTTGTCCGGCCTATCCTGTTGATCGGATGAGCTACTACGACGGCTATGAGCAAGTATTTTCGCGAAAGGAGCAAGAGATTTGACGAGTGGCGACAACCAGTCGATGGAGATAAAAGAGACAGATGTGGATACGGGGTCGAACATGGTGTTTCCAATTTTGATTGACGGCCTGTTTTCTGTTCCGCATTACCAAAACATCCCCACAAACACCGCAGTGCTCACTAGTGCCTCGTTCCATCTTATTTTTCCGGTTGTCATTTCGAGCGAAGCGAGAAATCCAGTGAGCATGTGTCTATTTTTTTCGATAAAGATCTCTCACTTCTGTCGAGATGACAGGAGCGGCTTACCCGCAAACTTAGATGGAACGAGGCACACTAGTGGTCTGTCCATGAGATAAAGGCTCTTATTGGATTCCGGCTCCTTTAAGAGCCTGGTTTTCAATTCCCCCATGCCCCCACCAGCGGGAACGACTGGCCGGTCACCCGTTGTATGGTGGGCGATTGCTCATAGCCCCACTTTTTCATGGAAAGACGCGGCGTCTGTTGGTGGAGATAATCGGCCAGTTCATCCACCGCCACATCCCGGTCCCGGTCCCGATTCGCGCCGCCCGCAAGACCGGACAGCAGGGCATGGGTGAATACCCCGTGTTCCCGGTAGCCTTCCACCGCCGGCTGGCGTTCACTGGTGGCGGCCAGGATCGCGCTGCCGGTGGCGCGCCCGAGCCTGTCGAGGGCGATCCGAACGGCGAAGCGTCCGCCACCGCGACGGGGGTCGGCCAGGGCAGAGAGCGGGGTCCTGAATCTGCCCAATATGGGGATGCCGGCCCCGGCGTGGCAGGTATCCAGGATCACGACTTTCTTATGGGCCGGGATGTTGGCCATGAGATCCCGCAACGCCTCGCCGGAGAGGGCTTCCTGTGTCAGGGACGCTTTTTTTCGGTAGAGAAATTCCTGGGGGAGGAAGAAATAGCGTCCGTTCTGTCCCAGACCGTGGCCGGAGAGATAGAGCACGAAGACGTCGGTGGCCCGCATCGCTTTTTGCAACCCCTCCAGGGCCGCCACGATGGCCGCCCGGTTGGCCTCGGCCTCCGTCAATACTCGGATATCCACCTGGTCGAACAACCGCACCCCCCGACGCGCCAGGGCCCCGGCCACCGCGCGGGCGTCGCCGACGGCGTAGTTGAGCCCCAGGCTGGGGTCCCGGTAGTCGTCGATACCCACGGCCAACCCCATGAGGCGCGGCGGGTGTTGGTCGGGGGCCTTCACCCGGACCCGCGCGGTGGCCGGCGCGGATGCCACCTGGTCGGCACCATTGAAGGCGCTGACCGTGATCTCATGGAGGCCGTTGGACAGGGTCAGGGGATAGCGGTAGGCCACAATGCGTCCTTCGGCACCGGCGGCGTTCTCGGGCCGCCCCGCCAGTTGCGACACCGTTACCCCATCCACTCGCAACACCACCCGGCCGATGCCGCCGCCGCGATCGGTGAGACGGAGCGCAATCTCCAGCACTCGCCGGGTCGACCGGTAGGGCGCGTCCGCCTCGGAACCGGGTCGGCGATGAGTGCCTGCCAATGGCCCGACGATCTCGATGGCCGGCGGCAACCCCCGGGCCAGCACCTGGCCCACGTCGTCGGTCTTCGCTCGGGTGACACGGCGCTTGTCCTTGTCATCGATAAACCGGGCCCGGACCAAATCCGGGCGATAGAGGCGGTCATAGATCCGGTCCACGGGTACGAATGCCCCGGCCGCCTCCGGGCTGCGGTTGAGGGAATAGCCGATAAGGCGCTCTCCCCCCGGACCGTGGTCGAAGAACCCCTCCGGCGTCCACAGGGCCCAGCGTTTGCCGTCGGGATGGGGAAAGAGGGCCAGCAATTCCTCCCCATCGGCCATTCGGTACCATCGCAGGGTTCCGTCCCCCAGGGCCGCGACCGCCAGCCGCCCGTCGCCGCTGATGTTGACCCCCCAGACCTCTCCGGGAACGGGTGTCCGCCAGTGTTGGCGACCTTTACTGTCGAAGCCGCGCAGGGTTTCACTCGCGCCCAACAGGAAATGCCGCCCGGAAGGCGCAATGGCGAGGCTACGGGCGATCTCGCCGTCGCCCAAGGGCAGGGGCTCGCCGTCGAAAGTGGGGGCGGTGGTGTCTTCCCAGTCCGAGATAGCGAGGTCGGGGGCCTCGGTGCGGGGCGGGCGCAGGCCGTCCGGCGCCGGGCCAAGGTCGTCGTCGGCATCCATGGGCTGTAAGCGGCGTTCGGTCAGATGGAAGCGGGTCGGGCGTTTGCCATCGGGTTCGAAGGCGAATCGTATTTGCCCGCCGTCTTCGGAAACCAACAGATGTCGGTGCATATCACGCAGATCCGCCAGCGGTGGTCCGTGCTCGATGCGCGTCCACCCGCCCCCCAGCGGGACGACGGACCCTTGCGGGTCGGGCAAGGCTTCCCGGGCCATGTCCGTCCCGGTCCGGGCGCGGCATGTGGCGCCCCGACGCGGTGGTTTATCTTTGTCCCGGATCAGGAGGCCGAAGGCCGGGTCCGTTGCTCCCCAAGCCAGATCGCCGTCCGCCAGGAGAGCGAGCCCCACGATGGTATCCTCGGCGAGGGGCGCCTCCCGCCACGGGCCGCGTCCGGACTCTGCCCAGATGCGGACCGGGTTCTTGCCGTCCTTCACGTAGCGCCCGGCGGCGTACAGGCGTTGGCCATCCCGTGACCAGGCGACCTCGGCCAGGTCGCCGTTGTCCACGCCCTCGGTATCGGGGGTGAAGGAGAGGCTAAGATCATCGGCGGACAATACGTTCACTGAGGGGGTGTCATCGAAGCCCACGGCGATGTGTTGGTCATCCGGGGAGAAACGGGCCGTGAAGGGCCGCTCGCCGCCGGGGGCCTTCGCCTTGGCCAGCAGCGTCATGCTCGGATCATAGAGGCGCAGGTAGCCGTCCCAACTGGTGCTCACCAGCCGCCCGTCGTGGGCGAAGGCCACCGAGTAGCTGTCGTCGCCATAGTCCGGGGTGTAGTACCCCGGGTCCGCCCCCACCGGTTGCCAGAGCGCCGTCTCCCACACCCGGATGCCGTTGGGGCCCGCGAGTCCGGCGGCCAGAAACCGGCCGTCCGGGGACCAGGCGAGGGCGGTGATCACATGGGGCAAGCCCCCGAGGCGTTTGACCAGTTGGCCGCTGGTCGGTTCGAAAAGATAGATATTGTGTGTCTCCCCTCCGGCCCGGGTCCGACCGGCGACGGCCACCCGTTCCCCGTCCGGGGCGATGGCCACGGCGTAGAGCCTGCCTTCGTTCCCATCCCCCAACGGGGGCCGCAATACCCGCGCCAATTGGATGGACTGTCTCTTATCCGCGGACAGGGACCAGAGCCGCGCGGTTTTGTCGTCCGAGACCGTCGCCAACCGGCACCCGGCGGCGTCCACGGCGATGTGGTTGATGGCGGCGGTGTGCATCCCGACCTCGATGCGCGGGTGGGGGTGATGGGGGGACGCACCGGCGTTGGTGGTCGATCGAGGCGGGGTGGGCAGTGATTGGACGAAGTCCTGAATGGGATTGGTTTGGCAGCCGGTTAGCCAGAGTAACAGCAATCCGGGCGGGGCCATTCGTAGGATAAGACGGCGAAATTTCGGCATAATATCTTAATCTTTCAGAGGGTGTCTAAAAATTCGCATCGTAGCGAGGCGGCATCCGGATTGTGGCTCGTGCAAGGCGCGATGGGGACGAAAATAAGGCGTGTGGTGGACGACATGAATAACGAACCTCGCCCCCATTGCAACGTAGCAGGACGCAATTTGGGGGGGCGCCGCAGTAGATTGCGAATTTTTAGACATCCTCTTAGGCATGGCCGGTCCCGAGAGGGCGCCGTGCAAGGTTGTCGGTCTTGGCGAGGAGGCGAACATCGGCTGGTGTGTAACGTCTGGCGAAGGGCTTGGCGGGTGGGCCACGGCGACCGCGGACGTGGCCGGTATTGCGGAACCGGGTAATGAGCCGAGTTATCCGCGCCCGCGATAAGCCGCTGATTCGGCACAGAAACGACGACTCAGGCCTATAGCCAAAGCGACGTAACCGCTGTGAAATGGAATCCTAGCCCGCCTCTCGGTGTGGGATTTTGAAGCCGAGAGGCTCGCTACTGTCGAGGAAAACTTGAATCCGCTCCAGCGTTTGGAGCCCTTGGGTCTTGGGCATTACGGCCATTTGTCTTTGGATAAGGCTTCATATAGTAAATAACCATGTGCATATGCTAATATAGATTTCCTCGGAAGTTTCGCATGTAGTTGGATACTCTAAAGGGTAAAAGGCGATAGAAGCTGCACGGCAATTCAGTTGGGCCGGAGGATACGCAGTATCACCAGATACAGGAATATATTCTGAACCGGGAGCATATGGATGGAAACCGTTCGGATGAAAGCGGTCAGTTCTAAATTCTAAGGTAGATTATTTCCCAATTGGCAGCCGTTGGGGGCTAGGCCTTGCTGACATTTCATCCGACAGTTGGCCTTAGTTTTTGGTATATTAATGGTTTCCCCAGAACCGACGCCGCACGGGAAGCCATTTCAAAAGCACTGGTTACCGCCAAATGTCAACAGAGCCTACTAAACAGTTTACCAATGTGACAAATCAGGAGGCAGCATACACTACGCCATGCACAACCCGCTCGCAGAAGGTAAGAAATCGCGCTCAAAATTCCTCTCGCAGAGCAAGGGAGGGGGGGGAATCTGACCATTTCCCCGCACAAATCCAGCGCGAATAGCGAAACATGTTTAACGGGAATTTTCGGAAAACACAGGCCGATTCTCTGCTTCTACAGTAGATTAATCCTACATCGGACAGGCTCCTATCCGAAACTTATTTATTCGGATGCGGGAAGGGCCTTGATACGGGCATTCAGACGCCGTTTATGTCTTGCGGCCTTGTTTTTGTGGATAATCCCTCGTCCTGCCATGCGATCGATAACGGGAACGGCTACGCTCAAGGCGCGCTGTGCTTCGGCTTTGTTACCGGCCTCAACCGCCTTTTTTACCTTCTTAAGGTAAGTACGCAGCATAGAACGCCGACTGGCATTGTGGAGACGGTGCTTCTCCGCTTGTCGGACGCGCTTTTTGGATTGTGGTGAGTTGGCCACTGTGATATCTATCCTAATTAGTCTTTATATCGCGAAAATCTTGGGCTCTGTTGACATTCGATTTCAGGATTTGTTCAACCCATTGATATACAATTTTATATAACATTTAAAGAGCCTAGACTGAAGAATCCGGAAAAACTACTTCTAAAGATCATTTTTTGGTTTCGGTTGGCTAAGGTAAGCTATGAACTATGCGGTTTTGTATTTCTATTGTCAATATTATACTTTATAACGATTGTATTTCAGACTCTCGGCGAAACGAATACTGATAGTATTGATACATGAGTATATGCGCAAGTCCGTTGTGAAAATAATCGTCAATGACAAGGAACCCAGTTGTCGTGACTGTCCCGCAATCGAATAGTCCGGTTTCCGCCCCCGCTACGCCTGAAGAAGAAAAAGGTCCGGGAAAGCAGCTTAAAGAAGCACGCCAGCTACGTAATTTAACCATCAACAATATTGCGGTCCGTTTACGCCTGGACCCTGCCACGATTTATCATCTGGAAGAAGAGGACTACGACAAACTGCCTGAACCGGCCTTCATTCGCGGCTACCTGCGTGCCTATGCCCGCTCCCTGGGAATCGAGCCGGAACCCGTTTTGAGCAGCTTCGAGTCCTATGATCTTACTCCACCGCCGCTTGTCCGAGACTTCGCGAACCGCCCTCAAATACGCAGTAACCATATTGTCGTACGGCTTACCACCTACCTGATTGTGTTTTGCCTCACTGCTTTGACGTTCGATTGGTGGCAAGACCAGACATCTCTCGATGGTGATGTGGTCAAGGGAGAGATCATCGCGCGACGAAACCAAGGTGCCTCAAGTAACGAGGCGTCGTCGAATCCGGAACCGTCGCCCCGGAAAGAAACGAAAATCGCATCAAATCGCCCAACACGTCCACCCTCGAACCAACCGCCCGCGACGGAAGGCGTGCTGACTGGCATGCGCGCAAACCGGGAGTTATCCGATACATTTCGCCGGGAAAGTGGCGCAATCGATGCGACTGCCTCGCCTGGGGCCGAAAATCCGCCTATCACGCCGGTACCTGTTGGGGATGTACGGGACACGAAACCTGTTATGCCGGGAAAATCGGGTACGCCCAAAATAGACCACTTGGCGTTATATCTGAGGGATGATTGCTGGATGGAGATCCATGATGGCAGCGGCAAAAAGGTCTATTATCAAATCGGTTTTGCGAATAAAACCTACCAATTTCAGGGTATCGGTCCCTTTCATGTCGCGCTGGGTCATGCTCGTGGCGTAAAAAAGATCGTATACAACGGTAAACCGTTCGACCATGCGCAATATATCCAACGGGAATTCGCGGAGTTTTCGTTGGGCAATCTGGAGTAAGAACGTGTCTGAAAAGTCCCCGGTCTACCGCCACCGCCCACGAATTGCGGCGCCCTGCGTTGCAAGAGGTATGAAATCGGGTCATATCGCTGGCGATACTCCCCCAATTTCACACACTCGCCCATACCTTCCGCGCCCTGCCTGCCTGGTCGGTCAGAGCATTTTCAGCAGATTCCACAGCAAAATGACGCCAAAAGTGAACAGTAAGACAGTAACCATGCTGCTCGCGGTTTGCGCCCCGCCGAGTTTGCCGTGCTCGCCGAACCCATTCCGAGCCAGTCCCGCCATTTCACTATAGCCGTCCAGCACGACCCGGCGACCCCGAACGTCGATCCGCCCAACCATTTCAGCGAAGGGCCTGACCAGACGCCCGCCAAGGCGGCGGTAGAACCAGTCCACATCCAGGGTAATCGTCAGGGTGCGGCGCATGAGCGGCAGCATCAGGAAAAAGGCCAGTCCCGAAAACATCAGCAGCTGTAGCATCTCGAGCACGTGGGAGGCGGTGTAAGGCACGTAGGCCACCGGGTAGGGCAGAAGCATATAGAGCGGTTCGGGCAGGATGCCGAGTCCGATACAGAGCGCGGCAAACAAAACCATGGCCATCCGCATGTTCCAGGGCGGGTCCGGGGGACGCAGCCCGGAATCCTTCTGAAAGAACACGAACCACGGAAATTTGATCCCGGCATGGAGGAAGACGCCCGCCGAGGCCGCCATCAGGCCGAACCATATGACCACCAGGTGTTCATCCCCCGCCGCCTGGCTGATCATGGATTTACTGACGAAACCCGAGGTCCAGGGAAAAGAGGAGATGGCGAGGGCGCCGATGACGCCGCATATCATGGTCAGCGGCATGCTCTGGAACAACCCACCCAGATCCGTGCACTTGCGTTTCCCGGTCTGATAGAGCACCGCGCCCGCCGACATCAACAACAACCCCTTATAGATGATATGGGCAAAGGCATGGGCGGCGGCGCCATTGAGGGCCATCTCGGTGCCGATGCCCACACCCACCACCATGAACCCCACCTGGTTGACGATGCTGTAGGCAAGAATACGGCGCATGTCGTTCTCCAGCAGCGCGTAGATGATGCCGTAGAAGATCATGAACAACCCGACCCAGATCAGTATTTCGGTGCCGGGAAAGCCGCGGATCAATACGCACACCGCCGCCTTGGTGGTGAATGCGGAGAGGAACACCGTGCCACTGTAGGAGGCCTCGGGATAGGCATCCGGGAGCCAGGCCGACAGCGGGGGCGCCGCGGCATTGAGCAGCACGCCGGCCAGGATAAGTGCGCCGCCGAGGGTACCGGCATCCAGTGTATCGAAGGCGATGGAACCGTGGGCGAGGACGTGCGCCAGGATTCCGGACATGAGCAGGGCGCCGCCGGCCATGTGCACCTGGAAATAGCGCATGGCCACCTTGGTGGTTTGTCCACCGGCCGACAGCAGCACGGTGCTCGACGCCAGGGCCATGCTCTCCCAGAACACGAACAGCGTGATCAGATCCCCCGCGAGGGCCACGCCCACCGCGCCACCGGCATAGATCATCGCCGCCATCAGTTCGAGGGTGCTCTTCTGGCGGAGCGCGAACAACATGCCGGCAAACGCCATGAGCGAAAAGATGATCGCGAACAGGCGTCCCAGGGCGTCGCCGCGCACGAGCGTCAACTCGTAGCCCAGGAGGGAAATCGGCGAAGAGACCCCCTCCGGCAGTCCCCAAACAAGCCATAGGGTCGCCAGCGGCAACCCCAGCATCAGCGTGGCGCGGATGCGGGGGCCCACGAGAGGCAGGAGCAAGGCGCCCATGATCAGCGCCATCCCCGGCGGGAACGCGCTAATCGTCATAGAACGTATCGGGCCGTTTCAGCAGCAGACCCAGCGCCTTGGCAAACAGCACCATCGCCATACAGGTGACCAGGCCATACCAGGCATAAAAACCGAACGTTGCATCGATGCCGAACACCCCATGGGGATGGATGAAGCGACCGGCCAGCACGAGCGCGGCAAGCACCAGGGCGAAACCGACCCACAGCAACCGGATGGACGTCGGTCGCACCAGCCAGTGTTTGTTGACATTCTCAGGCACCTGTCATTCTCTCCGGAAGGAGCCTCGTGCAAAAGCTCGGAGTGTTGTGCCCGGCAAGGCCGGGAATAGGCCCGGGAATAGACAATACTACCGATGAGCGAAGAAGCGAGGTTTACTACCGAGAATCCCGGGCACGGCCCGCTCCTACAAGGAACGCCCTATCCGGTAGTAGGAGCGGGCCATGCCCGCGATTGGGCCCGCCCATGGCGAGTCATGCATGGAGTGCCCTGAATATAGTAACCGCTGTGGTATACCATGGCAATTTTTGGAAGTGGACCCCCCTTATTGGGCGCCGAACAGCGCGACGTGGAACGGGGGCCACGCCAGCGCCCCGGAATCGCGGGCCATGCCCGCGATTGGGCCTTCCTTGTCGAACCTCACCCTTTAACCCCTCTAAAGCACCGCCGCCACCGTATTGCTCTCTCCCCCCTGGCCGGCCCGGTTCATGGCCACCACCCGGTACTCCAATTCCTTCCCGCGCGTCTGTCCCGTCAGGGTCACCTCCGTATCCAGCGTCGTCTTCACCAGCGCCCAGTCCTCCTCGCCCCCGCCCTGCTCCGTCGCCTTCAGGCTACCCGCCTGACCCGGGGCCTCCAGGGCCGTCGGCGGCCGGCGGGCGCCCCAGCCGATGAGGCTCAACTTGGCGTCGTCGTCGCCCACCGTGTTTCCCGCGTAGCGCAGGTTCCGTTTGACCTGATCCGTCAGGTCCGTAACGATGGTCTCCTTGGCGTCGAAGGCCACCTTCAACGCCGCCTGGAGGGCCGCGATGTCTTCCTTGGCCTGCTCGTAGGCGTCGACCTTGGTGTCCAAATCCAGGGGGGGCGTGGGCGGATCGGGATAGAGGGCACTGGGGTCGGTCAGACCCCGGACCATATTCTTGGCCAGTTCCAGAATCTTGGATTCGTCATCGGGAAAACGCGCCATAATCATTCCTCCCTAATAGTTACGCATGGGAAAAACAAAAATCCTGTGCCAGTGTACAAATTTCTATTTTTATTGACTTAAATCGCGGCGTACGCCATCGATTCGGTATGGTAGAATCAATGGGCGATCCGCGTCAATTCGGACAACATAGTCCAACATACTCGGGCGGACCGAAACCGAATTTCATTTTGGCCCGCCTGAATTCCGTCGGCCCGGAACCCAATTCAGTCCGGCCCCGCCCGAATTCGGTTGACCCCCGCCTGAATTCGGGCGAGACAAAACTAAATTCAGTCGGGCCCCGCCCGAATTCCAGGGGCCCGGAACCGAATCGAAACAAAACCGCATCTTTCTCTCCAGTCTTCACGCGCTGCCGCGTGAACGAGGAATACAATCATGAAAAAAATCCCGCTACTCCTTACCCTCCTCCTCCTTGCCGCCGGATACACAACCCCCGGCCTCGCCGACGACGCCTCCGCCGGATCCCGGGCCATCGCCCCGGATGCCCGCGAGCGGCTCATCGACCCAAGATCGGAAGGCACCGAGGGCAGGCAAAACGGCGTCGCCTACCGGATTACCGGCCAGGAGAACGCCATCTTCTCCATCACCTTCACCTATTCCCCCGAAAGGAAAACCGATCCCAACGCGGTCATCGTCACCGCCCTCACCGTCACCGGCGGCGGCGAAGTCCACACCCCCACCGTCATTGCGCGTCACACCATCCTTTCCCGCCATACCGGCATCACCCAGCAATTCAAGCGCACCGACCCGGACACCGATATCAACATCGTCATGGACATCGAAGGGCGCCAGGGCGTGGCGCTGCGGGTCACCAATGACCAGCCCATGGACAAGACGCCCGTGGGCACCATCGTCCACTCCATCCTGCCCTGGGAGAAATATGTGGAGCTCATGGACGACCGGGAGGACTACCACGCCAAGGAGAGCCGGTGGGCGCCCTGCGACGGGCGAGGCATTGCCGATTCGAAGCTCGCCAAACTATGGGGAAAGGACAAGGCCCCGGATCTGCGCGGGGTGTTTTTAAGGGGGCTCAACCGCTTCGACCCCGAGGAGGGTAAATGGACCGGGGTTGTGGATAAGAAACAGAAGGACCCCGGTGAAAAGATAGACGACAAGCTGGTGGCGAGAACCGAAGCCGGCGGGTTCCAGGGGCATAATGTCGGTTGGCATAAGCATCAATTCCAGGGTCATGGCGCGCACCCTCATGAGGGAAGAAAGGATGCGGAAGATGGCGGAGATATCAAAAATGTATGGTTTGGGGGAGACCTTGGGCAAGTTGGTCATCGTGACACGGTGACCAATCCCCCCGGCGAGACCCGACCGAAGAATGTCGCTGTCTACTACTATGTTAAAATCAATTGAGGCCGGATAATGGGGGTCTCTTCCTGCCCGCGCGGACCCGGAAAGGCAAGGGAGAGCGGGGATGGCGCGCCGCCAATGGGTTCCCACGCCGGCGCGGGGGAACCAGACAAGCCCAGGTAGGTTGGGGTGAGCGAAGCGAACCCCAACATAAACCCGGATGGACCGATGTTTCCGATACCCATGTTGGGGTTCGTTCCTCACCCCAACCTACGCGCTACGCGCTACTACATCAAGATCAATTAGACGGTAAGATCGATTGAGACGGCGGAAGGCGGAGATCGGATAATGGGGGTCTCTTCCTACCCGCGCGGACCCGGAAAGGCAAGGGGGAGCGGGGATGGCGCGCGGGAAACGGGGAAACACCAACTCAATTAGGAGATATGATTATGAAGAAGACAACGGTCATGCTATTCGCAACAATACTCATTTTCAGCAGTCTACCTACCAGGGCTAACGCTGAAACGTATTGGCCACATGCGATTAATTGTGGTTCTGAATGGGATGCTCTGTTTATCCTACATGCTAATCCAATTGGTGACTCTACCGATTTAGCGTATTACGTGCAGGTATACCCTAATGAATATCGTTACGTAAGATTCAACGCCGATGGCTCGTACTACGATAGGGCTGGACACGATGGTTCCAGCGTTGGTTGCCAAAGCAAGCCAGTGACCCAGCTTCAAGAGGAAGACAGAACGTTCTATTTTATGGATGAGGTGCCCGTTAATTCTCGTCCGTAATAATTCGCTCGTTTTTCTCGTTCCCACGCTCTGCGTGGGAATGCATGGCTGGGTTCGAGCGAAGCGAGCCCCCGGAACAAGCCAGAACCGGAGTAAGTCCTCAAATAGAATACCGGGGGCTCGCACTTGGGTGCGCCCGCGCCCCATGACCGCCTATTCCATGTTTGGGCGCATGGTTATTTTATAACGAACCGAATTTGGGCTTGCTACGCTTGATCCCAGCTACACTACCAACACGGCTTGGAACGGAACGAACAGAAATAGAATGAACGGTAAATTTTTTTGATGAAAGGAGCGCTTATGTCACATACCGCCAATATTGAGAATGATGTAGAGTTTCTCGAAACTCGGATTGAACAACTGGATAATCATTCATTTTCCAGGTTTCGTGAATGGTTTATCGAGTTTGATCATTTGCGTTGGGGCAGGGAACTTGAAGCGGATTCCAATGCTGGGAGGCTTGATTGTTTGATTAACGCGGCCCTTGCGGAACATAAGGCAGGAAGAACGAGAGACTTGTGAACCATTAAGAGCGCTTCGAGTTTTTGGGATTGTTACAAACAACTTCCACCGGATATTCGGCATCTTGCCGACAAGAACTTCCGATTTCTGAAGGAAAACCCTTCTCACCCATCGTTGCAGTTCAAGAAAGTTGGTAAAGTTTGGTCTACCAGAGTCGGCGCACATTATCGTGCAATCGCGACTCCAATCGAGGGTGGCCTTTTGTGGATCTGGATCGGTACTCATGCGCAATACGATAAATTACTCACCCAACAATCGTAATCGGCGGGTAGCTGATATCAAAGCGAAACGGCGGGGGACTCGCGCCTAAGAAAACCATTCGCTTGTTCCCAAGCTCCTGCTTGGGAACAAGATCCGGAGCAAGAAAACCATCGGTCGGCTGGCCGTGGATCTCGCCATCTACCTGTTGAAACTGCCCATCGAACCCGATTCCCTGGAGGTATTACAGACCGAACACCAGCGGGT